>CAZSDX010000008.1:0-26043 GCA_964605685.1 uncultured Polyangiaceae bacterium
CTCCCCGCCCCACCGTCGCCGCCCGCCCCCGCGCCGCCGGTCCCCGCCAAGGAGCCACCCGTTCCCCCCGAGCCACCCGGCCCCCCTGCGGCGCCCCCGGTCGCCAGCAGCTGGTACTTGGCGTCGTCAAACTCCTTCTCCGGGAAGCCACACCGGGGCATCGTGGTGAGCAGCCCCAGCGTCAGGGTAGCGGCAGCAAGCGCGCGAAAAAGGTCTGTTCTCATGGGGGAACCGGATTCCAGGAGACAGCGTAGCGCCATCGCGCGCAACCGGCGATGCTGACGTTGGGGGGGGCGGTGCGTAAGATGCGCCCTCCCAAGGAGGACTACATGGCCAGCGATCGGATCAAGGGCAACGCGGTGATCGGTCAGTCGGGCGGCCCCACCGCCGTGATCAACCAGTCCCTCGTCGGCGTCATCGAGGGGCTCCGCGGCGGACTCCAGGCGGTCGGCGCGGTGGGCACCATCTTCGGCATGCGCAACGGCGTCCGGGGCCTCACCCGCGATGAACTCGTCGACCTTGGCGCGCTGCATCAGGACCGGCTGGATCTCCTGGCGATGACCCCGTCCGCAGCGCTCGCCTCGACCCGGGACAAACCGGACACCGCCTACTGCGAGAAGATCCTCGCCGCCTGCCGCCGCCACGACATCCGGTACTTCTTCTACATCGGCGGCAACGACTCGTCCGACACCTGCCGTATCGTCAGCGAGATGGCGGCCTCCGCGGGCTACGAGATGTGCTGCTTCCACGTCCCGAAGACCGTGGACAACGACCTCGTCAAGAACGACCACACCCCCGGCTTCCCCTCGGCGGCGCGCTTCGTCGCCATGGCCTGCATGGCCGACTTCCTCGATAACGTGTCCCTCCCCGGGATCAAGATCAACGTCATCATGGGCCGCCACGCGGGCTTCCTCACCGCCGCCAGCGCCCTCGCCCGCCGCAGCGACCGGGACGCCACCACCGACGGACCCCAGCTCATCTACGTGCCCGAGGTCCCCTTCGACATCGAGCGCTTCGTCGGCGAGGTCGAGGAGGTCTACGCCAAAAAGGGCCGCTGCCACATCGCCGTCAGCGAGGGCATCCAGGACAAGGATGGCACGTCCATCGGCGCCACCCTCATCAAGAACGCCCAGGTCGACGCCCACGGCAACGCCCAGCTCTCCGGCTCCGGCGCCCTCGGCGACCAGCTTGCCGACTTCCTCAAGGCCCGCCTCACCCCCGCCGGCGGCAAGCCCCCCCGCGTCCGCGCCGACACCTTCGGCTACATCCAGCGCTGCTGGCCCGACGCCTCCGTCGTCGACCGGATCGAGGCCCGCCGCGCTGGCCGTCAGGCCGCCGTCTACGCCCTCCAGGGCCACACCAGCGGCTCCGTCGCCATCCTCCGCACCGGAAAGGGGTACGACGGTGATCCCTACGCCTCCGCCTTCGAGCGGGTCGAGCTCCGGGATATCGCCGCCAAGACCCGCCACCTGCCCCCGGAATTCCTCGACGGCACCCACGACGTCTCCCAGGCGTTCCTTGACTACTGCCGCCCCCTGGTGGGCGACCTGCCCAACTTCGAGCGCCTGTGACGACCTCGCCGGGGGAGGAGCCACGAGCGCCGCGCTGGCGCTGGGGGACGCGTCGCTTCTGGATCGACGAGACCCTGAACGCGACCCTCGCGCTCTCCCCTCGCCACGTCGCCGCCATGGGCCACAGCAACGTCTTCGTCTGGAGGCGCGAGGACGGCTCGCTGCTCCGCGCGTTCCCTGGCTTCCGTCGCCTGGCGGACGCCTGGTTCGACGACGACCGGGCGCTGCTCCTCCTGCGATCCGGCGACGGGCGCGTCACCGTCGCGGACCTCACCTCCGGCGATCTTCCCGACCGGGGGCCTCTCCCCGACGATCCGCCCCTCCCTCCCGTCGTCGTCGACCGGGCGGGCTACCAGCTCCGGATCGACTGGCCTGGCCACCCCTCCGCGCTCCTCCGTTACCCGGACCAGAGCCTCGGCTCGCCCTCGATCTCCCTCGCCTCGGGGCGGATCGCCGTCCCCCACGACCACACCGTCGACATCCTCGACCGCGACGGCGGCCTGATCCGCTCCTTCCCGGGGTTCGGCCAGGCGGCGCTGGCCCCCGACGGGCGCTCCGTGGCCCTGGGCGACCTGGCGCTGGGCCGGGTCTTCCTCGCGGACGTGGAGAGCGGCGCGCTGCTTCACCCGGAGGACCCGGTGGGCAAGGTGCAGCAGCTCGCCTTCTCCCCCGACGGTGGGCGCCTCCTGGTGACCGCAGGAGGTGAAGCGTGGATCCTGGATGGGTCTGACATGACCACGACCGGTCGCCTGGTGGGCTGCCCCTCGCCGCGGAGCAGTTTTCGGAGCGCGATCGACGCCTGGCTCCGGTGGACGCCGGACGGGGGGCGCCTCGTCGGGAGCGCTGGCCACCGGATCGTCGTCTGGGACGCCAGCTCCGGGGCCGTTACGCGGAGCATCGATCAGGATCCCTGCCTCCGGATCGAGGCGTTCTCGTCGGACACCGCCGGTTCGCGGGCGGCGACGCTGAGCTTCCTCTACCCGGGGGGGCTGATGTTCGTCCCCCCCGAGCATGCGGTGGTGTGGGATCTGGACCGGGCCGTGGAGCTGGCGAAGATCCCCGTGAAGGACATCAACGGCTGGGTGCAGCTCTCCCCGGACGGAACCACGCTGGCGCTCGGGGGAGAGGACGCGGTGCGGCTGGTGCCGCTCCCGGAGCGCCCGGGCGAGCCCCCGGGGCCCGAGGCGACCGTGGCGTCCGGGCGGTGGACCGATTTCGTCCGGGACGGACTCCAGGTTCGATGGGGCGACGACGTGCTGCGGGTGCGGCGGATCCGGGCGGGCGTGGCGGAGGAGGAGCGAACCTTCCCCTGGGCCACCTCCTTCGCGGCGACCCCGGACCAGCGCATCTTCGCCGTGGGCTTCGGGAACGGGCGCGTGGAAGTCTACGCGGCGGACTTTTCGGAGCAGGCCCAGCTCCAGGCGTCCGGCGGGGTGGAGGCCCTGGCGCTCTCCCCGGACGGCGCCGTGGTGGCCGCCGGGGGCTGGGACGCGACGGTGGAGGGCTTCCTGCTGCCGCCACGCTCCGGGTGAGGCGTGTAAGCCCCCAGGCGGTGGTCGCCCAGGGCTCAGCAACCGATGATGGTCACGGTCTTCCCTGGGCGCCGCGCCTTCCGCCAGAACAGCTTCTTCTTCCAGCTCACCGTCTTCCTCAAATCGAACAGCACCACCCACCCTTCCTTCATCCCGGCCCCTTCCAGGTACCGCTCCACCTGGACCACCGCCTTCTTCTCGCTTCGCTCATCGCGCCGCACCTTGACCTCGATGAGGTGCCGCTCGCCCTTCCAGGTGATGAGCAGGTCGAGGGCGCCTTTTCCCAGGGCGTACTCGCGGTCGATGCGGCCGCCGCCGTTGATGACACGCTGGAGGAAGGCCATGAGCATGAGGTGGGGGCCGGCCTCCTTGTAGCGAAATCCCTCGGCGGCGAGGTGGCCGTCTTCGCGCCAGAACTCCTGCCAGGATGCCATCAGCTTCGGGAGATCGAGCTTGCCATCCGGCTTCACGTACCAGGCGGTCTGGTGAGGGAGCGAGGTCTGGGCGGCAAAGTTGAGGACCCGGGGGAGGATCTCCCGATAGATCGGGTTGGCGATGCGCCACTGACCCTGGTGTAGATGGATCAAGCCCAGACCGGCGACGTACTGGAGGTCTGTATCGATGTTGGTGAACGGCAGCGACTCCCCGATCAGCATGGGCTCCAGGACGCGGCGCACGCGGTCCTCGCTCAGCCTCGCGATGAGCGAGTCGATATGGGTTCGACGCTCCTGGATCATCGCCTCCTTCGCTGCCTCGATGTCCTGGCTCTGGATGCGCTTCGTCCGGTCTCGCACCAGCCTCTCGACGCAGATCTCGGCGAGCGCGTTGGTCAACCAGGGGTGCCCTTGCCCCAGCTCGTAGGCCAGCGCCGTGGCCTTCTTGCTCCAGGTCTGCCCGGTCTCCCTCGTGTGCTTGAGGTAAAGCTCCTTGACCTCGGCGGCGGTGAAGGGTTCCAGCGTCTGGGTCTCGGCGGTGATGTTGAAGGGGGAGGTGGTGCCGAGCCAGGCGGTGGTCTGTCGCTCCTCCTCGGAGAGGATGTAATCGCGGACGGCGCGCTGACCGACCAGCACGAGGGCGTGAGGGGCAGGGGACTGGGAGCGAGCGACGTAGAGGGCGCGGAGCTGGGTGAGGAAGGAGACCATGGCGCGGCCAACGAGGCCGTCGGCCTCGTCGAGGAACAGCACCAGCGGCTTCTTGCTCTGCTGGCAGAGCCACGAGAACAGATGGATCAGCGAAGACTCCGGGAGCTTGAGCCATTCGGAGGTCAGCTCTCGCGGGGGCGAGGGCAAGGCGGAAGAGCCCGGGAGTGCCAGGCGAAACGCGTCGAAAAGGAGGGGGAAGGCCGCGGTCGGGTCCTGGCGTTCGCGAGCGGGTTGGAGGTCGACCCAGAGGGCGTTGTACCGGCCGGTCCTGTTGAGGTGGCGCACGAGCCACTGCGCCGACGTGGTCTTTCCGGTCTGCCTGCCGGCGCGCAGGACGAAGTACTTCTTCTGCTCGATGAGCTCGAGGACACGGACGAGGCGGCGACCCGGGGGGATCATGAAGTGCTCCCCCGGGATGCAAGGCCCCGTGGTGTTGAAGTGTCGCGCCATGCCCTCACCCTACCACGGCTCGCGCGACCCCGAGCGCGGCTCCCCCCTGCTCCGCCTGTACCTTGCTCCGGAGGTCATCGACGCTCTCCCCGGACAGCGCCGTGGTGGCTGTCGGGGGCCGGGACGCGACGGTGGAGGGCTTCCTGCTGGGCGGGTAAGCTCCACCGCCGGAGCCACCATGCCGACGCTCGTCCTCTCTCCGCGCTACACGCCCGACTCCATCGCGCTCTGGCGCGCTGCCATCGAGGCCGGCTGGGATGTCCACCGGCTGACCGGCTGGCGGATCGAGGGCGACCTCCGGCTCGACGAGCCGGTCTTCAGCGATGAGCCGCTGCTGGCCATCCTGGCCGCGGAGCGCCTCGGCGTCGCCTTGCTGGAGCCCACCTTTGACTGGTTGACCCGCCTCCCCTCGCGCTACCTGCGCCGCGAGCTGAGCTTCCTCTCGCTGGCGGAGGCGCGCTCGCTGCCGGGTCCAGTCTTCCTCAAGCCAGCGGACGACAAGTGCTTCCCCGCGAAGGTCTACGCCTCCGGCGCCGCGCTGCCGGCGCTGCCCCACCTCCCCCCCTCGACGCCCGTCCTCGCCTCGGAGCCGGTGCACTTCGAGGTCGAGTACCGCGCCTTCGTCGCTGGCCGAAAGCTCTCTACGATCTCCCCCTACGTGCGCGAAGGCGACATCGCCCGCGGGGAGGACGGGGCGTGGCGGGCGCTCCACGGCGAGGAGGAGGAGGCCACCGCGCTGCTGGAGGAGCTGCTCCTGGACGTGGGCACCCCGATCCCTCCGGCGGCGGTGGTCGACGTGGGGCGCATCCGGGGTCGGGGCTGGGCGGTGGTGGAGGCGAACCCGGCGTGGGGCGCAGGGATCTGCGCCTGCGACCCCGCGCGGGTGCTGCCGGTTCTGCGGCGGGCGTGCGTGGCGAGGGACAAGCTCAGCGCCGAGGACGCCGCGTGGGTCGTGGCGCGGGGCGGGTTACAGGGACGGGAAAGGTTTACAAGGGGTCCGGGGGTGTGCCACAACGCGGGCCCATGCGACCTCTTGCCTGGCTCCTTCTGACCCTGTGCGCGGCGAGCCTCGGGGCCTGCAACAAAGCGCCTCCCGAGCCCGACTCCACCCCGCGGGTGCGGCCCGCCGCGGTGAAGGATGAGTTCAAGATCGAGGACGTCTCCCCGGGCACCGGCGCGGAGGCCAAAGAAGGGAGCACCGTCAAGGTGCACTACACGGGCACGCTCAAGAACGGCACCAAGTTCGACAGCTCCCTGGACAGGAAGGAGCCCTTCGAGTTCACCATCGGCAAGGGCATGGTGATCAAGGGGTGGGACCAGGGCGTCGTGGGCATGAAGGTCGGCGGCAAGCGCAAGCTGACCATCCCCCACGAGCTGGGCTACGGCGAGCGGGGGAGCCCGCCGAAGATCCCCGGGAAGGCGACGCTGCTCTTCGACATCGAGCTGATCGAGGTCAAATGACCATGGACGTCGGCCTCGATCGGCTGCCTCGGGGGGGCGCCCCCCTGGCGAGGCTCCGGGGCGCACGGGTCGGGCTGCTGGCCCACCCCGCCAGCGTGGATCGCGGCCTGCGGCACGCCTCCGTGGTGCTCGACGACCTCGGGATCCAGCCCCGGGTGTTCTTCGGCCCCGAGCACGGCTACGGGGGCGAAGCCCAGTACATGGAGAGCGTCGCCGACGCGCGCCACCCGCTCACCGGCGCCCCGGTGGTGAGCCTCTACGGCGACACCTTCGACTCCCTCTCCCCCAGGGACGAGCACCTGTCGCTGATCGACGTCCTGCTGATCGACCTCGCGGACGTGGGGGCCCGCTACTACACCTTCGTCTGGACCGCCCTGCTGGCGGCCAGGGCGGCGGCGCGCAAGGGAGTCCACGTCCTGCTGCTCGATCGCCCCAACCCCCTGGGCCGCGCCGTCGAGGGCCGGGAGAACCGGATCCGCTCCTTCGTCGGCCTGGAGCCCTTGCCGGTGCGCCACGGGCTGACCATCGGGGAGATCGTTGCCCTCTTCCTGGCCCGGGATGGCCTCCCCCTGGGCCCCAACGGCGCGCTCTCCCTGGTGGAGACCCGGGGCGCCAGCGACGACGGCTGGGGCTGGGATCGCCCCTTCGTGCCGACCTCCCCCAACATGCCGACCCTCGACACCGCGCTGGTCTACCCCGGTGGCTGCCTGCTCGAAGGCACCAACCTCTCGGAAGGCCGCGGCACCACCCGCCCCTTCGAGCTGGTCGGGGCCCCCTGGCTCGACGGCAAGCGCCTGGCAGAACGGCTCAACGGCTGCGGGTTCCCGGGGTTCGTGGCCCGGCCGATCACCTTCTGCCCCACCTTCCACAAGTTCGCCGGGCAGCTCTGCGGAGGGGTCCAGATTCACCCTGTCGATCGCCTCCGGTTTCTCCCCTACGCGACCTACCTGGCGCTGATCGGCTTCGCCCGGGAAATGCACCCGGGCGCCTTCGCGTTTCGCACGGATCTGTACGAGTTCATCGACGATATCCCGGCCTTTGACCTCCTGACCGGCTCCGGAGAGGCCCGCGAGGCTCTGGAGCGTGGTGAGCCCCCGGTCGAGGTGGCGCGGGGAGCGAGCCGGGTCGACGCCGGAGGGCTGTTGGTCGAGGCCCGGAGCGCAGCGAGCAAGGCGGGGTACACAGACGGTGCAGATTGAGCCATACTGAGGGCATGGGAAGTTATGGGGAGGATCCTGATCACCTCACGGTGCATCTGGCCATGGGCTCGCCGCTGCACCCCGGGGGGCCACCGCAGGCCACCCTGAGGCTGGCGGAGCTACCGGGCTGGTCGTTCGTGATCTCCGGGGGGCGCGTCGCCTTCGTGAGCGGGGCGCTGGCGGCCTGGCTGGGCTACGAGACCCCCTCGGCGCTGGTGGGGGCGGCAAGCCGGGCGTTGCTGGTCGGGGCTCCGCCCCAGGGGCGAAGCCAGGGGAGGGCGCTGCTGGCGCTGCTGCGGCGGGATGGAGCCACCGCGCACGTGGAGATGGCCGAGATCGAGGTGACCCTCGGGGGCGACGCGGGGACGCTGTTCTGGGCGCCGAGCCAGGAGGCAGAGCTCCCCGGGAGGCCGCGGCGGGCGGGCCGTTTGGCGTCCATCACGGCGGGGCTGGCCCACGAGCTGAACAACCCGCTCACGTACCTGTCCCTGAACCTGGATTTCCTGGAGCGGGCGCTGGTCAAATTGAGGCGAGAGGTCACCTCCGAGGAGGAGACCCGCGCGACCGCGGAGCAGGCGTTCGAGGCGCTCCAGGTGGCGCGCGAAGGGGCGGAGCGGCTCTCCGCCATCGTGCGGGATCTGCGAGCGTTCTCCCGGGCAGGGGACGGGATCGGCCCCGTCGATCCCCGCCGCCTCCTGGAGCTCTCCTTCGCGCTGACGCGGAACAGCCTGCGCCATAAGGCCCGACTCCAGCTCGAGCTGCACGAGGTGGCGGACGTGGACGCCAACGAGGCGGAGCTGGGGCAGACCTTCGTGGGCCTGCTGCTGCTGGTGCTCCAGCAGATCGAGGAGGGGAGCGCCGCAGAACACGTCCTCGAGATCCGTCTGGAGCAACCGGACGCGAGCTCCGTCGAGGTCCAGATCGCCATGACCGGCTCCAGCGCCCGGAGAGAGCTGAAAGAAGACCCGGAGTTCCTCAGGTTCCAGGCCCGCGTGGCCTCCTTCGGGGGGCAGCTGGTGGCGGACGGGACGAGCGCCCTGCTGCGGCTCCGGGTGTCCGGCGCCGAGCGCCCCCCGCGGCCGATCACGTCGATCCCGCCGCCGTCGCGGGTGGGCGCGCGCCCGCGGGTGCTGCTGGTGGAGGACGAGCCCCACGTGGCCGAGGCGCTCCGCACGCTGCTGCGCGAGGAGGCCGACGTGGAGCACGTGACGAGCGGGCGCCAGGCCATCGAGGTGCTGCTGCGGGACCAGCGCTTCCAGCTCATCCTGTGCGACCTGATGATGCCGGACATCGGCGGGGTCGACGTGCACGAGGCGGTGAGGAGGGCGCGCCCCGGGGTGGAGCAGCGCATCGTGTTCCTCACCGGCGGCGCCTTCTCCCAGCGTACCCGGGATTTCCTCCGGTCCATGCCCAACCGCACCCTGGACAAACCCGTCGACCCGGCGCTCCTGCTGTCGCTGATCCGGAGCTTCCAGCCAGACCCGTGAAGGAACCTGTCGGAAGTCGAAGGGGATTCTCCTCGCCTCAGGAATTCGCGCCGTACTTGCCCTCGGAGACAAACATCGCCTGGGGCTTGCGGTCGTTCGGCTGCTCGCGGGGGCGGTAGCGCTCCGGCAGGTCGTCCACGGAGCCCGGGTGGCCCACGGCGATCATGCAGCAAGGGACGACGTCCGGCGGGAGGCCCGCCACGACCTTGCTCCGCTCGGCGTCGTAGCCGCCCATCGCGTGGATCACCAGCCCCATCCTCGTCCCCTGGAGCGCCAGGGCCATCCAGGCGGCGCCCGCGTCGAAGGGCGCCGAGGGCGCCGGGTTCCCCTGGTCGCTGGTGGTCTTCGCCGCCAGCAGGATCAGCGCCCCGGCCCGGGCGCACCAGGGGCGGTTCCCTTCCACCAGCAGATCGAAGAAGCGGTCGAAATCCGGCGTACCGGCGCGGGCGTAGACGAGGCGCCAGGGCTGGCCGTTCCCCGACGACGGCGCCCAGCGGGCCGCCTCGAAGAGCCGCCGCAGGTCCGCCTCCGCCACGGGCTCGCCGCTCATCGCGCGGGGGGACCAGCGCTCCAGGAACAGGGGATCGATGTCAAATTCCGCCTTGCGTGTCATCCGGTACCTCGCTCTCGACCCCCTTTACAACGGAAGGCCCCGCGGAGAACACCGCCGCGTCCAGCAGCCGCTCCGGGTCGACCAGCGCGAAGGTCGGGTGCGTGAGGTCAAGGAGGACCACTCCACCCGCGTCCTCGAAGCCCAGGCTCCTCGCCCCCTCCACGGACGCCGCCGCCCACAGGCGCTCCGCCAGCGTCGGGGTCTCCTGCCGCTCCGTCACCCGCCGCAGGGTCCGTAGCCGCTCTCCCAGCTCGATCCCCCGCATGTCCTCGAACGGATCGGTCATCACGTAGCTGTCGATCCCGGTGCACAAGCGTACCCCCGCCTCCCGCAGTGCGCCCAGGTCCGGGTGGCCATCCCCCAGGTCCCGCTCCGTGGTGGCGTTGATGCACACGAAGCAACCCTGCTCCCCCAGCCTCGCCGCCTCCTCCGGACGCAGGTGGGTCCCGTGGACCGCCACCAGCCTCGCCCCCAGCCGCAGCGCACCCTCCTGGTCGAGCAGCTCCACCGGACGTCGTCCCGTCTCCGCCAGGCAGCTCTCCACCTCCCCGGGTTGCTCCGCCACGTGCATGTGGAACGGGAGATCCCGCTCCTCCGCGAAGGTCGCCAGCGGACCCAGCCACGACGGAGGTACCGCCCGGACGCTGTGCGGCGCCAGCCCGATCCTCACGTCGCTCGCCCCCCGGTAGCGCGCCCGTAGCTCCTCCACGTCCCGGAACACCGCGTCCAGCTCCCCGTCGCAGAAGCGGCGCTGCGCTCCCTCGGGGGGCCTCCCCGGGCCTGCGCGGTGGTACACCGCCCGGAGCAGGGCGATCCGGAGCCTTTCCTCGCGGGCGGCCTCGATCAGCAGCTCCGCCAGCAGGGTGCGCTGCTCGTAGGGGGTGCCGTCCGGCTGGTGGTGCAGGTAGTGGAACTCGCCCACGGTGCGGACCCCCGCGAGGCGTAGCTCCCGGTAGGCCACGCGGGCCACCTGGACCAGCCGCTCCGGGGTCATCGCCGCGGCGAGGTCGTACATGGCGGTGCGCCAGGACCAGAAGTCGTCCGTGCCGCCCGGGCCAGGGCGCTGGGCGAGGCCGCGCATCGCCCGCTGAAAGACGTGGGAGTGGGCCGTGGTGAAGGCCGGAAGCCGGAGCGTTGTCGCCGCCATGGCCGCGCAGGATAGCCCACCGGCGAAGGGGCCTTGGCGGCGCGCGGCGGGGCGAGGACAAAATAAAAAAGCGCCCGGGCGACGGTGGGGGGGAGGGGAGGGGAAACCGTCGGCGTCCGGGCGCTGTACCTTCCCTCATATGCGGCTCCCGTGCCAGCCCTCCTTGGTCGAATTTCACGGCGTTTTTCACCGGCCCCGGTCGTGTCCCCTTCACTCCTGAACGTTCACCCCTGCAAGATTGAAAGGCCGGTGTCTGCCCTGGGAGGTTACCCCTTCCAGCAAGTGACCTGGCTCAGCGAGCGACCGATGCGTTCCGCATGCGCCATCACCTGCGCCCACCGGTGAGTTGTGGTCTGGTCCGGGTTGATCTACAACCTGAACCGACGAGTGGAACAATGAACCCTTCCCAGACGCTTTGCCGCTTGGTCTCTGCCTGTACCCTGATTGTTTTGGCCGCAATGTGGTTCCAGGCTTGTTCCCCTTCCGCCACGATTGAACCGGAACCTACGTTGCAAACCAATCCTCCTGGCGCAGGGGTAGCAGGGACAGGGGGAACGGGAGGGAGCAACGCGACCAGAACCCCCCGTTGTCCTTCGGGTCGAGGTCCGGAGATGGTGTTGCTGGAAGGTCCCACGGGTCCCTACTGCATGGATCGTACGGAGGTGACCAAGGGTCACTACAAACTCTTCCTGGAAGAAGTGGGGACAGAACCTCATAAACTCAGCAAAGAGTACGCACATCTCAACGATTTTGCCCAATGTGCCAAGGCAAATCATGAGTTCAATCCGAGTGGTTACGAGGAACCGCATCTTGTCTTTGATTGGACTCCCCAGGATCGAATGCACCACGTGGATGTGTGTGATGCCTACGCCTATTGTACGTGGGCGGGAAAACGTCTATGCGGCAAGATGGGAGGAGGGAAGGGGAGCGAGGAAAGCGGAAGCAAGCCGGAAACGAGCGAGTGGATGTGGGCCTGCACCAACGGGGGAACCTCCAAGTATCCCACGGGAGACTCTTATGAACCTGGGATTTGTACTTACAAATTTAAGCACGAAGAGAATGGAGAAAATCAATGTCGAGGAAATAAGTTTCCTTATGAACAGATCGAAGATCTGATCGGCGGTGTGACGGAACATACCAGCGAATGCGTCTGGAAAGATGAAAATACTTCTTTGGGCTGTGGCATCCGAGGTGGGAACCACGGATCCTCGATTTTCGATTGCAATTTCGCATTCACTTCCGTGGGTGCTGCAAGCGGCGGAATTCGCTGCTGCGCCGATGCAGAATGAGAGACGTGTCGAACCGCCTTGAGGAATGCGCCCACCCCTCTCACTTCCCAGGGTTACCGGGCCTGGCGCGACAAACAACTTCGAGGCCAGGGAAGCCCAGGTCCGCCAGATCAAGGTCGTGTGAGACGAGCGTGGTCCCGTTCTGGATGGCAGCGGCAGCAATCCAGCCGTCACCGTGGCTCAGTGGGCGACCGATACGCTCCGCATGCGCCATCACCTGCGCCCAGCGGTGAGCCGTGGTCTGGTCCGGGGTCAGCACGATCAGTCGGGCGAGCAGGACCTCAAGCCGGTTGCGTTTCGGGATACCCCAGCGAGCCCGCTCTGCCCCGTAGCGCATCTCGGCGCTGGATTGCAAGGCGATGGCAAGAGGCCCGGGAACGAGTACACCTGCGTAGGTCTCCAGGCGTTCCTGGTCTCCGCGGTAGAGCGCGCTCGCCAGGTTGGTATCGAGGAGCACCAGACTCACAGCGAGGGAACCCCGATGGAGCGCTTGCGGATGCTGTTCAAGGTCTCCTCGAAGGTGTCGATCGAGTCCTCTCCTTCTTCGGGGGGTGGGAGCGGACCCAGCAATTCACGCCACCCCGCCAGCGTGGTTGGTTGCTCCCGGGCAGCGGCCCGCTGTTCGATCTGGTCGCGTCGCTCGGCGGGGGTGGTTTCGGGGGACAAGGGCAGGGGCGTGGCGGGTTGTGTCATGGCTGGCGTCCCAGGGTAGCACCTCGCCCCGCTCGCTCCACCACCGCCCGGCGAGGCGCTTCCCCCGGGAGGTTACCCCTTCCAGTGAGGAGGCCAGGTGGTTTGCACCGCCGGGAGGGCCTCCATGCGCTGGAGGTAGGCCAGCGCCCACGCCGGCCAGCGCGACCCCAGCCCGTGCTCCGGCTCGCGCTCATCGACCCGCTGGATCCCACGGAGCGGCGGGAAGGTCGCGTAGTCGGCCAGGTTCGGGGTCTCGCCGCCGAGGAAAGGGGCCGAGGCGAGGGCTTTCTCCCAGCGGGCCAGCTCCGCGAGCAGGTTGTCGTGGGCGCGGGCGATGGCCTCCGCGTCGCGCCCCTTCTCCGTAGGGCGGAAGAGGGTCTGGACGAACAGCTCCCGCTGGCTTGGATAGAGGTAGTTCTCCGCCTCGGCGGCGAGGCGACGGACGCGGGCGCGCTCGGCGGGGGTGGTGCCCAGCACGGGGCGCTCCGGGTAGCGCTCTTCCAGGTACTCGACGATGGCGGAGGACTCGTACACCACCAGATCCCCGTCCACGAGGGTGGGCACCTTGCCGCGGGGGTTGATGGCCAGATACTCCGGGGATTTCAGCTCCGCCTGGTTGAACTGGAGCCTCTTCAGCTCGTACCCGAGTCCCTTGTGTTCGAGGGTGAGCCACACCTTCCACGCGAAGGGAGAACCAGAGCCGTAGTAGAACGTGATCGCCATGGCCCGGGAGGGTAGCGGAACGGCAGGCGAACCTCCCAGAGGCGCCCGTGGTAAAGACCTTTGCATGTCGCTCTGGGATCGCCGTGTCCTCCCTTTCTTGATCGAGAAAGCATGCCGGAGCGGGGCCATCCTGGAGGAGCGGAAGAGGCTGGTGCCCCGGGCCACCGGGCGCGTCCTGGAGATCGGCGTCGGGACCGGGCTCAACCTGCCGTTTTACGACGCGACCAAGGTGACCCATCTGGTGGCCGTCGATCCGTCCCCGGAGCTGCTCGCCCGGGCCCGGGAGCGCGTCGGCTCCTGCCCGGCGCCGGTGGAGCTGCTGGCGGCCTCGGCCTGCGCGCTGCCGCTGGACGCGGCCTCCTTTGACGCGGTGGTGATGACCTACACGCTGTGCAGCGTGGACGAGCCGCTGCGAGCGCTGGGGGAGATCCGCCGGGTGCTGCGCCCCGGGGGGCGCCTGCTCTTCGTCGAGCACGGCCTGGCGCGGCGGACCTCCACGCGCCTCTTGCAGCGGGCGATCACCCCGGTCTGGCGGCGCTTCTCCGGCAACTGCCACCTGGATCGGGACGTGAAGGCCGAGCTGGTCGAGGCGGGGTTTCGCCCCGTGGAGCTGGAGGAGCGGGAAGGGGAGGGACCGAGCTGGACGGGCCACACCTACGAGGGCATCGCCGTCCCGGCGTGACGGCACGCCGCAGGGTCACTCCTCGCGCTCGCGCAGGCCGAGCTCCTTCATCTTGAGCTGGAGGCCCTTGCGGGAGATCTTCAGCAGGCGCGCGGCGTGGGTGACGTTGCCGCCGGTCTGGTCGAGGGCGCGGGTGATCAGCTCGCGCTCGATGCGGCTGGCGGCGGCCTTGACCTTCTCCTTGAGCCCGTCGCTGGAGCCGTCGACGGGGACCACCTCGACGGGCTGCGCCACCGGTCGACCTTCCCGCAGGCCGCGCACCTCCTGGGTGAGGTTCTCCTCCTGGATGGTGGGGCCGTCGGCGAAGAGGACGGCGCGCTCCAGGACGTTCTCCAGCTCGCGGATGTTCCCGGGCCAGCCGTAGGAGATGAGGCGAGCGAGGGCCTCGGGGGAGAGGCCGGTGACCTGCTTCTTGAGCCGCTGGTTGAACTTGGTGAGGAAGAAGTCGACCAGGAGCGGGATGTCGGAGCTGCGCTCGCGGAGCGCCGGGAGCGGGATGGGGACGACGTTGAGGCGATAGAAGAGATCCTCGCGGAAGGTTCCCTGGGCGATCTCCTTCCTGAGGTCGCGGTTGGTGGCGGCCACCAGGCGCACGTTGACCCGGATGGTCTTGATGCCGCCGACCCGCTCGAACTCGCTCTCCTGGAGGACGCGGAGCAGCTTGGACTGCATCTCCAGGGTGAGCTCCCCCACCTCGTCGAGGAACAGCGTCCCCTTGTCCGCCAGCTCGAAGCGCCCCGGCTTGCTGGAGATGGCGCTGGTGAAGGCGCCCTTCTCGTGGCCGAAGAGCTCGCTCTCCATCAGATCCTTGGGGATGGCGGCGCAGTTGACCTTGATGAAGGGCTTGTCCTTGCGGGAAGAATTCTCGTGGAGCGCGCGGGCGACCAGCTCCTTGCCGGTGCCGCTCTCCCCGGTGATCAGCACCGTGGTGGGGGAGTCCGCCACCCGGTCCAGGATGGCGTACACCTCCAGGATCTTGGGGGAGCGCCCGATGATCCCGTAGGAGGCGCCGGGGCTGGAGCGGGTGAAGGCGCCGGGCTCGATGGGGGCGTCCGCCTGGGAGAGATCGCGGGTGCGGAGCGCCTTGCGCACCACGTTGCGGATCTCCCCCTGATCGAAGGGTTTGGTCAGGTAGTCGATGGCCCCGAGCTTCAGGGCCTCCACCGCGTTGTCCACGGATCCGTGGGCGGTCAGCATGATCACCGGGAGCTGGAGGTCCATCGCCTGCACCTCGCGGAGCAGCGCCATCCCGTCGAGGTTGGGCATGCGCAGGTCGGTGATGACCAGATCCAGGTGGTGCTCCCGGAGGAATTCCAGGGCCTCCTTGCCGTCCTCGACCGCGTGGACCTCGTAGCCGTCGCGGGTCAGGATCGCCGACAGCACGCGGCGCAGGTTGGCCTCGTCGTCCGCCACCAGCACCTGCTTCTTCTCCGGGAGCATCATCCCCCCCAGGATACCACCCTTCCCCGCCACCTCGCCTCCGGCTCGCAGGGGCGAGACGGCCTTGCACACGCTTCTCCCTCTTCGCGCACGAAGACAGGAGCCTCGTCGTGGCGGGATCTGGGCCTGGCGGGAGGCATCCGTGGGGGGGGCAGGCCCGAGGAGTCCCCTTTTCCCGGGAGTTTTTCCCTCCGCCTACCGCACGCGAAGCCCCCGGCGCGCAAGCGAAGCCCTCCGGAGCGCGCGCAAGGCCCCAGGGGCCGCAGGGGAAGGACTGCCCCCCCCCCGCACACCCCGTCAGGAGGGCTCCGGCGTGCCCTTGGGCCTCTTGCGGCGCGCCAGCCCCAGCAGGATCAGCCAATCCCGGCGGCGGATCACCACGCGGGCGACCTCGGACCACTCCTCGAACCAGGAGCGCAGCGCGATCAAGGAGGCGATGTAGTCCTGCTCCTTTTCCTCCGCGCTCCCGGTGGGGGACGGCACCACCGCGGAGGCCTGGGTGACCTTCTGCACCAGCCCCCGCAGCCGCAGCCGCTCCGCCTTGTCGATGCCACGCCTGGCCAGCAGCTCCAGGGCCGCAAGATCTTCCTGGCGGGTGGCCTCCCGCGCGGGGGAGGACTCCAGGGCATCGAGGCGATCCAGCAGGGTGGAGACCCCCGCGACGGCGGCAAACCCCTGGGATGGACCGAGGCCATCGAGCACAAAGGCCGCCTGCGCCGGGTGGTGTCGCGAGAGGGATGCCTTGATGATGCGGAAGCCTCCTTCATCCCACTGATCCAGCTCCACCTGCGCGGCGTTGGGCTCCTCGTTGTAGAGAACCTCTTGCTTCGGAGGGTTGTAACCGGAGACCTTCAGGACCAGATGCCAGCCCTCGTTGTAGGCGGCCTGGTCGAACCCTCGCTCCGCCAGCGCATGCCGGATGGCGGCCACGCGGTTGATCCCCCGTAGAAACTCGAAGACCCGCGAGGGCGTTTCCTCCAGCGTTCGACGCCCCACGTTCGCGTTCTCGATCATCTCCCACATCTCCTTGCTCGACGGGGCTCTTTCCTCGCCGCCGTGCCGGAAGGATAGCCTTGCCGTGCTCCCCGGAAGAAGGCGAAAATCACCGGACTCACGGGGGGAGATTCGGCCTTGTTCAGAAGGCCGTCCACGGGCCTGTCCACGGGTGTGGTTCCCGTCGACGAGGCCGGGCTGAAGCCCGGCGCCGGAACATGTGCAGGGGGCAACGCCAGGGAGAAGGCCGCGCTGGCGGCCTCGATTTGTGCTGAAGCGAGCCCTCGAAAGAGGGCTTCCCCTCCTCGTTTCCCTTCCCCCTCGTCCCGGCGCCGGGCTTGAGCCCGGCGGCCTCGTCGGCCCCGCCTCACGGCATGGCGGCGCCCTGGCGCTCGGCCTGCTCCACCGCCGCGGCCAGGTAATTCCGAGCCCGGAGCGTGTAAGGGCCGTCCGGGGTCTCCGCGAGGTGTTCCCTGAGTTCGACCACCGCTGCGGCTCCTTGCCCCAAGCCCAGGAGCGCGACCCCCCGGGCCAGCTTCCGGGGGTAGGAGGGGTCCGCCGTCGCCAGCTCGTCGAGCTTCTTCAGCCGGAACGCCCAGGGCCCCCCCGGCTGCGGCGGCGGGTGCGCCAGCAGGAACCCGTAGAGCGCCCTGGCCTCCTCGACATCCAGGGCAAATTCCGGCCTCCCCTGGAGCCCCAGCACCTCGGCGAAGCGCCGCTTGAACAGCGCCGCCCGCACCGCGCTGTCCGCGAGGAAGGCGCGCGGGGGCTTGACCCACCCGCCGGCGGTGATCGTCCGGACGACACCGCCGCCCACCTGCTTCAGCTCGTCGCTCTCCTTGCCCGTGGACTCCCAGGAGGCCAGCTCCCGGAGGAAGATCCGCTGCTGGTAGGAGCGCAGCCGGAGCAGCGGCGTGGCCCCCTCTTTCTGGGCCAGGTTGTGGGCGCCCCGCAGCAGCTCCGGTCGGAGCTGCCCCAAGGTCCCCTGGTCCCCTGCCGCGTCCGCCTCGTTGTAGCGGCGCAGGAGCGCCCCGAGCTCCCGCAGCTCGAAGGAGGCTCCTCCGCGCTCCTGCTCGGGGCTGCGGGCGAGCTCCTCCGCCTGGAGCTGGTCCTGGCGGGCGATCTCGGAGAGCCGGCGCCCGTTGGCCACAGGCAGGGGGAAATCCTGTGGAAAAACCGCCCTGGGTGTCCCCAGCATGATCCCGAGCCCCGCCAGACCCAGGGCGACGAGGCCCCCTTGCCAGCCGTCCAGGTGGCGCCTCCAACGGCTTTCCTTGACCCTCGTCGTGCTCACGGTCCAACATCCTGGGGAGTCGAGGGGCAGCGCCAAGGGCCCCCGGAGGCACCATGCAAGAGAAACGTAGCCACCCCCGCCGCCTCGTCCGCCTTCCGCTGCGGATCTTCCCGAGAGGGGCCGAGCCCTTCGCCGCCGAGTCGGTGGATCTGAGCGTCGGCGGGCTGTTCATCCGGGCGGAAGGCGGGGTGGCGTTCGGAGAGGAGCTGGAGGTCGAGCTGGAGCTGCCTCAGCTCGGCCCCACCCGGCTCCCCGCCATCGTCCGGTGGATCCGCGCCGAGGGGTTCGGCGTCCAGTTCGGGCTGCTCGGCGCCAAGCACACGCACGCCCTGGCGGACCTGGTGGCTTCCATCCCTGGCGAGTGAGGGCTCAGCGCGCCGGCTTCTTCCTGTCATCGCCCTTCCTGTCGTCGCCCTTCTTGCCGTCCTCGGAGGGCTCCTCGTGGGTGTACCTGGGGGTCTCTCCCGGGCGTGAGGTGTCGGTCCAGGAGAACGAGGTGGGGCGTACATCCAGGTGGACGAAGCCGCTGTTGGGGTAATAACCGACCCCGACCTGGTCGAGGGTGCGGAGGTAGTCCCGCAGCTCCTCGTTGCGGACGCCGGGGATGTGGAAATCGATGGCAGAGCCGGAGCCGTGCTTGGAGTGGGAACCGGCCTTGCCCGGGCGGTAGCCGCTGACGACCTCGATGGGGCGCCCGCCGAAGTGGTCGCTGACCTTGACGACGAGGGCGATGAGGCGGTGGTTGATGGGGTGAGGGCGTCCCTTTTCGGGGGCGAGGAGCCGGGCGAAGGCCTTGGCGGCGGCGGGGGCGATCTTGCCTTTTTTGGAGAGGAGCACCTTGCCCTCCCAGGAGGCGTCGCCGTGGACCAAGCGGACCTGGCCAGGCTCGACCCCGGAGGAGGGGGTGTCCTCGTCGCGGTCCTGGGCGTCCTGGTGCTTCTTGGTCTTACCCTTGCGTTTTTTGGGGGTCTCTTCCTCGTCGCTCTCCTCGTCGTCGCGGTCATCGCTGTCGCGGCCGGCCTTGCCCTGGTGGTTCTTGGCACGGGTGTTGGCGCGGGGCTCGTCGGCGTCCTTGGCGGGGGCGTTGCGGGGGGGGATGGTGAGGCGGGTGCCCGGCTTGAGGGGGCCCGGGGGGAGGTTGTTGTGCTCGCGGATCGCCTGGATGGAGACGCGGTAGCGTTTGGCGATCTTGGCGAGGGTCTGGCCCGGGGCGACCTGGTGCGTCACCTCGCGGCTGCCGTCGTCGCGGCCCCGGGGGGCGGCGGAGGCCAGGGGGGGGGCGAAGAGGAGGGCCGCGGTGGTCAGGGCGACGAGGAGGCGCTGCATGGGGAAGGCCTGGGGCATAGGGGGGGGGGCGTAAAGCGGTTTTTTGTCCCCGGAGGGCGGGTGTGCCACACTTGGAGGGAAGATGGCCGAGGGAAAAAACCTGGTCGGGGTCGATATAGGCTCCAGCTCGATCAAAGTGGTCCAGCTCAAGGAGCTGCGGGGGGGCAAGTATAGCCTCGCCAAGGTGGCCTACCAGGAGCTACCGCCGCAGACGGTGGTGGACGGCCACGTGATGAACACGGGGGCGGTGGTGGAGGCGCTGCAGAAGCTGTTCTCGGACAACAAGATCAAGCAGAAGGAGGTGGCGCTGGGGGTGAGCGGCCAGTCGGTGATCATCCGGAAGATCCCGGTGCCGCTGATGACGCCGGCGGAGCTGGACGAGCAGATCACCTGGGAGGCGGAGCAGCACATTCCCTTCGACATCAAGGACGTGCACGTCGACTACGAGGTGCTCCGGCGGCGCCCGGAGGCGGGGCAGATGGATCTGCTGCTGGTGGCGGCCAAGCGGGACGAGATCAACGACTACGCCAACATCGCCAAGGAGGCGAAGCTGAAGCCTGTGATCATCGACATCGACGCCTTCGCGGTGCAGAACATCTTCGAGACGTCCCGGGGGCTGCCGCAGGATCAGAACATCGCCCTGATCAACGTGGGGGCGAGCCTGGCGTCGTTGAACATCCTGAGCCGTGGGACGAGCGCGTTCACCCGGGACATCGCCAGCGGAGGTAACTCGATCACCGAGGAGATCCAGAAGCGGATGGCGGTGCCGAGCGAGCAGGCGGAGGCCTACAAGCGCGGGGGCGAGGAGGCGGGGATCGTGCCCAAGCAGGTGATCGAGATCATCAACTCGGTCTCCGAGTCGATCGCCGCGGAGATCCAGCGGTCGCTGGATTTTTACCTGGCCACCAGCGGCGAGGAAGAGTTCGCCAGGATCTACCTGACCGGGGGCACGGCGAACCTGCCCCAGCTGGTCAGCGCGATCGAGCGTCGATCCCGGGTGCCGGTCGAGGTATTCTTCCCGACGGAGCGCATGACCGTGGAGCCCAAGGACGTGAACCCCCAGTTCGTGCAGGCCAAGAGCGCCCAGCTTGCCGTGGCGCTGGGGCTTGCGCTCCGTAAAGACAAGGAGAAGCGCTCATGATTCGCATAAACCTCCTGCCGCAGAAGCGCGAGACCCGGCAGGAAACCAGCCAGACCTGGCTGGTGGTGCTGATGGGCGTGCTCTTCCTCGAAGGGGTTGCTCTGTTCTTCCTCCACGAGAGCAAGAACCGCGAGCTGGCGGCCCACAAGCGGACGAACCAGGAGATCCAGCAGCAGATCAACGAGATCCAGAAGACGGTGGCGAACCACGCCCAGGTGAAGGCGCAGCTGACCGAGTTCAACAACCGGGAGGAGGCGATCAAGAAGCTCCAGTCGGCGCGCTCCGGGCCCACGGAGGTGCTGCTGGAGGTGGCCCGGGTGCTCACCCAGGGGCGCGGCCCCACCGTCGACCCGGATCGGCTGGCGCAGCTCCGCCGGGATAACCCGCTGGCGGTCCCCAACCAGAGCTGGGATCCTCGCCGCCTCTGGCTCACCCTCTACAAGGAGACCGACCGTGTGGTGCTGATCGAGGGCCTGGCCCGCGACGGCGAGGACGTGTCGGAGCTGGCCCGGCGCCTGTCGCTCTCCAATTATTTCCAGGACGTCAAGCTGCTGCCGGCCTCCAAGACGACCAGCACCGACGGCCGTGGGATCAAGCTCGAGATGCTCAAGTTCCAGCTCCAGGCGAAGGTGAAGTACTGATGGCCGGCCCAGCGAACAAATCCGCGAACAGCAGCCTGTCTCGCCTGCCCCTCGGCGCCAAGATCGGCGTCGGCGCTGGCCTGGCGATCCTCGTCGGTGTCGCCTATTTCGTCATGGGCTACAGCGAGGTGTCCAGCCAGATCGCCGCCCAGAAGCGCCAGGAGGTGCAGCTGCGGCAGCAGCTTGCCGACGCCCGGGAGAGCGAGGCCGCGTACCTCAAGGACCTCGCCGATCTCACGGAGAAAAAGCAGCGGCAGCGCGATCTCAACAAGGTCCTCCCGGAGACCGCCGAGACGCCTGCGTTCCTGTCGGCGCTCCAGGGCGTCGCCAACGTCAGCGGCATCGCCCTCAACTCCTGGGATCCCATCGACGAGGTGAACCAGCAGTTCTTCGCCAAGGTCCCGATGAAGCTGGTGCTCTCCGGGCGCTTCCACCAGGTCGCCAAGTTCTTCTACGGTGTCGGCCAGCTCGACCGCATCATCAACCTCGAGAACATCGTGCTCCGCGACCCGAAGCGCGAAGGGGACGAGACCATCGTCACCGTCGAGGCGCTCGCCACCGCCTTCCGCGCCCTCGCCCCCAAGCCCGCGAAGCCTCCCGCCCAAGGTGCAGCGAAATGAAGCGCCTCCCCTCCGCCCTCGTGGTCCTGGTCCTCCACGCTGCCGTCGCCCTCCTCGCCTGCGAGGACGAGGTCATGACCGGCAGCCCCACCCCACCCCCCCCCGCTCGACGCCCCGCCGCCAGCGCCTCGGCTGCCGCCAGCGCCGCTCCGAGCGCCACGGCTCCTGCCCTCTCCGAGGCCGACTTCACCCGCTCCGACAGCAACCGCGACCCCTTCGCTTCCTACGCCGAGCTGCTCAAGCCCGCCAAGGAAGAGGTCACCCGGCTCCGCACCCAGGCCCTCGCCGATCGCTTCGCCCTCAACGAGCTGAAGCTCGTCGGGATCGTCACCGGCGGCACCGCCCCCAGGGCAATGTTCATCGACCCCGAGGGCAAGGGCTGGATCGTCACCCTCGGGCAGTTCCTCGGTCGCTCCGAGACCGTCAAGACCGGCGGCAGCCTCGGCGCCGAGTACGAGCTCAACTGGAAGGTCGACCGCATCCGCGAGAACGATGTTGTCTTCATCCGGGAGACCCCCGGGCGCCCCAACGTCCCCAGCGCCACCCGCGTCGTCTCCCTCCATACCGAGGAGAACGAGCTTCGTCGTCGCTTAACCCTCCTCGCCTCCTCGCCTCCTTCGCCGCGCTCCTGGCCTGCTCCGCGCCCGCCGCGCCGCCGCCTCCCGGCTCCGCCCCTCCGGCCATGCCCTCCCCGGCCCGTGCCCGTGAGGAGCTTGCGCTCTCCCTCAACCTCGATTGCGAGCGCTGCCACGAGGTCCAGGCTCGTCAGTGGCGCTCCTCCCTCCACCAGCGCGCCAACACCGAGCCCGCCTACCGCCGCGCCTTCGATCGTGAGCCGCTCCCTTTCTGCCGCGGCTGCCACGCCCCCGAGGCCACCCCCGACCTCCCCGAGCGCCCCGCCGTCGGCGCCCTCGGCGTCGCCTGCATCACCTGCCACCTCACCGGCCAGGACGATGCCGTCCTCGCCGCGCCGCTCCCCCCGGGTACCCCTCCGGTCGACGCGCCGCACAGGGTCGTTCGTGACCCCAAGTTCGCTGGACCCGATGCCTGCGCCGGGTGCCACCAGTTCCCCTTCCCCGGGGTCTTCCGGCCGGGGCCTGGCGCGCTGATGCAGTCGACGATCCTCGAGCATGCTTCTTCGGCGGACGCCTCCACCCCCTGCGCCGGGTGCCACATGCCCACCCAGGGACGGCGCCGGGATCACTCCTTCGCGGTCTCCCGGGGGTCGGCGCTGCTGCGGGAGGCGCTGCGGGCCGAGGCTCACCGCCTTGGTCCCACCCGGATCGAGCTACGGCTCATTCCGGGGCGCACGGGCCACGCGCTTCCCACCGGCGATCTCTTCCGCCGGCTGGAGCTGAGCGTCGAGGCGATCGGACCCGACAACATGGTGCTCGGCAGCGGGGTGCGCCACCTGGCTCGGCATTTCGAGCTGCGCCGCGGGGGGGTGGGGCGCTTCCTGGTCTCCGACGATCGGCTCCGGGACGCGCCGGTCACCTTCGAGCTGGACGTGGGTCCGGAAGGCGCGGGGCGCCCGGTGGCCTGGCGCGTCGCCTACCAGCGGGTCGGGCACCCGGGGGCCTCCGGCGACGAGGACGCCGTCCTCGAGGGCGAGATCCCGCTGGCCTCCGGCGAGCTGCCCCCCTGAGGAGCTCAGGGATCCGCGCTGACGAAGCGCCCGTCGCGGAGCACGAAGCGGGTGGGACCGTCGACGCGTCGCTCCTGGACCTCGTGGGCCGGGTCCCCCGGGAGCGCCAGGAATCCACCGCCCTCGTCCGCCACGAACCGCGGACACACCGGCTGGAGCCCCTGCTTCTCGGACAGCATCAGCGCGTCGTCCACCGAGGGGCAGCCGGACAGAAGCTCCAGCATGCGGGTGGTGGGCGGCGCCATCTGGAGCTCCCCGCGGGCCCACCGCGCCAGGAAACCCGCCGGGCTGTCCCACAGCGCCGCCGTCGTCTCGTGCTGGTCGGAGCGGCCTTGCTGCCCCTCCGGGAGCGCCAGCAGGAAGAACGTCGCGTCGTAGCGCCGCGCCTCCGCCTCCGGGGTGACCCAGCGGCCGAAGGTATGGAATCTCCGTAGATCGAGAGAGCGCTCCAGGGAGGCGAGGACGTCGGCGAAGGATGCGCCCTGGCGGAGCTGGTCCTGGAGGGTGAGGGCGCGGGCATGGTCGATGCCCTGGACCGGGAGGATCCCGACCTCTTCGAGCAGCTCGCGGCAGGCGGCGACGGCGAGGGCGCGGGGAGACTCGGGGGACCCGAGGCGCTCGCCGTGGGCGGGGGAACCGCAGGGAGCCCAGCGCTCGTCGCGGTCCTGGTCGTCGACCTTGCCGCCGGGGAAGGCGAGGACGCCGCCGAGGAAGGAGGAGCGGGGGTGGCGCAGGATGCCGAGGATCTCGACGGCCTGCTGAGGGCCCGGGCGGAGCACCAGCGTGGTGGCGGCGGGGCGAGGGGGGGCGGCGGGGCGGGTGGGGTCGAAATCCAGCACGATCCGCGGTTGTACCAGGGGCGGAGCAGGGGGGGGGAGGTTTTCCTTCCGGGGCATCTTGACGGGGGCCTGGGGATGACTACAACTCTGCGCCCCCCCGAGGGGGGGTATCGCAACCGCAGTCTCGAAAGAAAGGCGGGTCCAACAGGATGAACAAGACCCAGCTCAAGAAATTCCGGACGCTTCTGGAAGAGAAGCGAGACGAGATTGTCCGCAAGGCCAAGCAGACCCTTGACGAGGACATGACCCTCGACGCCGACGATCTCCCCGACGAGATGGATCTGGCCTCGAGCGAGTACCTCCAGTCGTTCACCTTCCGGCTGCGGGGTCGCGAAAAAACCTTCCTCGACAAGATCAACCGGGCCCTCGTCAAGATCGACGAAGGCACCTTCGGCATCTGCGAGGAGTGCGAAGAGGAGATCTCCGACAAGCGCCTCGAAGCTCGCCCGGAGACCACCCTCTGCATCCGCTGCAAGGAAGACCAGGAGCGGATGGAGAAGGATTACGGCTGAGCCCATCCTGGGTGGGGAGGGGTCTTGTTCCTCTGTCTTGACGTCGATTACCGCGAACAGGGAGCCGTCGCGGCAGGGGTTCTTTTTCCTTCATGGGGTTCTTCTGACTCTTCTGGCGAGGTGATCGCCAGGATCGACGAGGTCGCCCCTTACCTCCCGGGGTCGTTCTTCCTCCGGGAGCTTCCCTGCCTGCTGGCGGTGCTGGAGCGAATTCCCGGGGGGCCTGGCGTCGTGGAGCTGATCGTGATCGACGGCTACGTGTGGCTCGACGGTGCCGGGCGGGAGGGGCTCGGGGCGCACCTCTTCCACCACCTGGAGGGGCGCATCCCGGTGGTGGGCGTGGCGAAGACCTCCTTCTCCGGGGCGGCGGCGCTGCCGGTGCTGCGTGGGGCCAGCAGGCGACCGCTGTGGGTGACCGCCGCGGGGGTTCCTCCCGAGGACGCTGCCTCGGGGGTGGCTTCCATGCACGGTCCGCATCGTGTTCCGACCCTGCTCCAGCGGGTCGATCAGCTCTGCCGCCGCTCGTGATCGCCATGGCTACCCGACGCCCTTCCTCTGCACCACCGCGGACCGCCTGGCACCCGCTCTGGGTCCTCTTCTGGCGCCACCTGTTGCCCCGGGATCTGTACGACGTCCAGGGGGAAGTCCAGCTCACCGACGAGCCGCTGCGCCTCGACACGCTCATCATCCGGCTCCGCAAGACAGCGCCGCCACCCCCCCGCCGGCTCGGGGAGATCATCCGGCGCCTGGGCCCCTTCACGCTGATGTCGTTCAAGGGCCCGACCGATGAGCTGGAGGCGGACGACGCGCTCTCGTTGCTCGCCTACGCCTGCCAGTTCATCCGTCTGCGAAGGATCGAGCACTCAAGCCGGAGCGTGGTGTTGATGATGGTGGCCAACACGGTGACCCCCCGCTTCCTCCGTCAGGTCGAGGAGCTGGCAGGATCGCTCACGCGCACCCACCCGGGGCTCTGGGAGGGCCACCTCGCCGGGATGGCCCTCTGCGCCTGGTCCACTGCCGAGCGCTCCCAGGAGCCCCACGAGCACCTCCTCGGGCTCTTCTCCCGGAGCTTCCTCCAGACGCCCCAGGCACTTCGCCCCCTGGACGACGAGGAGATCGAGGTCTGGTGGTGGTTGTACCGGAACGTTCAGCAGTTCAAGATGGAGCCAGGTGTCCACATGGCCAAGGACATGGACAAGGTAGAGCAAGGTTACCAGAAGACCCTGGCAAAGATCATCGAGGAGGGTTTTCGCACACTTCCCTCGTCGGAGCTGGCGTCGTTCCCGAAGAGCACGATGGCGCGGATCGTGGCGGAAGGGTTGCAGACGCTGCCGTCGTCGGAGCTGGCGTCGTTCCCGAAGAGCACGATGGCGCGGATCGTGGCGGAAGGGTTGCAGACGCTGCCATCGTCGGAGCTGGCGTCGTTCCCGAAGAGCACGATGGCGCGGATCGTGGCGGAAG
This sequence comes from uncultured Polyangiaceae bacterium, assembly GCA_964605685.1. GTDB lineage: Bacteria > Myxococcota_A > Polyangia > Polyangiales > Polyangiaceae > JANWXX01. The sequence goes on from CAZSDX010000008.1 coordinate 25,902, forward strand.
GGTTGCAGACGCTGCCGTCGTCGGAGCTGGCGTCGTTCCCGAAGAGCACGATGGCGCGGATCGTGGCGGAAGGGTTGCAGACGCTGCCATCGTCGGAGCTGGCGTCGTTCCCGAAGAGCACGATGGCGCGGATCGTGGCGGA
>CAZSDX010000008.1:26143-32121 GCA_964605685.1 uncultured Polyangiaceae bacterium
CATCGTCGGAGCTGGCGTCGTTCCCGAAGAGCACGATGGCGCGGATCGTGGCGGAGGGATTGTCCCACCTGGAGGGCTCGGAGCTCCCCGCGGAGGCGATGGGGAAGGTGCTGGCCAGCGCGACGGCGGAGCAAGTGGCCGAGCTTCCTCCGGAGGCGATGGGGAAGGTGCTGGCCAGCGCGACGGCGGAGCAAGTGGCCGAGCTTCCTCCGGAGGCGATGGGGAAGGTGCTAGCCAGCGCGACGGCGGAGCAAGTGGCCGAGCTTCCTCCGGAGGCGATGGGAAAGGTGCTGGCCAGCGCGACGGCGGAGCAGGTTGCCGAGCTTCCTCCGGAGATCAAGGAGCGCCTCTTGGCGATGCTCTCTGCGCCGCCAGCCTCCAAGAAAAAGCGCCCTGCCACGCGGACCGCACGTAAACGCAAGGAGAAGTGATGGAGATCAAGCTGGAGGTCGAGGGGATGCACTGCCAGGCCTGCGTGAGACGGGTGCAGAAGGCGCTGGAGAAGACCCCCGGGGTCGAGATCCTGGAGGTTACCGTGGGGAGCGTCCGGGTGCGAGGGATCCCGCGGGAGCAGGCGGAGGAGGCCATCACCCGCGCGGGTTTCTCGGTGGTCGCTTCGGCCTGATCAGAGGAGGGAGGCGCGGGCAGCGCGGGCGCGCTCGTCCTGCTCGCGGAGGGTCTCCAGGATGATCACGGCGCTCTCCTCGATGGCGCGCCCGGTGACGTCGACGACGGGCCAGTTGTGGCGGGCGAAGATCTGGCGGGCGAAGTCCAGCTCCTCGCGGACGTGCTCGCGGAGCGCGTAGTTGGTCTCGCTGGGCATGCCGAGCTGGAGGAGCCGTGCCTGGCGGATCTCGCAGAGCTGATCGAGGGCGATGGTGAGGCCGACGACGCGGTCCTGGGGGGCCTGGAGCAGCTCGGGAGGGAGCTGCATGCCGAGGACGATGGGCATGTTGGCCACCTTGAGCCCGCGCTGCGCGAGCAGGGTCGACAGCGGGGTCTTGGAGGTGCGGGACACGCCGACCAGGACGATGTCGGCCTTCCTGAAGTTGCGGGGCTCCTTGCCGTCGTCGCTCTTGACGGCGAATTCGACGGCCTCGATCCTGCGGAAGTACTCCTCCGAGAGGGGGAGCATGCCGCTGGGGGTGTTGATCGGCTGCCGGTCCAGGTACTGGGACAGCTTGCCGATGAGGGAGCCGATGACATCGAGGGCGTCGATCTTCAGCTCGTAGCTGAGGGTGTGGATGAATTCCCGGAGGGCGGGGTCGACCACGGTGAAGACCACGAGGGCACTCTCCTGGGCGGCGCGTTCCAGGATGGGCCGCACCGTGTCCTTGGAGCGGATGCGGGTGTGAAGCCGGATGGTCACCCCCGGCTGAGGGAACTGGAGCAACGCCGCGCGCACCACCTTCTCGGCGGTCTCTCCGGTCGAGTCGCTGACCACGTCGATGAATCGAGTTGCCATCGTGAGCGAGCCATTTACCAGCGATCCGGGCCCCTGGCTCGCACCGTTTCGATGACGCGACAGGTCAACGAGGTGAGGTTTCAGCGACTGCTGAAGAAGTTTTTGAACTTGGAGAAGAAGCCAGGCTCCCCCTTGGGGGCGCCGGGCGCGCTCTGCCCCGGGGTGGGTGCGGTGTGTGTGGCTTGCTCGGGGGTGGCTCCCAGCTCCGACGCCAGCTCGTCGAGCAGTTCGCGGGAGCGTGAGGAGAGGTGGGTGGGCACCTCGATGCGGATCTCGACGAGCTGGTCGCCACGTCCTCCCTGGCGCCTGGGCATCCCCTTGTTCTTGACCCGGAGCATGCTGCCCGGCTGCGTCCCCGGGGGAACGCGGAGCTTGCCCTTGCCGTCGAGCGTGGGCACGACGACCTCAGCGCCGAGGCAAGCCTGGGGGAAGTTGATGGTGATGGCGGTGACGAGGTCGTCGTTCTCCCTGCGGAAGAAGGGGTGCGGCTGGATGGTGATGATCAGCTCCAGGTCGCCGGGGCCCTTGTCCGCCCGGGGGACGTTGCCGCCGCGGGCCACCAGCCGGGTGGCGCCGTCCTCGACGCCGGGGGGGATGGTCACCACGATGGTGCGCGTCTTGGTGACGAGGCCCTCGCCCCGGCAGGTGAGGCACGGATCGACGATCAGGTGGCCGCGGCCCCCGCACTTGGGGCAGTCCCGCTCCATGACGATGGGGAGCAGCGGCTGCTGGAGCCGGATGCGCCCTCGCCCTGCGCACTGGGGGCAGGTCTTGGGGCTCGATCCAGGGCGGGAGCCGCTCCCGGCGCAGTCGCCGCAGGCCTCGATCCGGTCGTAGGACAGCTCCTTCTCCGCGCCAAAAGCCGCCTCTTCCAGGGTGATCCGCAGCTCTTTTTGCAGGTCGCCGCGCTCGCCGGGGCGGATCCCGATGCGGCCCAGCAGGTCGCCCAGGATGCCGTCCATCGGGATGTTGGCGGCGAAGTCAGCGATGTCGAAGGGGACCCCCCCGGGGAAGGGGCTCCCCCCCGCGGCGGCTCCGCCGAGGCCCGCGGCGCCAAAGCGGTCGAACATGGCGCGCTTCTGCGGATCCGACAGGATCTGGTAGGCCCCGTTGATCTCCTTGAAGCGCTCCTGGGCTTCCGGGTCGTCCGGGTTGCGGTCGGGGTGGTGTTTGGCCGCCATCTTGCGGAAGGCCGCCTTGAGCTCGTCGGGCGAGGCATCCCTCCCGACTCCCAGTACCTCGTAAGGATCGCGCACCCCACCGCCTTAGCACAGAACGTCCACCGGTGGCGCCCACCCCGGAGTACGATAAAGACCCCCCCATGGACGAACGCCGCGAAGCCGCGCGAACCCCCATCGAGCTGAAGGTCGAGTACAAGCGCCTCAACGTCTTCTTCGCTGACTACACCCGGAACATCTCCAAGGGCGGCACGTTCATCAAGACCAACCGCCCCCTGGAGATCGGCACCGAGTTTATCTTCGCCCTGGCGGTCCCGGCTTTCAGCGAGCCGCTGAGGCTCCGGGGCTTCGTCCAGCGGGTCATCCCCCAGGACCAGGCTACCGAGACCTCCCCCGCGGGCATGGGGATCCGCTTCCTCTACCAGAACGACGAGGAGCGTCACGCCGTCGAGAGCCTCGTCGAGCAGCTCATGACCGCCGAGCTGGGGGAGTCCCTCTCCGGACGGCTGCTGGGGCGCCCTCCCCGGACCTGAGCATTCCACCCCGCCGAGGCTTCGGCTAACAGGAGACCATGTCCCAGAAGATCCGTATCCTGGTGGCCAAGCCCGGCCTGGACGGCCACGACCGCGGCGCCAAGGTCGTCGCCCGCGCGCTGCGCGACGCAGGCTTCGAGGTCATCTACACGGGCCTCCACCAGACCCCGGAGATGATCGCCAGCGCCGCGGTCCAGGAGGACGTCGACGCGGTGGGGCTCTCCATCATGTCCGGCGCCCACAACACCCTCTTCCCCGCGGTCATCGAGGCGCTCCGCGCCCGGGGGGCCGGCGATGTGCTGGTCTTCGGCGGCGGCATCATCCCCGAGGAGGACGTCGAGCGCCTCCGGAGCGCCGGGGTCGCTGGCCTCTTCACCCCGGGGACCCCCCTCGGCGCCATCGTCGAGTGGGTCCACCAGAACGTGAAGCCCTCCGAGGAGCGCTCCGCGGGGAAATCAAACGCCTGAGGGAACTTTCTCCGCGCCCTGGTATCCTTGCTTTCCATGCGCGTCGGACGCCTCGAAGCCCAGCTCGATCTCTACCAGATCCTCGGGGTCTCGCCCCGGTCCACCCCCGCAGAGATCCGCCGGGCTCACAAACGTCTGGTGAGGCTGTACCACCCGGATCGCTCCTGGCAGCACCAGGGACCGCGCCCCTCCGACGAGCAAATGAAGCGGATCAACCACGCCGCCTCCGTGCTCCTCGACGAGGCCGCCCGCGCGGACTACGACCACCTCCGGCGTAACCCCGGCGCCTCGCCTCGTCCGGCGCCCCGCCCGGAGGTTCCCTCCGCGCCGGCCTGGTACGACGCTCCCCCTTCCGCGCCGACCCCTGGCTCCGTTCCTTCTCCGCCGCCCTGGTACGATGCGCTGTTCCGGGCGGCCATGGCCCCGCGGGGGACGGCGCCGATCCCTCCGGCGCTCTTCGCCGTGGCCTTGCTGGTCCCCTTTGCGCTGGCGCTGGTGGCTCCGGCGCTCGGAGGGCCCACCCCGGTCTCCTCCCCGGAGTACCGCATCCCCAAGGCGCCCCAGCGCGTGACCGTCTGGGCTCCGTTAGCCCCCGCACCAGAGCAACCCCAGCCCCAGCGCCGCGGCGCCCGCCAGCACCAGCGCGGCCACCAGCGTCCCGGTCGTCTCCAGCGGCAACTCCACGGGCTCCTGGCCGGACGCGGGCGGTGGCGGAGCGGTGGGCGGAGCCGGGGCGAGCCCCGGGGGAGGGGCGGCGGGCGCGACCGGAGCCTCGACTGGAAACGTTAGCTTCTGGTAGGGGGGCGGGGGTTCTCCCGGGGAGGGAGGCGGCAAGGAGGGGTCGTCGAAGCGGACCACGACGCAGGTGATGTTGTCGGAACCTCCGGCCGCGTTGGCCGCCTCCACCAGCTTCAGGCAGGCCTCGCCCGGGTCCGGGTGGGCGCCCAGCAGCGCGGCGATCTGCCCGTCCTCCACCTCGCCCCAGAGCCCGTCGGAGCACAGCATCAGCACGTCCCCGCGCCGCAAGTCGGCCCAGGTCAGATCCACCAGGATCGGCGACGAGGAGCCCACCGCTTGCAGGATGATGTTCCCGTGCTCGAAGGTGGCCAGCTCCTCCGGGCGGAGGACGCCTTGCTCCAGGAGCTGCTGCGCCAGGGACTGATCCCGGGTCAGCCTCCCCAGCTGGCCCTGCCGCAGCAGATACGCCCGGCTATCCCCCACCTGACCGAGGACGAGGGTGTCACCTGACACCAGCGCGGCCGTCGCCGTGGTCCCCATGTCCCGGAGCCGGCGGCTTCGTGCGGTGCTCCGGACCACCTCGTGCGCTCCCTGGATCGCCCCGTCCAGCAGGGCTCCCATCGCGGCGCGGGTGGGGTCGAGGGGGACGCTGCGGGTCGCGTGGTCCAGGGTCGTGGCGGTCAGGGCGCTGGCGATCTCGCCGCCCTCCCCGCCGCCCATCCCGTCACAGACCGCGAGCAACAAACCCCCCGGGAGCGGCCGGACCAGGTGGCTGTCCTGGTTCTGGCTCCGGTGGAGTCCGACGTCGGAGAGCGAGGCCACCACGGCCCCGGGAGGATCGCTGGAGGAGTTGAAACTCATGGTTTTATGAGAATACTCAAGGAAACTAAAGTTTCAAGGTTCCTCCGTGACGTTTCCGCGGGGAGGCGCTAGATTGGGCCGGGTGAGCGACTGGCAAGAGCGGCTGGTGGAAGCGATGGATGCCAGGGGGTTGACGGGGGGGGAGCTATCCCGGCGCACCGGCTTCACGGCGCAGTACATCAACTCGCTGAGGAAGAAGGGGCGAGGGGCGAGGTTGCCGCTGGAGACGGCGCAGCGGCTGGCGCAGGCGCTCGGGGTGACGGTGGAGTGGCTGGTGCGGGGGGAAGGGGCCCGGGAGGTCCAGCGGCTGAGCGACGTGTACCCGGTGTTCGCCCCGGAAGCGCTACCGGATCCGTACCCGAGCCGGGCGGAGGTGGTGGCGCTGCTCTCGGGGACGGTGGAGCCGGAGGTGCTGGCGGCGCTCCGGGCGGCAACGCTGCCGGCGGAGAAGGACCCGGGGCGCGACTTCTGGATCAACTACGCGAAGGATCTGGTGCGGGTGCTGAAGGCGATCCGGGCCGATCCGGAGTTCCACGCCGCCGGGGTGCGGAAGCCGCGCATCTGAGTTATTTTTGACCCTGAAGGCGCTCCCTGAGCCGGGCGATCTCGGCGAGGGCTTCGAGGAGCTGCTCCTCGGCGGCCTGGCGCTGGACGTGGGCATCCGCGGCGCGCTCCTCGGCTTCGGCGCGGAGCCTGGCCTCCTCGGCGCGGAGCCTGGCCTCCTCGGCGCGGAGCC
>CAZSDX010000009.1:0-32116 GCA_964605685.1 uncultured Polyangiaceae bacterium
CCCGGCGCTCCCTGCCGCGCCGCCCGCGCCGCCGCTGCCGCCGGCGCCCTGGCCGGGGGGGACGCAGGTGCCCGAGGAGCATTCGAGGCCCTCGGGGCACGGGTCGGTGGCGTTGCAACCGGTGAGGGTGGCCTCGTAGGACCAGACCTGGTTGCGGAAGGTCGAGGGGTTCTGCCGTCCCAGGAAGAGGAATGCCTTGTTGGCTTCCTTGTCGAAAGACATGGCAAAGAGCGTGTCGACGGCGGGCATGCCGGTGGGGTTGGTGGGTTGCCACGCGGAGCCGTCCCACTCGGCGGTCTTCTTGGTGCCCTGGTAGAGGATGCGCTTGCGGTAGGGGTCAGCGGCGCTCGCCGCGTACTTCTCCGAGGCGTTGCACTCCTGGATCTTCTGCCAGGAGGCCTTGGGCGTCGGGTCCTGGGAGAAGACGTAGCGGTAGGTGTCGCAATTGTCCGCGCCTGCAACGATCACGGAGCCGGTGAGGTGATCCGTGGCCATGTGGCCTGCGTCGAGGTGCCCCGGGAAGTCACCAGGTATGGTCTCGTTCCAGGCGTTTCCGTCCCACTCCCAGGTGCTTCCGACGCCGCTCCCTCCGGTGAGGACGATCACCTGGCGCTGGGGGTGCCAGGTCATCGCGTGCTCGAACCTCGCGGAGGGTTTCTTGCTGAGCCCCTCGACCTTCTTCCAGTCGCCGCCGTCCCAGAGCCAGGTCTCCTTGCTGTCGCTGGAGAGGACGACGGAGACCTTTCTGGCCTCGTCGTAGGCGGCGGTGGGGCGGAAGGTGGGGGCGGGGACGACGTTGACCTCGGCCCAGCTCTGGGTGGCGGGGTCGTACTCCCAGGTGTCGTCGAAGGTCTGCTGGGTGTCGGTGGTGCCGGGGAAGAAGAGGATCCCGCCGAAGAGCACGATCCGCTTGCGGGCGCTGTCGTAGGTGAGCGCGGGGACCATCCGGAGGGGAGGGTACCTGGACTCGATGGTGCTCCATGTGGAGCCGTTCCACTCGCGCCACTTGAGCAGGTCCGGGTCGTCGAACTTGATGTTCGCCGACATGGCAGACGCCATGACGATCCGGTTGCGGGTCGTGTCGGTGACCATGGAGTGGTTGAGGCGAGGCTTGGTGAAGTTGGTCGCCTCCTCTTTCCAGCAAGAGACGTGAACGTCTGGATTAAGCCGCGGGACCCCCGGCGTTTACGCCGGGGAGGAAGCGGCCCTGCCAGCTCGAACAGACAACGCCCCTCTTCTCGACAGACGCCTCTTGACACCGATGGGCCGATGGCTATCGTCGGCGTCGTTCGAGGTGGTCGGGGCGATAGCCAAACCCAGGGCGCCGAGACAAGGAACAAAACAAACATCCGTCGAACCGGCGGAGGGGAAGTCTGTGGAGGCGACGGGGTAACCCGGCCTGGGAAGCAGAAACCGAAAATCGCGAGGTCTCGGACTCCGAAGTTGAACGCTGCGGCCAAAAGCCCCGTCGTTCACGACGGGGATGGTTTACGAATCGGTGGTCTTGTCCCAGAAGAGCGAGGTCCCGGTGAGGTGGGATCCGCCGTCGAGGTGGGTGGCCTTGCGGACCGGGTCGTAGGCCAGCGCCATCCCGACGCGCTCGACCCCGGGGAAGTTGGTCTGTGGGTGGGACCAGTCCAGGCCGTTGCGCACCGAGGTCTGGAAGTTGAGCCCCCCGGCGGTGTTTCCCCCGGGGATCAGCATGACATCGTTCGCCGGATCGTAGGCGCACAGCGTGTTGATGCGCCCGAAGGCCGGGCCTTCGAGGGGGCTCCACGAGGATCCATCCCAGGCCCAGGAGTCGGTCAGGTGGTTGCCCCCCGCGATCCCTCCGTTCACCACGAAGACCCCCCGCGTCAGGTCGAAATCCCCGGTGGGGAAGCGGCGGGCGATGGGCTTCTTCCCGGGGGGGGGAGGTGCTTGACCCAGACGCGGCCGTCCCACGACCAGAGGTCGTCCCCGTTGAGGGGGTTGGTGGGCGACTCGTGGCCGGCAAAGATCCAGGTCACCTTGCGGATCGGATCGTACCCGTACACCATCGAGTTCCGGGGAGAAGGCCGGAGCGGGGGGGTGCCGCACCAAATTGGGTCACAAGAGACCCTCTGTCGGCGCACACCGGCACCGGTGAGATCCAGGCTCTCGCGCCGGCAAAAGTTCGGACTATGCTGGTCGCCCAAGGAGACCGACCATGCGAATTTCTTCCGGATCCACCTCTTCTCCCCTTGTTTTCCGTGCTGGATGGTTGCTGGCGGTGGCGCTGAGCATCCCGCTCGCGCTCGTGGCCTGTGGAGAGGACGATCCCGCCCCTGCCTCTCCCGGGCCCTCCGCTGGGTCTGGAGGCAGCGGGGGCGCCGGGGGCGACGCGGGGTCGGGGGGCGACGGAGGCAGCGGAGGCGACGGGGGCAGCGGAGGCGATGCGGGGTCCGGGGGGGGCGGCGGGGTGCCGCTGGAGGAGGTGGGACCGAAGCTGATCTCGGCCATCTGTACCTCGTTCACGAGCTGCCAGGGGGAGGCCGCCGCACTCTTCGGGGCCACGGACTGCGAAAAATTCTTCGGAGAGCAGTTCAACGAGGCGTCGCTGCCGCTGATCAAGGCGGCGGTGGAGAAGGGGACCACCAGCTACGACGGGACGAAGGTGGACGCCTGCATCGCCTACGTGAAGACCCTCGGCTGCGCCCTGGAGACCACCCGGATCGGGGACGTCGAGGAGTGCAAGGGGGTCTTCGTCGGCAAGAGCGGCCCCGGCGGGGCGTGCACCGCGGACATCGAGTGCGCCCCGGGGCTGGCTTGCGCTGTCGGCGGGGTCTGCCCTGGCAAGTGCGCCCCTCGCCAGGCGGAGGGGGGCTCCTGCTTCAAGGACGATCACTGCCAGAACGGCTTGACCTGCGAGCCCGCAGGGGAGGGGAGCAAGTGCGGGAAGCCGGTCGCCGCCGGGGGATCGTGCACCGGCGACGGACCCGGGTGTGCAGCGGGGACGCTGTGTGTCGGCGAGGATCCCGCCACCAAGAAGGCGGGCACCTGCAAGACCTTCTCCGAGGTCTTCGTGAAGAGCAGCGGGGAGCCCTGCGATCTGACCTCCTTCCAGCTCTGCAAGGCGAGCGCGAGCTGCGCCATCACCAAGCTGGACGCGACCGGCGCCACCACCGAGTGCGTCGCCAAGGTAGCCTCGGGGGCTGCCTGCAAGTTCGCCATCCCGGACTCCTGCCCGACGGGGGAGTTCTGTGACGGACCTGACCTGAGCGCCAAGCCCCCCAAGATCGACGGGACCTGCAAGGCGCTCCCCGGGGAGGGGCAGGACTGCGCCCTTGTCTTTGGAAACCCCGCCTGCGCCCCGGGCCTGGTGTGCAACAAGGAAAGCAAGTGCAAGAAGCCGAACAAGAACGGCACCGACTGCGCGGAGGACCTGGACTGCATCAGCGGCAACTGCGCCGAGGGGAAGTGCGCTCCCGAGGATGTCTGCAAGCCCCCGCCTGCGAACCCGTTAGCGCCGGGCGAACAGCAGCGAGGCCGCCAGCAGCGCCGAGGCGACCCCCCGGACCGCGAACATGAAGCGAGGGGAGAGCCCCCCGAGAAGCACCCGGTAGCCCTGGAGCAGCAGCGCCGCTGCGAAGGCGGCGGTGGCCAGAAGGAGGAGCAGCCGGGGCACCCTCGCCTTGCCGGAGAGGAGGGCGACGCCGATGCCGAGGGCCACCGCCAGCTTGGCCATCCCGGCGGCGTCCTGGAGCCCGGCGGCGATGGGCATGTCCCCGGTGAAGCGGGCGGCGGTGGCGGCCACGGTCAACGCGGCGAAGAAGACCGCCAGTACGCGCATGAACAGGGCGAAGGTGGGGGGCTCGGGGAGGGCCCGGACCAGCCGGGACGCTCCCGGAAGCGCCAGCAGCGAGAGCGGCGTCGCCAGGAACAGGTAGGCGACCGGGATCGTCCAGCCCAGGACCTCCCGCATCAGGACCGGGTTGAAGAGCGGGAACAAGAACACCAGCGTGTACTTGAGCAGGTGGAGCAGCAGCGACGGGAGGATCAGCGCGGCGAGGAGCAGATCGCAGGCTCGCCGTACCTGGCCCTCGGGGGTCGAGATCCCGGAGAAGAACATCTCGGGGCAGGGTACCAGAGCCGCCAAAGTAGCCGGAAATTGGAGGAGTCTCGGGCTGTCACCGGGGGCTTGTCCGTGCTAGCCAGGGTCCATGCCGCTTGCGCTCGTCACCGGTGGGGCTGTCCGTGTGGGGGCCGCGACGACGCGGACCCTCGCCCGTGCAGGCTACGAGGTGCTCGTCCACACCCGCCGCTCGGCGGACGCCGCCCGGACGCTCGTCCGGGAGATCCAAGAACAGGGAGGGAGGGCCTCGGTCCTGGAGGCCGATCTGGCGGACCCCCGGGGGCCAACGGCGCTGGCGGAGCAGGTTCGTGGGCGCCATGCTTCCCTCGATTTGCTCGTGAACAACGCCGCCACCTACGAGCACCGCCCCTTCGCCGAGATCTCGCCGGAGCACCTCGACGCCATGCTCCAGGTGAACCTGCGTGCGCCTTTCTTCCTCACCCAGGCCCTGTTGCCGCTTCTGCGCGACTCCGGGGCGGGCTGTGTCATCAACCTGACGGATATGGCTGTCTCCCACGCCTACACCTCCACGCATTTCTTCGCCCACTACCTGGCGAGCAAGGCTGCCCTCGACCAGCTCACCCGGGCCTGGGCCCTCGAACTGGCGCCGTCGATCCGCGTCAACGCCGTGGCGCCGGGTCCTGTCGCCATCGGGGGCGAGACCACCGGCGATCAGCGGGACGAGATCCTGCGCCGCACGCCGCTCCGGCGCGAGGGCTCCCCGGAGGACGTCGCCCGCGCGGTGCTCTTCCTGGCCAACTCGCCTTACCTCACGGGCCAGACGCTCCGCGTCGATGGGGGGCTCTCGGTCGCATGAGGCCCCTTGATCGGCTCTCCCTCCGGGGCATGCGCTTCGACTGCATCGTGGGCCTCTTCAATCACGAGCGGAACACTCCTCAACCGGTCGAGCTGGACGTCACCCTCCACTTCGACGCCCGCACCGCGGCCCGCGAGGGGCGGCTGGCCAGCACCATCGACTACGCCCGGGTCCTCGGCGAGCTACGCTTCGTCCTGGTCGCCGCCCGCTTCAAGCTCCTGGAGAGCGCTGCCGAGGCGGTGGCTGCATGGTTGCTCATGCCTCCCAGCGCCGATGTCCCACGCCCGCCCGTGGACGCGGTCGAGGTCAAGCTCTCCAAGCTGGTCGCCCTCTCCGGCGCCGCCGTCCCCACCCTGGAAATCCGCCGCGATCTCTCCGACTACCGCTTCGTCACCGAGACCAAGTCCTTCGGCCACGTCGACGTCGTGTTCGAGACCAAGGAGTGCGGTGTCTACCGGGAACGTATCCACCCTCGCACGGTGCTGCCCACGCACGTCCATCACCACCTTGACGAGTCCGAGCTGGTGCTGGGGGACGGCCTGCTCCTCCAGGGAGAGCCGGTCTCCGCCGGCACGGCGCACACCTGGCCCCGTGGTTTCCCTCATCGCTACGAGAACATCACCGATATCGAGCAGAGCTTCCTCTGCATCGACCGCCCGGCCTTCATCCCCACCGACGAGATCGAGGTCGATGTTCCGGTGAGCGCCTTGCACCGCACCGAGAGCATGCGCTTCTTCTAGATCCGCGGGCCTCTGCCCGGGGGATGCTCTAGATTCGCCCCGATGGTACGACCACGTTCCTTGCTGGTGCTCCGGCTGGCGAGCCTCCTGGCCATCGCCGTCAGCATGGCCCTCCTCATCGATACCCTGCGGCCTCAGCCCGCCTTCTGCGCCACCGGAGCGGGGTGTGATCGGATCCGCGACCTCGGCTACGGGCGTGTCGCTGGCGTCCCTGTTCCGGCCCTGGGCCTCGGCGCCTACGGCAGCCTCCTGCTCCTCTCGTTCCTCCCGGACCTCCGGCGGCTCACCGCCCTGGCGGCGATCTTCGGCGGGCTCCTGGGCCTCGGTCTCCTCGGCCTCCAGGCCCTGGTGATCGGCGTCCTTTGCTCCTTCTGCGTCGTCGTTGATCTGAGCGCCGTGGCCGCGGGCACCGCCGGGTTCTTTCTCCTTTCCGGCGGCGAGGAGCGCCACGATCCGGGGCGTGTCGCCTGGATCGGCCTGCTCCTGGCGGCGACGGCGGGGCCCTGGGCGCTCGCCTCCCTGCAGCCGGAGAGCCAGGCTCCTCGCACGGTCCGCGCCCTCTGGAAGCCCGACCACGTCACCATCGTCGAGTTCAGCGACTTCGAGTGTCCCTTCTGCCGCGCTGCCCACCCGGTCCTGGAGAAGGCCATCCACCAGGCGGAGGGGGTGAAGATTCACCTGGTCCGGAAGACCATGCCTCTCCCTCGGCACCCGAACGCCCGGACCGCCAGCCTCGCCTACCTCTGCGCGGAGGCCGCTGGCAAGGGATCTGCCATGGCGGATCGCCTGTTCTCTGGCTCGCTCACCCGGCTCGCCATCTCCGTTGCGGCTCGCGAGCTGGAGATCCCCACCGAGCCCTTCGAGGCCTGCATGGCGGATCCTGCCACCGACGCGACCGTCGAGGAGCACATCGCCTTCGTACGGAATTCCCAGTTCCAGGGCCTTCCTACGGTCTGGATCAACGACAAGCTCCTCCTCGGTCTGCGCGACGAGGCGACCTACCTCGCCGCCATCCGGGAGGCTGCCGGGCCGCCTCCTCCTCCGAGGACCCCGTGGGCTCCTGTCCTGGTCGCTGTCCTCTCCTCTGGTCTTGTGCTTGCGGGGGTCCTCTCGGCCCGCAGGCGGCCTGCTCCTTCCGCGTGAGGCGTCTCGGCATTCTCTCCATCTTTGCTCTCCTCGGGCTCCTGGCTGTGGCCTTCTTCTCGTGGCCTCGCGGGTCGGCGCCGGTCGCGGCTGCTCCTTCGTCCTCTCCTCTGCCTGTCGACGAGGCGACCGGCGCGCTCCTCTGGGTGCGCCCCCGGGAGGCAAACCCCGGGGGCTCCGAGCGCTCCTTCTGGTTGGACGCGGCTGGCCGTGAGCTACGGAGCGAGCCCGGGATCTTCCTCCACGTTGCACCCCGCACGCTGCGCCTTGCCATCGAGGCGAGCGTGTCTCCTGGGCCGACCTGTCCCCGGGGGCACGCTCCCTTCCCGACGCGGACGCTCCAGCGTGTCTCCCTGGAGGAAGAGCCCGGGACGTGGACGACGGTGCTCCCGGAGGCACAGGATGCACCTGCCGAGGAGTTTCATCGATCCCTCGCCAGTCTCGGCCCGTGGCTATTTTTCCGTACGGATCGAGTCGAAGAGCCCTGCGCGGAGCAGCCTCGTTACGGCGCCTCGTTCCGGGTGTTCCGGGTGGCTTTGTCGGGGGTCGAGGCGGTGAAACAGCCGGTGGATCCTGTTCCGGAACGCACGCTTGCCGCCCACGCCGCGGTTCTTCTCGATGCGCGGCTCGATTCTCTCGTCCGGGTTCAACCGGAGGAGCTCCGGATCACCATGACCCTCCCGGTCTTCTCGCCCGAGGGAGCCGGGTGGCAGGCTCAGCTCACGGCGCCGGTCCCCTGGGAGCTCTCCTTGGGTGGCTGGGGCAGCGGGACCGCCTCGGTGCTGTTGCCGGGGGCTCGCCCCCCGTGGCTCCCTGGAGACGTTTCCATCCCGACGGTGGCGCTGCGCTTTGCTCGCGAGCATCCCGAGCTGGAGGTGGCCGGTGTCAGCCCGCTCCCGCCTTGATCCGAGCGCGAGTTGCGGTTTCCCCGGGCCTGCGCCCCGGTTATGTGGCCCTTCCATGCCTCGCCTGCTCCTCTCGCTGTCGCTGGCGGCCTCGTTCCTCGCCTGCTCTCCTTCCCCTCCACCTCTCTCATCGGCCCCCTTGCCTGCCCCGCTCTCTCCGCCCTCTTCGCCCTCCTCGGCCTCCGCCTCTCCGGAGGTTCCTCCCGGGGAGCAACTCGACCGCTTCGCCGCCGCTTTCCTGGAGGCGTACCTCTCCCGGGAGCCGGTCCGGGCCACGGAGCTGGGGGACCACCGCTTTGATGATCGCTGGCCGGACGTATCGACCGAGGGAGCGAAGGCGTGGCGCGCCTGGGTCCAGGAGCAGCAGCGGGCCCTCGAAGCCATCCCGGACCAGGGTCTCTCCCTCCAGGAACGCATCGACAAGGAGATCACCCTCACTCAGCTCCGCTCCTGGATGTTCTCTGCCGACGAGCTGAGGCCCATGGAGAACGATCCACTCTCCTACACCGCCCTCATCGGCGACGGCCTGGACCCCCTCATCAACCGCGAGTTCGCGCCCCTTGAGGTCCGTCACCGGAGCCTCCTTGCCAGGCTCAAGGGCATCCCTGCCCTCCTGGCTGCCGCCCGCGCTCGCCTCGGCACGCCTCCGGCGATCCACACGGATACCGCCATCCAGCAGAACAAGGGGCTCATCGCCCTCTGTGAGACCGAGCTGCCCCGGGGATTCTCCCGCACCCCTGCCCTCCAGGAGGATCTGAACAAGGCCGCGCAGGGCGCCGCCGCGGCCCTCCGGGAGTTCCAGACCTTCCTGGAGAAGGAGCTGAGGCCCAGGTCCACCGGAGACTTCCGCCTCGGGCGCGCCCGCTTCGAGAAGAAACTCCGCGGCACTCTCGATGACGATGTGGACATCGACGCCCTCGCCAGGGACGCCCGCGAGCTGATGGCTCGCACCCAGGACGAGATGCTCGCCACCTCCAGGGAGCTCTGGCCCGCCCTCTTCAAGGGCAAACCCTGGAAGGAGCCCCGGGATGCCGCCGCGCGCCGCGCCGCCATCAAGCAGACCCTCGATGCCCTCGCCGAGGATCGCCCCTCCGACAAGACCATCGTCAAGGAGGCCGAGCAGCAGCTCGCCGAGGCCACGGCCTTCGTCCGCAAGCACGACCTGGTCCGTGTCCCCGACGAGCCCTGCCGGGTCATCGAGATGCCCGAGTACCGCCGCGGCGTCGCCGTCGCCTACTGCGACTCCTCCGGACCCCTCGAAGAGAAGCAGGAGACCTTCTACGCCATCGCCCCCACGCCCAGGGACTGGGACGCGAAGCGGGTCACCTCCTTCTACCGGGAGTACAACCGCTCCATGCTCAACGACCTCACGGTCCACGAGGCCATGCCGGGGCACTTCCTCCAGCTCATGCACAGCAACCGCTTCCCTTCGCGGCTCCGCGCGGTCTTCCAGAGCGGACCTTTCGTCGAGGGCTGGGCCGTCTACGCCGAGTGGCTCATGGCGAAATACGGCTACGGCGGCCCGAAGGTGCGGCTCTCCCGACAGAAAATGGTGCTCCGCCTCTGCGCCAACACGCTGCTGGACCACGGCATCCACGCGGGCTCCATGGACGAGGCGCAGGCCCTCGCGCTCATGAAGGAGGAGGCCTTCCAGGAGGACGGAGAGGCCATCGGGAAATGGCGTCGTGCCCGTCTCACCAGCGCCCAGTTGACCACCTACTTCTACGGCTTCACCGGCATGATGAGGATCCGCGAGGCTCACGAGAAGCTCCCTGGCTTCCAGGAGCGCGCCTTCCACGATCGACTCCTCGCCTCCGGATCCCCTCCGGTGCGCCACGCTCGCGCCCTGATGGCACCCCCCCCCCTGACGCCTCACGCGGGGGTCTACTAGCCAGAGCGCTGGCGCTTCGCCGCAGGAGCGAAGAGCCCTGCCACCGATGGCACGGAGACCGCGCTGACCAGCCATCGATCGAGCTGGTCCAGCTCGGTGCAGGCCCGGATCCGAGCCTCCTGCGTCCTTGTCACCCGCAGCCCTCGGCTGCCGAGCAAAAGCAGAAGCGTCTCGATCTTGCCCTCGATCTTGCCCTCGATCTTGCCCTCGATCTTGCCTTGCCCGTAGTACTTGCGAGCGAACTCGCTCTGGTATTCGTAGCCCTGCATCATCCACGCCTCCAGCGCGTTGCGCACGCGCTCGTTCAACCTCGCCAGGATCAGGTCAGTGTAAAAGCGGGCTCGCTCGTCGTCGAGGCGAGCCAGCGCCATCATCGCCGCCAGCACCGTCTGCAACCCGTCGGGTTCGTCGTTGCCGTGGGTCATCGCGCTCAGCACCGCAAGCTCCGGCAGGCGCGCGGCCTTCTGGCGACTTCGGATCGCCGGAAGGAGCCCCGGTCCCACCGCCTGCGGGCAGATCCGCTGCCCGAAGCCCAGGTCGATGGGCTCCCTCGCCCAGGCAGCGGTCTCGTCGTCGAGGCAAAGCACCAGCAGCACTGCGTCGCACGCAAGCCGCGCCTGCTGCACGACCACGTACACCGGCCAGCTCCTGCGCTTCCTCGGGTCGATGCCCCGCTGCACCTCCACGATCACCGAGAGCACGGCCCTGCCGCGTCGGTCCTTGAGGACGACGACGCGATCGGCGCGGTACTCGGTGGCCATCGTCTGGGTGAAGTCGGTCTCCGGCAGGTCGAAGGAGGTGTGCTCCGGGATGGGAAGGCCCAGGATGTCGCGGAGCAAGGTGACGGCAAGCGCGGGTTGGAAGCGAAAAAGCTCCGCCAGCGCCTCGTGTTCCGTGGTCGGCATGAGCGACAGACCATGCGGGCGGTGTGCCAGCCCCGGGAGGCCGAAAAACTCGTGAAAAAGGGTGGGGGTGGCGGCGGAAAGTGGCGAACGGGGTGGCGAACGGGTGGCGGGCCGCCACCGGACGGCGCCCGCGGGTTGCCGCGCCACGCGAGGGCGTTGTCAGTCGACCTTGACGGCCTCGCCGAAGATCCAGGCCTGGGGTTTGTCGCGGTACTCGATGCGGTACCAGCCGTCCTTCTCTTCGAGAAGCTTGACCTCGGCCCTGCGGGGGAGCTTGCCGAGGACAGAGGCGTTCTTGGCAGGGGCCTCGCGCACCTGGCAGGAGCCCCAGGTGATCTTGCCGGTCTTGCCGGAAAGGGGCGTCCCTCGGGGGGCCTCGGGGGTAGGCTCGGCGCCGCCAGCGGAGGGCGCGTTCGGGGGCTGGAAGGTGACTTCGTAGGCGACGGAGTAGCGATTGTTCTCGTGGTTGATCTCGTCGAGGGACACCCCGTTGAAGGATTTTTCCACGCAGCGGGTGAGGCCGTCGAGGGTGGTCTTGGGGAGCTTGGTGGCCTTGGCCCGCTGGACCTTGAGGGTCTTGTTCTTGAAGTCCAGGTCGAAGCCGAAGGAGACCTTGCCGGTGAGGCCGAGGGCCGAAGGGCACCGGGCCAGCTCCTTGAGGCGGGGCTCGAAGACGCCCTCGACGGCGAGCTTGTCGCAGGCGTCGGGGGTCTTGCCCTTGGCGTCGCGACAGCGGGCGATCTCGGGGGCACCCAGGGTGACCCCCAGCTCGTTGGAGGCTGCTCCCTCGACCTGGGCGAGCGCCGCGCTGGCCCCGGGGATGGGCCCGGGGGCCGCCGTCACCCCGGAGAGGGACGTCTTGCCCGGGGCAGCGCTGGCCGCGGCAGCTCGCGGGGCGTCCGCAGGGGGGTTGGGCCCGAGGGAGATCCCGGCGAGGCGAGGCCAGGCGACGCCGACCAGGAAGCCAAGCACTGCGATGACGCCGACCCGGCCCCAGGCGGGGCGATCCTCCTCCGGAGAGGGCAACTCGACACGGGGCAAATCTCGGCTACTCACGGGGATCGACCCGCTCTAGCACGACTCCCCTGAGCGGGGCCACTCGGCGGCGTTTTACTCGAAGCCCAGCAGCAGGAGCGTCAGGTACGTCACGGACACCGAGAGGGCCAACGCACCCACGGATCCGCCGAGCGCCAGGGTAAGCCGCCGGCCCAGGGGGCCCGGTCGGGTCACCCACAGGTGCGCCCCGAAGGTGAGCGGCGCTGGCAGAAAGAGCCCAGAGACTGCCAGGTAAAGCGTGGCATCGTGCCACATCCGTCGGCGACCCACAGGGCCGAGGCGCCGCCGATCCCACCGGAGCAGCAGCCCCGTGGTGGTGGACCCCACGACCCAGGACAGCAGGGTCGCCAGCAGCTCGTCGTGCATGGTTAAGACCGGAACAGGCCCGCCGAGCAGCCCGGCGAAGCGGAGGAGCCAGACGCCCATCACCAAGACGACGAAGGCCCAGAGCAGGGCGTTGCTTCGCCGGCCGATGCGCTCGTCGACCCAACCCCAGCGCCCCCGGAGCACGAACCCCAGGGCGTTCCCGCCGAGGTACCCGCCGAGGAAGAGCAGGACCAGCGGGGCCAGCGGGTGAAGACGAAACATCCCCGCAAGGTCACCCCGGAACAGGGCCAGGGTAGCCCGGGTCATGCCGCAGCCCGGGCAGGGGATCCGGATCGCGAAGGCCACAGGGCAAGGGAGGAGCCCGAGGAAGATCAACGCCGCAGCAGGGAGGCCAGCGGCGAGGAGCAGGGAGAGGCGGCCCAGCGGCGAGGCCAGGGAGGAGACCCGACGCCCGCCCGCCGGCAGGGCAGGGAGCGCGCGGGTCGGCGGACTCACGAAGGGCGCGCCCCCAGGTGCTGCCAGATTTGGTTGGCGTCGTTGGGGATCATGTACACGCCAAGAAGCAGGTAGAGGATGAGGTTGCCCTCCCCCTGCACCGGCGTACCCGCCTTGGCGCGGGCCTCGGCGATCAGCTTGGGCATGCCGAGGAGCGGGAGCAGCGGGAAGAGGAACCAGAGGATCGAGGCCTTCTTGCCGTTGCCGAGGAAGGCGTTCAGCTCCCCCTCGATGGAGTACAGCGAGTAGAGCCCGAAGAACCCGCAGGTCACGCCGGCCACAAGGAAGACCATGATGGGGTTGCGGATCGCACCCACCGGCCCCGCCGCGAGGCCCGTGTTGCCCGCCGGGACCACGGGCGCCCCCCCCGCCGGGACCATCGCCCCGGGAGGAGCGCCGAAGCCCGGAGCTGGCGCGGCCGCAGGAGCACCCCCGAAGCCTGCCCCCGGGGCGCCGAGGGGAGCCGGCGCGGCGCCGTACCCACCCGCGTCGGGGGGCGGAGCGCCAAAACCACCACCAGGGGGCGGCGCACCAAAACTACCGCCAGCAGGGGGCGCACCGTACCCACCCGCATCAGGAGGAGGAGCGCCAAAGCCACCCGCGTTGGGCGGGGGAGCACCGAAGTTGTTGCCGGGAGGTGGGGCGCCGAAAACGCCAGCGTCGGGGGGCGGAGCACCGAAGCCGCCGCCAGGGGGCGAGGCGGGTTCGGGGGAAGTTTGGGGAGCGCCGAAGGGAGCTCCGCCGCCAAAGCCCGGGGAAGGTGGAGGGAAGGCGGGGGGAGGACCGTCGGCGACGAAGGTGCTTCCCATGGGGTTGACGCCACCGCCGCCGCCAGGCGGGACGAAGGAGTGACCCGCATCGGCGGGTGCCTCCGGAGGAGCGGGGGCAGCGCCCATCGCGGGGGGAGCGATGCCGACGATGGTCCCCTTCATCTGACGCCGGGCGGCGACCGGGTCGAGGGGGGGGGCCTCCGCGGCGGGAGGGGCCGCAGGGGGAGGATTGACCCCCCCGGCGACCGGGGAGTTCATCATGAGCATGGTGCCCTTGAACTTCGGGGCAGCCGCACCCTTCAGGTTGAAGCCGCAGTTGCTGCAGGTCGTTGCGGTGTCAGGGTTCTGGCCCCCACAGTTCGGACAATACAAGCCACACCTCCGTCAAACAGGGCGCCCCTTCTGGGCGTCGAGAGCCTACCCCCACGGGTCGGGTCTCACAAGTTGTACGCGACTCGGGACGGAAATGATCCGTTGAAAGTTGGGGAGGGCGCCACTAGCGTTCGGGGCCAGTTATGCCTTTCGCCCTGACCCCCGAGCGCGAGCGAGAGTTCGCGGACATCCTCTCGCGCTACCCGAACAAGATGGCGGCGACGATCCCCGTGTTGCACCTCTGCCAGGAGCAGAACGGCTGGATCTCCGACGACGTCATCGCCTTCGTGGCGCAACGCCTGGAGGTCACCACCGCCCACGTGCAGGGGGTGGTGACGTTCTACACCCTGTTCAACCAGAAGCCCGTGGGGAAGCACACGGTCTGGGTGTGCCGCACCCTGTCGTGCGCGCTGCGCGGCGCAGACGACGTGCTGCGCCACTGCGAGAAACGCCTCGGCATCCACGAAGGTGAGACCACCAAGGACGGCAAGATCACGCTGAAGACCGCCGAGTGCCTGGCGGCCTGCGGACAGGCGCCGATGATGCAGGTCGACAAGACCTTCCACGAGAACCTGACGCTGGCGGACGTCGACCGGATCCTCGACGGGCTGCGGAAGTCGTGACGAGCCGAGGACGAGGAGCGCCATGATCAAGAAGACGAATCTCATCTCCCGCACCTATGACCTGCCGAACGGGCACACCCTGGCCGCCTACGAGTCGGTGGGGGGCTACAAGTCGGCCCGGAAGGCCCTGGCAATGACCCGGGATCAGGTGGTCGCGGAGGTGCGCGCGGCGAACATCCGGGGCCGGGGGGGCGCGGGCTTCCCCTGCGGGGTCAAGTGGGGCTTCATGCCCAAGAACCCGACGAAGCCCCACACGCTGATCCTGAACGCCGACGAGGGAGAGCCCGGTACGTTCAAGGACCGCACCATCATGGAGAAGAACCCCCACTCCGTGATCGAGGGGTGCATCATCGGCTGCTTCGGCATCGGGGCCCACGCGGCGTACATCTACGTTCGTGACGAGCTCCACCTGTCGAAGGAGCGACTGTGGCAGGCGATCCACGAGGCGCGCAAGGCGGGCTACCTGGGGCAGCGGCCGCTCGGGTTCGACTACCCGGTGGAGGTCTACGTGCACACGGGGGCCGGGGCCTACATCTGCGGCGAGGAGACCTCGCTGCTCAACAGCCTGGAGGGGCGCCGGGGCGAGCCGCGGCTGAAGCCTCCGTTCCCGGCGCAGGTGGGGGCGTTCGGCAACCCCTCGACGGTGAACAACCTGGAGACCATCGCGGCGGTGCCGCTGGTGTTCGAGCTGGGTGGGGACAACTTCTCCCAGCTCTCGGAGCTCCATCATCTCAAGGACGGCGGCACGCGCCTCTTCGGCGTCAGCGGCCACGTGAAGACGCCCGGGGTGTTCGAGTGCGCGGTGGGGCTGACGCTGCGGGAGCTGGTGTACGATCTCGGGGGCGGGCCCCCCGACGGGACGAAGGTGCTGGGGGTGATCCCCGGGGGGAGCTCGTGCCCCATCCTGAGGCCAGAGGACGTGGTGCATGCGCCAGACAGCAGCTCGCCGCTCCACCCGTGGCACGGCAAGCCCGCCTTCGACGTGCCGATGGGCGTCGACACCTACCGGACGCTGGGCACCATGCTGGGCACCTGCTGCGCCATCGTCCTCAGCGACAAGGCGGATCCGGTGCTCGCGTTCCACAACCTGATGCGGTTCTACCGCCACGAGAGCTGCGGCCAGTGCACCCCCTGCCGGGAGGGGACCGGGTGGATCGAGCGGATCCTCGACAAGCTGATCGCCGGGGAGGCGACGATGGCCGACGTGGATCTCCTCCACGAGATCGCGTCGAACATCATGGGGAACACGATCTGCGCTTTTGGCGAGGGCGCGGCGATGCCCGTGCTGGGTTTTGTGCAGAAATTCCGCCCTGAACTCGAAGCCTACGTGAAATCCAAGGGGAAGTCTGGTACGGGGAGGCTCGCCCTGTAACCTACCCCGCCGCAAGGGGGGTCACCGGCGCCCGAGGGGCGCTGGCGAGCGAGGTCTCAGCATGAACAGCGAGACGCTGAAAATCGTGTATTTTTACCTGTGCGCCGCGATCACCGTGGCCGGCGCCCTCTTCACGGTGGGTGCGATCAACCCGATCCGCGGGGCCATGGGGCTGCTGCTGACGATCAGCGGGATCGCAGCCCTGTTCTTGTCGCTGCATGCCGAGTTCCTGGCGGCGGTGCAGCTCATCGTCTACGCGGGGGCGGTGGTGGTGCTCTTCCTGTTCGCGATCATGCTGCTGGGCCCGGCGGCCCTGCCGCCGGATGATCGGGAGAGCCTGCCGAGCCGCCTGGTGGGGGCGGTGGGGGTCGGGCTGCTGGGGGTCGGCGGCGTGCTGTCGATCCTGGCGGGGAACGGGCAGACCCCGAAGAATTTCCCCGTGATCAAGGGGGGAGAGGGGACGATCGAGGCGGTGGCCCGGGAGGTGTTCGGGCCCGGGCTGGTGCCCTTCGAGCTGGCCAGCGCGCTGCTGATGGTTGCGGTGGTGGGCGCGGTCGCGGTAGCCCGCGGCAAGCAGGGCGAGGCGCCGCCCCCGCTGCGGACCCAGCCGGAGATCCACCACGGCCCGCGGGTGGTGATCGGGCTGCCCGAGGAGAAGAACCCAGGGAGCACGGAGCATCCATGATCCGCGTCGAACACTACCTGGTACTGGGGGCCATCCTCTTCACCATCGGGGCGATCGGGTTCCTGGTGAGGCGTAACGTGATCGTGGCGCTGATGAGCATCGAGCTGATGCTGAACGCGGTGAATCTGACGCTGGTGGCCTTCAACCGCATGCACCTGCACCACACGGGGCAGATGTTCACCTTCTTCATCATCGCCGTGGCGGCCGCGGAGGCCGCCGTGGGGCTGGCGATCGTGCTGGCGATCTACCGCAACCGGCGCACGGTCCGCACCGACCAGGCCGACCAGCTCAAGGGCTTAGCGATGGAACAACTCTTCGATCTCTATCCCGCCGCGCACTTCTCGCTGCTGGGGGTCATCCTCGGGTTGCCGCTGGTCGGGGCCTTCGTCAACGGGGTCTTCGGCAAGCGGATCGGGCGCGACGGCGTCCGGGCCATGGGGCTGATGGTGATGGCGGCCGCCTTCCTGACGGCGGTGGTCTCCTTCGTGGCGCTGCACCACCACGCCCACGGGCTTCACGACGAGGCGGGGCGCATCGCCAGCAACCCGCGCCTGGTGTGGACCGCATGGAAGTGGCTGAGCCTGTCGCGGGGCGAGCTGCAGGGGACGACCACGCTCCAGGTGAGCTTCGCCATCGACCCCCTTTCGGCGACGATGATGCTGGTGGTGACGGGGGTGGGCTTCCTGATCCACCTCTACTCGTCGTCGTACATGTGGAAGGACGCGGGCTTCTACCGCTTCTTCGCCTACTTGAACCTGTTCATCTTCTCGATGCTGGTGCTGATCCTGGGCGACAACCTGCCGATGCTGTTCGTCGGCTGGGAGGGCGTCGGGTTGTGCAGCTACCTGCTGATCGGCTTCTGGTTCGACGAGGAGAAGAACGCCGCAGCGGGGAAGAAGGCGTTCATCGCCAACCGCATCGGTGACTTCGGGCTGCTGGTCGGGATGGCCATGCTGCTCTACTACACCGGCTCCCTCGACTTCTCCGGCATCTCGGCCCACAGCGGGCGGCTGATGGAGGAGGTCACCATCTGGCCCATCGGCAACGCGCCGATGCTGGGGGCCTCCGGTCCGATCAAGGTCTACGCGGCGACGCTGTGCGGGCTGGCGCTGTTCCTCGGGTGCACCGGCAAAAGCGCGCAGATCCCGCTGTACGTCTGGCTACCGGATGCGATGGCGGGCCCCACGCCGGTGTCGGCGCTGATCCACGCGGCCACCATGGTCACCGCGGGGGTCTACCTGATCTGCCGCCTGTCGCCGGTGTTCGTGCTGTCGCCGGCCACCATGGCGGTGATCGCCACCACCGGCGCGCTGACGGCGCTCTTCGCCGCCAGCATCGGCCTGGTGCAGAACGACATCAAGAAGGTGCTGGCGTACTCCACGGTGAGCCAGCTCGGCTACATGTTCCTCGGCGTGGGCGTCGGGGCCTTCGCCGACGGCTTCTTCCACGTCTTCACCCACGCCTTCTTCAAGGCCTGCCTGTTCCTCGGCGCTGGCAGCGTGATCCACGCGATGCACGCCCGGATCCACGACACCGACGCCTCGCAGGACATGCGGAACATGGGCGGGCTCCGCAAGCACATGCCCTACACCCACGCGACCTACCTGGTCTCGTGCCTGGCCATCGCCGGGGTGCCGCTGACGGCGGGGTTCTTCTCCAAGGACGAGATCCTGGCGAAGACCTGGGAGGTGACGGTGACCGGCGCGCGGGTGGCCTCCGGCAACCTGTGGCACCCGCCGGGGTGGCTCGGCAAGGTGCTGTTCGGGATGGGCATCCTGGCGGCGACGATGACCGCGTTCTACATGTTCCGGACGTACTTCCTCACTTTCTGGGGCGAGTTCCGGGGCTGGCGCGTCGTCCCCGGCTGGAAGGACCCGCACGCGGGGCACCACGGCCACGACGACCACCACGAGCACGAGGAGTTCGAGCCGGGCGAGGGCCGGTCGCACCTCGAGGGGCCGGTGCCCAAGGAGTCCCCCTGGCAGATGACGGTGCCGCTGGGGGTGCTGGCCTTCTTCGCCATCGCCGCGGGCTACCTGAACGCGAAGATCATCGGCGAGTCGGCGCACATCCACGCGCTGACCTGGCTCGATCACTGGCTGGAGCCGGTGTTCCGCCAGGCGAACGCGCTGGTGAAGACCCCGGAGTTCAACGCCGCCCACGCCTGGGCGCTGGCGGTCCCGGGGATGGTGGCAGCGGCGGTAGGCATTGGCTTTGCGTACTTCAACTACATGGTCAAGGGCGGGGAGATCACCGGGAAGCTGGCGGAGAGCGCGCCGGGGCTCCACGAGCTGGTGCTGGACAAGTGGCGCATCGACGAGCTGTACGATGCCACGGTGATCGGCGCCGTGGACGAGCTGGCGACCACGGCGGTGGTGGCCGACAAATGGGTGATCGACGGCTTCTTCGCGAAGCTGTCGGCGCTGGTGGTGGCGGGGGTAGGCCACGCGCTGCGGCTGCTGCAGACCGGCCGAGTGCAGGTCTACGCGGCCACCATGGCGATCGGTACCGTGGGGGTGGCGGCCTTCCTCTACCTCCCGCACCCGGAGACGGTCACCAGGGAGGCCGGCGACGTGTACAAGGTGAAGGCGCTCGGCGGGGTAGGGTACACCTTCCGCTGGGACGCGGACGGAGATGGCAAGCCCGACAGCGAAGATTTCGGCGCGGCTGACGAGATCGAGGTGAGGGTGGAGCCAGGAAAGACGAAGACCGTGGTGCTCGAGGTGAAGAACGCCTTCGGCCGCAAGGCGCGCCGCGAGATCCCGGTGACCAGGCCGCTGAAGGAAGGGCAGAGCGCGGCGCTGAACGACGCGAAGGCCCCGGCGGCACAGCCGAAGGCGGTGACCCGATGAACCCCTCGACCTTCTCGATCCTCGATCTGTGGCCGGCGTTGGGCGCCGGGGCGGTCGGGGCGCTCCTCCCCGCGCAGCGCAACCCCCGGCTCCGGCTGGGGCTGGGGCTGGTGGGGGCCTTGCTGACGCTGTTCCTGCTGCAGATTTGGGGGATCCCCAGGGCCCCGGCGGACCAGGGGGCAGCGGAGTGGCCGCACCTGCTCAACGTGCTGATCGCGGTGCCGCTGCTGAGCGCGGTGTGGGTGCTGTTCATGCCCCGGCAGGCCACGCGATCGCTCCAGGGATTCACCCTGGCGATGCTGGGGGTCGACCTGCTGCTTTCGCTGAAGCTGCTCAGCGTGCCGATGACCGCCGGGTGGCACTTCCAGTACATCAAGGAGTGGCTGCCGGCGCTGGGCATCCGCTACCACGTGGCCATCGACGGGATAAGCCTGTGGCTGGTGGTGCTGACGGCGTTCTCCACGCCCATCGCGGCGGTAGCGGCCTTCGGGAGCATCAAGACCCGGGTGAAGGACCTGTGCTTCAGCATCCTGCTGATGCAGGGGGCGATGATCGCCTCCTTCGTGGCGCTGGACCTCTTCCTCTTCTACCTGTCGTTCGAGCTGATGCTGGTGCCGATGTACATCATGATCGGCATCTGGGGCGGGGTGGAGAAGATCAAGGCGGCGATCAAGTTCTTCCTCTACACGATGTTCGGCAGCGTGCTGATGCTGGCGGCCATCCTGTACATGGTGTGGACGTACTCGAAGCTGGCGGGAGCGCCGAGCTTCGACCTGCTGGCGCTGTCGCAGATGATGCTGCCGCAGAAGACCCAGCTGATCTGCTTCTGGGCGTTTGCCATCGCGTTCTTCATCAAGGTGCCGATGTTCCCGGTGCACACCTGGCTGCCGGACGCCCACGTGCAGGCGCCGACCGCGGGGTCGGTGATCCTGGCGGCGATCATGCTGAAGGTGGGGACCTACGGGTACCTGCGCTTCGCCATGGGCCTGTTCCCCTGGGCGGCGCGGACGCAGAGCGCGAACCTGGCGGGCGTGGCGGTGCTGGGCGGCATCCTCTACGGAGCGCTCTGCGCCTGGAAGCAGGATGACGTGAAGAAGCTGGTGGCCTACTCCTCGGTGGCGCACCTTGGCTACGTGATGCTGGGGCTCTTCGGCTCGACGACGAGCGGCATCCAGGGGTCGATCCTCCAGATGGTCAACCACGGGATCTCCACCGGGGCGCTGTTCCTCCTGGTGGGCGTGATCTACGACCGGCGCCACACCCGGATGGTGGACGAGTTCGGCGGCCTCGCGAAGGTGATGCCGGTGTACGCGGCGCTGTGGATCATCGTGACGCTGGCAAGCATCGGGGTGCCTGGCACCAACGGGTTCGTCGGCGAGTTCATGATCATCATGGGCACCTACGTGTCCGGGTCCCTGGGGAAGTTCGGCGGCATCGACGCGGTGCTCGCGGCGGCCGGCGTGATCCTCGGGGCGGTGTACATGCTGAGCGTGACGCAGAAGATGTTCTTCGGCCCGCTCTCCAACCCGAAGAACAGGCGGCTCCAGGACATCAACCCCCGGGAGACCTTCGCCCTCGCTCCCCTCATCGTGATGATCTTCGTGATCGGGTTCTTCCCTGCGGTCTTCCTCGACCGGATGAAGGACGCGGTCGACTCGTTCGACCTGCGCTACCGCCAGACCTTCGACGTCGCCAAATCCCACGGGAACAGCCCCCCGGAATTGCTGAACATCAGCGACAGCAAGTTCCTCCAGGGGGCGCCTGGCATGGGCAAGGGCGCGTCGGCCAACGCCGAAGGAGCCAAGTGAGATGGGCGTCTACATCGCGCTATCGCCCCTGCTGATCCTGGTGCTCGGCGGCTGCGGCCTGATGCTGGCCGAGGCCTTCGGGCGCTTCTCCGACGAGTCCAACAAGGACGGTCCTTCCTCCGAGCTCTCCCTGGGGAGCGCCGTGTGTCTGCTGGCCGCGGCCCTGATGGCGATGGGCCTCTGGATGAAGGGCCCGGAGACCATCGAGGGCTTCCAGAAGGTAGCCCCTTACCTGATCCTCGACCGCTTCACCCTGTTCTTCACCATGGTCACCTGCCTCGGCGGGGCCCTGGCGTCGCTGCTGGCGGGCGGCTACCTTCCGGAGCACAACCTCGACCGCGGCGAGTTCTACTCGCTGCTGATGTTCAGCACCATCGGCTGCGTCGTCCTCGCGGCTTCCGGCGACCTCCTGTCGTTGTTCCTGGGGCTGGAGACCATGTCCCTCGGGGTCTACGCGATGACCGGCTTTCGCCGCGGATCGTCCCGCAGCACCGAGGCGGCCCTCAAGTACTTCCTCCTGGGCTCCTTCGCCGCGGCGCTCCTGCTCTACGGCGGCGCTCTCCTCTACGGCGCCACTGGCCACACGGACCTCGTCGGGATCGGCCAGATGCTCGCCGCTGGCAAGGGCCTCCCCTGGCCCATGGTGGTTTTTGGCTTCGCGCTGATCCTCGTGGGCCTCGCCTTCAAGGTGAGCGCGGTCCCCTTCCACATGTGGGCCCCGGACGCCTACGAGGGCGCCCCCACCCCGGCGATGACCTTCATGGCCGTGGCGGTCAAGAGCGCCGCCTTCGCCATGATGCTCCGGCTCCTGGTGCACACCTTCGGCGACGCCCGCTTCTCTTCCTGGGGCTCCGGGTGGCCGCCGGTGCTGGCGTTCCTCGCCCTGCTCACCATGACCGTCGCCAACCTGATCGCCGGCCGCCAGGAGAGCGTCAAGCGCATGCTCGCCTACTCGTCGGTGGCTCACGCGGGCTACGTCCTTGTGGGCGTCGTGTCGATGAACCGCCTCGGCGCCGAGGCCCAGGCTAGCGTGCTCCTCTACCTGCTGGCCTACACGGTCTCCACCGCCGGCGCCCTCGGCGCCCTCGTCCTCATCGGCAGCCGCGGCGCCGAGGCGGTCAGCTACGAGGACCTCGCCGGCATCGGCCGCCGCCACCCCGCCGCCGCCCTTGCCATGTCCTTCTTCCTGCTGTCCCTGGCCGGCGTGCCCCCGTCCGCGGGCTTCTTCGCCAAGCTCTACGTCTTCCGCGGGGCCATCGCCGCCGAGCACTACACCCTCGCCGTCCTCGGCCTCCTCAACAGCGTCCTGGGTGCCTACTACTACCTGCGCGTGCTGGTCTACATGTACATGCGCGAGCCCGCCCCCGGCGCCCCCATCGCGACCCCGATGCGCTCCGGCCTGGTCACCGCTGCCCTGGTGATCTCCGCCGTCTTCGTGCTCATCCTGGGCCTGATGCCCGGTTCCGGCCTCTCGATGGCCCTCCAGGCCGTCGCCAGGGGCTGAACGCTCAGCGCGCCGCCGGGGCGTTGCGGAACATGTGCTCGGTGAGCGGCTCGATCCGCGCCTCGATCCGGAACCCCGAGGGCCGCCCCCGGTAGTGCCCCGGCGCGCAGCGCACCCGGTAGTGCAGCCGGCAGAGGGTGCGCTTCTCGTGCATCCAGCCGTAGAGGGTGAAGAAGTCCAAGTGCCAGCCCCGGTGTTCGTCCCCGGAGCAGAGCGGCGCGGCGACGGTGTGCCTCCAGCGCTCCCATTCGAGCTCGTTGAGGCGGTAGCCCCGGGCGTCGAAGCCCTGCACGGGCGTGTCCGAGTCGAGCTGCCGGGGCGAGCGGATCAGCCCGTGGGTGTAGGGCCCCTGGTTGGCCAGCGTATCGAGGAATACCTGGGCCAGCGCCGTGGCGTCGAAGTCGTCCAGGGGGCGCCCCTCGGCGTCGAGGAGCTGTTCCAGATCCCCCCGGCGCCGGGACAGGTAGCGGTAGCCTCCGGGACCGTAGGCGAACAGCCCCAGCCTCGCCCGCCCCGGGAGCACGGTTTGCTCCAGCTTGACGCCGGTCGCCCAGGCCCAGAACAGGCAGCTCTCCCGGAAGGGATCGCCCTGGTAAGGCTGCACGTCGTACACGTCCACCGTCTGCGCGGAGGACCCGAAGAGCATCGTGGCCACCCAGCCCTGCGGGGACGGGGGACAGATTCGACCCAGAAAGTCCGCGAAGGGGCCGAGCGGCTTTCCTTGCCGGCAGAGCTGCGCGAGCTGCGAGACGTGGTGGGATGCGTCCAGAGACGCCATTTTTCCAGGTTTAGCACCGAGTCCGGGCGGGCGCGGAGAATCGCTCACACCACAGAACGCAGGAGCCAGGAGGCCAGGCGACGGGCGAAGAGGTCCGGGTCCTGGAGCATCGGGGTGTGCCCCTGCTCCGGCAGCTCGTCGAGGGTCCAGGAGGGGCAGATCTGGTGGGCGCGGCGCGAGGTCTCCGCGGGCACGAGCCGGTCGGTGAGGCCCTGCATCAGCAGCGTCGGCGCCCGGATGGACCGCATGGCCCGCTGGACCTCCCCGGAGCGCAGGGTGAGCCGCCCCAGCAGCGAGCGGGTCGCCTCGTGGAAGGCCGGGATGGCCCAGGGCATCCGGTAGCGCTCCCGGGCCAGCTCCTGGTGGAGGTGCAGCACGTGCGGGTCGATGGCCCGGGGGTCGATCCCGCAGAGGCGGAACATCTGGTTGACCGCCTTGTCCGGGGGGACACGCTCCTGCTGGCGGCGCGCCAGGGCCTCGCCCAATACCGGGACGGCGCTCAGGGAGAAGAAGGCGACGATCTCCCGCTCGATGGCCCCCGGGGGCGCCGGGAGCAGCGCCGGGCAGACGAGGACCAGCGCCTCCACGGTGGCGGGCTCGTGGGCGGCCTGGAGCATGGAGAGCATGCCGCCCATGGAGTTGCCGACCAGCACCACGGGCTCCGGCGAGATGGCCTTGAGGAAGCGGCCGAGCAGCGCGCGGTTGGAGGAGAGCCGGGCGCTGCCGGGGCGCCACGGGCTGCGGCCGAAGCCGGCGAGGTCGGGGGCGATCACCCGCCCGAGGTGGGTCAAGCGAGGAGCCGCCGCCGCCCAGTTGTAGAGCGAGCCGCCGAGCCCGTGGACCAGCACCACGGTGCGCGGCCCCTTGCCTCCGAAATCGGCGTAGTGAACGAGCCCTCCGGCGTCGATGGTGCGAAGGTCCACGGGATCCTCAGCGGGAGTGCTTCTGCTCGCCCTGCTGCATCAGCGGCATCATGCGCATGGCGAGGTTGGGGTCGGTCATCATCTTCATGGAGATGGGCGCGCTGGCGGTGGCGAACTCGGCGGCGGTGAGGTTGAAGACCTGCTTGAGCATGGCGTTCACGTCCTTGCCCTGGCGGGTCCAGGCGTTCTGCGCCCCGAGGATCTCGCAGTAGAGCTCGAAAGACATCTCCCGGGGGGGCGCCGCCGGGGCGCCGCCCCCCGGGGCTCCGGGGGGGGCCGCGGCGGGGGCCGAGGTGAACGCCCTGGTGTACGCCTGGGTGACGGTGAAGGTGGCGTCGTCGCGCATGCGCTCCTGCCAGCCCTGGGCGGCCCGCTCGAAGGTGGCGTGGTCGAGGCGGTGCTGGGCCAGAAGGTTCTGGAAATCCGCCGGGGCCAGGCTCGCCTGCTTCGACGAGAGCTGCGCGTACAGCTCGATGCTCACCCCCTCGATGGGGGCGAGGAGCTCCTGGGGGGAAGCAGGGCGAGGCTCGGCCACCCCCTTCTGCCGGCGCCACGCGGGGCTGGAGTGGAGGTGCTGCTTGGTGAAATGCTTCATCTTGCCGTCGACGAAGCGGGCCTGCTCCTCGTCGGAGAGAGGCTTGATCTGGGCCTGCGCGGCGGCGTACGCCTTCCAGTAGTCGCGCTCCAGGGACTCCCAGTGATCCAGGGAGGAGACCGGCTCCTCGGCGCTGCCCCCCAGGACCTTGCTCAGGCTCTGGTGGTTGCGCTTGACGTAGAGGCGCACCTCCCGCCGCCACCGGTCGATGGCGATGCGCTTGTCGATGGCGGCGTTCTCCGCGTGGCGGTCCGGCATGACCGTGTAGTAGGTCGTCAGGATCGGGTCCGGGGTGAACTGGTTGACGGTGTTGCACGCGCCGCAGTGGATCGACTCGGGCTTCACCGGGTTCGCCGGCTTGATCGGCGCGCCGCACCGCACGCAGTACGAACCCCGCTGGAGGAGCTGGGCTACCCGGGGCCACATGGCGCGCCCGCTCTCCGCCAGCCAGTAGGCCCGGAAGCGGGCCCAGGTCTCGTCGATCCACTGATCGGTCTGCTCCAGCCAGTGCTCGCCCTGGGCGATCACGTGCCGGTTGTCCAGGGAGCCCATCAGCTTCGCCAGCATCAGGTCGCTCCAGCTCGTGCCCAGCCGGGTGCGCTGCTCCTGGATCTGCACGTTGATGGCGCTGAGCGCGTTCTGCACTGGCATCGGGTCGTCCGGGTTCTGGGCGATGAGCTGGCGGCAGCCGGCCTCCGCCTCCCGGAGCAGCCCCCCGATGCGCTGCGTGGCCTGCTGGATGTGGCCCTGCCACTCTTGCATGAACTGCTGCTGGTTCGCGTTCATCGGCGTCTCCGTGGGTAATCCGAGGGGTTGTTTGCAGTATCGACAGAGGAAATCGAGGGGGCGCTCCTGGGCGCTGCCGCAGCGGGAGCAGATCAGCGTGTGCGCCTGCGCCCCCTGCTTGTACGCCTCCGCCCAGGGGGTCTCGCCCGCGGTCTTCGCCGCGTTGGCGAAGATCCCGCCCACCGAGGGCGACGCCGCGGGCTGCCCCAGCGCGCTCGCCGCCAGCGCCTCCCGGTAGCGGACCACCTCGTCCAGCGCCAGCCTCCCCAGCCTCCCCTGGATCCGCTGGTAAACCGGGTGCGACGCCGCCGCCGGTGCCTGCCGCGCGAAGGCCCCGAGCTCCCCCTGCGCCCAGGCCGCCAGCGCCTCCAGCACCTGGCGCAGCTCCTCGGCGGAGGCCCCCCGGGGACGCGCCGGGTTCAGCCCGGCGATCCAGCGGGCCAGCAGCGGGTCTTTACCGACCCTGTAGCGCCCCCGCAGCTCGCTCCAGGCCGGATCGTCCGCCGGAGCGGCCTCCCGCGCGGTCTGGAGCGCCTGCTGCACGTACCCCTCGACGTTGCGCTCGAAGCCCTCCAACCACTGCTCCAACGACCAGCCACCCGCCATGGAGCCTCGCTACCACGGCCCTCACCCCGCCGCGAGGCTCCGTAGCGCGCGCAGCAGCGCCTCGATGTCGCCATCGTCGATGGTAGACCTCGAGCCTGTTTCCGCGCGGGTGTGCGGGGGCAGCGCCACGACGGCGTGATCCAGCACCGCAAGGGCGACGCCGCGGCCTGCGTGTGCGTGGGGCCAGCGGGGAGCCGCTCCGAGGTTCCCACGCGCTTCTTCTCCGAGCAGGCCGCCCTCGACTTCCTCGCTCGCTCGCTGACCTCGACGATGGGGGTGAGCCTCGCCGCGCTGCTGGTCGGCGGCGTCGGCGCCCTGGTTCTGTTCAGGGCCCCCGGGCCCCGGGTTCCCCCCGCTCCTTCGTGAGCGGTCGGGGGCATCTGCTCAGGGGGTGCACTCGCAGCCCATGCTCTTGCTATGGAAGCCTGACCTGGCGCCCGCCCTTGTGCAGCACGCCTTGCAGGTCGTGTTGTCGTTCGCCGTTGCCCGGCACTGGACCATGGCGGCGTTCTTCCCCTTGCCGCCCGCGCAGCAGCCGGAGACCACGAGGGCGCACGACAGGGCAAGGAGCGTGAAAAGGATCTTCGACATCGGATACCTCCTGGTGGAGCATCCTAATCCCACGCCAAACACACCGTTGAAGTTATTCCGGAACGTCCGCGGGGGTAGGGGCGCAACCTGTTGCGCCCCTACGACGTCACCACGGGCCACCCTGGAGAAACTTCAACGGTACGGTGGGGACGGTATAGCACCAGCCCCCTCCTTCCTTCTGGCCGTGCCATGTATGGCGCTCGTCGCGAGGCACGATCGGCCCCTCACGGCATCAGCTTGACGGCCACCGCGCCCTGCTCGTCGGGGGTCGTGGAGCTGGTTCCGCTCGTGGAGGGGGCGGCTTCAGGGCGGTGTACATCATCACGCACACGATGACCGAGCCACGGCCCTCACCCCGCCGCGAGGCTCCGTAGCGCGCGCAGCAGCGCCTCGATGTCGCCATCGTCGAGGTAGATCTGACCGGAGACCCGCAGGTGGAGCCGCCCCCCCTGGTCGTGGACCTGAACCTCGATCCCCTCGTCGAACAGCAGACGATCCCGCAGCCGCACCGCATCGGCGGTGGTCGCCCCGAAGGACGCCGGGAGCATCACCGTCGCCATGGTCCCGACCAGCTCCTCGGCGGCCAGCGGCGTCGCCCCCAGCTCGTCCCGCAGCGCCTCCGCCGCCCCCCAGGCCCAGCGGTGGTTGTGGCGCTGCACCTCCTCGATCCCCAGCTCTTCCAGCATGGCGAGGCCCTCGGGGGCGGCGAGCATCGGGGTGGGGTCAAAGGTACCCTGCCAGTCAAACTCGGCGGCGAGGCCCTGGTCGACGCCCCAGGAGAGGGTGGGGGCGTGGAGCCCGCCGTGGAGGTCGGAGCGGGCGTGGAGGAAGCCGCAGCTCCGGGGTGCCCAGGCCCACTTGTGGAGGTTGGCGGCGTACCACTCGGCGCCGAGGGAGGCCACGTCGACGGGGACGGCGCCGGGGGCATGGGCGCCGTCGACGAGCACCGGGACGCCGCGGCGGTGGAGCGAGCGGATCAGCTCGGCGATGGGGAGGAGAAGGGCGCTGGAGGAGGTGACGTGGTCGAGGAGGGCGAGGCGGGTGCGGGGAGAGACGGCCTCCTCGACGGCGCGGACGATCTGGGCGCCGTCCTCGACGGGGAGGGGGATCTTCGCCCAGCGGATCGAGGCGCCCCGGGCTCCGCCGAGGACGCGGGCGCCGCTGGCGACGGCCCCGTAGGCGTGGTCCAGGAGCAGGATCTCGTCCCCCGGCTGGAAGGGGATGGCGCGGAGCACGGCGTTGATCCCGGCGGTGACGTTGGAGACAAAGCCGAGGTCACGGGGGTCGGCTCCGACGAAGCGCGCGACCTGGGCGGCGGCCTCGCGGAGCCTCCCGGGCCCCGGGGACGCGGT
This sequence comes from uncultured Polyangiaceae bacterium, assembly GCA_964605685.1. Taxonomy (GTDB): domain Bacteria; phylum Myxococcota_A; class Polyangia; order Polyangiales; family Polyangiaceae; genus JANWXX01. Next base: position 27,990 of record CAZSDX010000009.1, read on the forward strand.
GCCGATCATGGCCACGACCTCCCGGAGCAGGAAGGCCGAGGGGCGGCGCTCCATCTCGTCGCGGAGCCGCTGCTGGCGGTCGAGGACGCGGCGAGGGGTGGCACCCACGGTGCCGTGGTTGAGGTAGCGGACGGCGGGGTCGAGGGTCCAGTGAGCGAGCCAGGCGTTTCCGAAGGGAGGCATCTACTTGCCGGCGAGGTCGTCGGAGGGGATCCAGTAGCCGGCGTCGCTGGGGGGGGTGATGTGGAGCTCCTTGGGCAGCACGTTGATCCACTTAGGGGTGGAGCCGACCTCGTAGATCTCGGCGCCCTTCTCGACGACACCGATGGGTTTGTCCTTGTCGTTGGGGCGGAGGCGGATGGGGATCTCCCGGGGGGCGGTGTGGAGCTTGGGGTCATTCTCCAGCTTGAGCTGGGCGCCGGCGACCTGGCTGCTGGGGGGGATGTACTGGTCCATCATCTCGCCCTTCTTCAGGGGGGAGAGCTCCTTGAGGCGGATCCAGGCGTCGACGACCAAATCGCCGCGGCCAAGGACATGGACGAAGGCCCCCCGGGACTCGGTGCTCCAGAAGAGCTGGCTGGCGCCGTCGGCCATGGCAAGCTCCAGGATCTCGGTGCCGTTCGGGTTATCGAAGAAGGTGAGGGACGTGCCCTTGGTGAGGTAGCCGCGGGCGTTGCCGGGGATGTCGAGGGGGGTGGGGCGGGTCCGGTCGAGGGAGAAGGCGTCGCAGGGGGCGGTGCCGCGGACCTTGCGATCCTGGGAGCCCTGGACCGTCAGCTCGGCGGTGAGCTGGGAGCCGGTCGCCTTGACCGGCTGGACCCGGTGGCCCGTGGCGAGCCAGAGGTTCCCCTGGAGCACGGGGACGTCCCGGGCGGTATGGATGGGGAGCGCCGAGGCGGGCATCCAGCCGTCGATCCGGACGGTGGGCTTGCCCGCGGAGGTGCTGACCTTGGCCCGCCCGGACATCTCCGACGGGAGCGTCGCCGTCAGCGGGCCCGTCGCGCCGGTGAACTGGCCGAGGGGGCGGCCGTCCTTGGGGGCATCGAGGATCTGCTGCCCCTTGCCGAGGGGCTGGGCGCCCTTGATGGTGCACTGGGAGAGCACCACCGTATCCTGCGCCCAGGCCCGCGACGTCAGCGCCACGGAGCGGGCGGGGCCCGGCTCCGGGAGCATCCCCGAGGCGAGGAGGGGTACGGCGACGACAAGGCCGCGAAGCGAGGGACGTTTCATCGGGACCTCCTGGGCCGTTCACCCTAGCAAACCCGCGACGTTCGCGCAGCGAAACTCCCCCGGGGTGGAGGAGACTTCCACGGGTCGCGCCGTTGTGGTGTAGCGTGGGGGGCACGCCTCATGCATCGGTCCTCCTTTCCGGCGGGGGAGACCAGCGTCTCGCGCATCAAGACGCTGGTGCTTCACCTGGAGATCACCCGCAGCCGCTCGGACGCCGACGCGCTGCTGGGGGCGCTCCAGCTCTCGCGGGAGGATCTGGAGGACGAGACGCGCCCCGTGGGGGTGGCCCTGTGGCACAAGGCCGCCGAGCTGTTCGTCGATCGCCACGGCCGGGACGCGCTGGCGGACACCTGGTCCGGGGTGCTGGCGCCGGAGAACCTGGGCGTGTGGACCCGGGTGCTCCGGGGCGCCGAGTCCCCCCAGGACGCCTTCCGGCAGCTCGACGGCATGGGCACCGAGGAGTTCCGCATCGCCCGCTGGGAGACCGTGGAGAGCGCCCCGACCCGGTGGCGTGGCCGCATCAACCTCACCCACGACCCGCGCTTCGAGCGGGACGGCCTCCTCGGGCTGGCCCGGGTCGCCGAGCTCCGGGCCATCCCGGTGATGTTCGGCCTGCCGCCCGGCAAGGTCACCCTCGCGGACAACACCTCCCGCAGCCTGGCGGGCCGCTCCGGCGCCATCGGGCAGGAGTACTCCGTCACCTGGAGCCTCCAGGCCTACCGGGAGCTCCCCTTCACCGGGGCCGTGGGGTTGTTGGCGGGGGCCAGCGCCGCGCTCCATGCGCCGCTCACCGGGGCCATCGGCGCCGGGCTGGGGCTGGGGCTGGGGCTGGTCACCGGCGTGCTGCTCCACCGCGACCGGGTCAACCGGGCCCGGGGCCAGGCGCAGCACTACCGGCTCCGGGCGCTGGAGCGTAGCTCCCAGCTCCGGGAGGCTGCCCGCAGTAAGCTTCTGGACGAGGGCTCGGTGATCGCCGGGCTCTACCGCCTGGGCTCGCGGCTGGGCACCGGAGGCAGCGGCGTCATCTACCAGGCGATCCGTCTGTCGGATAACCTCCCGGTGGCCATCAAGCTGCTGCGCCCCGCGGTGGCCCACGACGAGGTGGCTTCCGATCGGTTGCGCCGGGAGGCGGAGGCCATGGGCCTCGCCTGGCACCCCAACGTGGTCGAGCTGTTTGACCAGGGCTCCCTGCCCAACGGGACCACCTACCTGGTCATGGAGCTGCTCCGCGGCGAGAGCCTCGCGGCGCGGCTCGCGCGCCTGGGTACCCTGACCCCCGAGCAGGTCCTCCCGATCGCCCTGGAGCTATGCGACGCGCTGAGCGCCGTCCACTCGGCGGGGGTGATCCACCGGGACATCAAGCCTGGCAACGTGTTCCTGGCGAGGGAAGAGGGGCCGAGCGGCCCCCGGGAGCGGGTGAAGCTCCTGGATTTTGGCATCGCCCGGGTGGAGTGGGCGGAGACCAAGCTCACCCAGTTCGGCGCGCCGCTGGGGACCCCGGGCTACATGGCCCCCGAGCAGGAGGCCGGCGACGAGATCGATCCCCGCGCGGACCTCTTCAGCGTGGGCGCGGTGCTCTTCGAGTGCCTGGCCGGGCACCCGCCGGCCCCCACGGACCGGCTCTCCTTGCCGAACGCCAGCGAGCGGACCTCCGGCGTGCTGCCTTCCATGCCCCCGCTGCCGGCGGCCTGGGCCGATTTCCTCCGGCGCGCCATCGCCGGCAATCCCCGCGAGCGCTTCTCCGACGCCAAGTCCATGCGCGAGGCGCTGCTGGCGGCCTCCCGCGGGGAGGTGATCTCCGAGGCGTCGTCCCCTCGCTCGACCCGCGCCCGCTGAGCCTCACGGCATCGGGTGGGCCTCGAAGAAGTCGAGCATGGCGCGGGTGGCGCTGAGGTCGTTGCTGGTCTTGCCGAGGAAGGGGATGGGGACGCCGCCGGGCCAGGTGTGGCCGCCTCCCTTCAGGGTGCAGAGGATCACCTCCGAGCCCTGCTGGCACGCCCCCCACCGGAGGCACACCGCGTCGCCCTGCTCGTAGATCTTCTCGCCGGCGTCGGGGCACCCGTTCCGCTGGCGCCAGCCGGCCATGGTGTCCGCCACGGAGGGGAAATCAAGGACCCCCTCCAGGCCCACGTTGAGCACCGGGTTGCCGCCGCCGTAGGGGACGAGCAGATCCTCGGTGCCGTGGAACTGCATCACCGGCACCGGCCTCGGCGGGGTGCACGGGGAGACACCGATGACGCCCGCGACCGGGGCGACGGCGGCGATCCGGTCCGACAGCTCGCAGGCCAGCCGGTGGGAGAAGAAGCCGCCGTTGGACATCCCCGTGGAGAACACCCTCCTCGTGTCCACGCAGTACTCCTCCTCCAGCGTGTCGAGCAGCTTGCCCACGAACCCCACGTCGTCCACCGCGTCCAGCCAGGCGGTCCCGCAGCATTTCCCCGCGTTCCAGCTGTTGGCCACCCCGTAGGGGTACACCACCAGGAAATTCCGCTCGTCGCTGGCCTTGTTCATCCTCGACAGGATCGCCTCCTGGAAGCCGTCGGACGAGAACCCGTGGAAGTTCAGCACCAGCATCGTCCCCTTCGCCGGATCGTAGCCCGGCGGCACGTGCACCAGCGCCGTCCTCGGGAGCCCCTCGAAGGAGAGCACCAGCGTCCTGTCCCCCTTTTCGCCCTTCTTCCCCTGGCAGGTCACCGGCGGGGGCGCCGCCGGCGGTGGCTCGAAGGTCGGCGCCCCCGTGGGGGCCTGATCCGCGCCCGGGTCCGCGCTGGGCCACGCCTCGGCGAGCTGGGCCTTCCCCGGAGGAACCCCCTTCTGCCCCGCCCCCCCGCGCTGCTCCTCCCCGTCGCCGCCCTCGTCTCGCTCTACCCCGGCTTCTCCCCCGTCGGTCCGCTCGT
>CAZSDX010000010.1:0-1625 GCA_964605685.1 uncultured Polyangiaceae bacterium
GGCGCGGCGGGAGGAAGCGGCGGGGCCGGGGGAGCGGCGGGCGTTGCGGGGGGGGGCGGGGCCGGGCCCGGAACCTGCGGGACGCCAGGGGAGGAGGTGACCTGCGGCGTGACGGAGTTCTGCGACCACGAGGACAAGGCGTGCGGTCGGGTGGCGCTCCAGGGGACGTGCAAGCCGAGGCCGCAGCTTGCGGTGTGTCCGGAGGAGTGCAACCCGATCTGCGCCTGCGACGGCGTGGTTTACTGCAACGAGTGCCACGCCAACAACGCAGGGGTCGACGCTGACCCGGATGGGTCGTGTCCGTGAGGACAGCTTAGCGGGGAGAGGGGAAGTCGCGCTGGGGGGCGCAGAGTCCGTTGGCGTTGAGGTGGCCCATGGTGCTGATCTGGTAGGCCAGGAAGTCCTCGTAGTTGCGGAGCCCCTGGGAGGCGTTGCCGTTCTGACCGACGAGAGGGACGCTGCTGGTGTTGAACTTGCGCTGGCCGGAGGGCGCGGGGCTGGCGTCCAGGCAGGAGCGCCAGGGGAGGGGGTTGCCCTGGGCATCGACGAAGCCCGCAGGGTCGAGCTTCTTCAGATCCTCGGAGGTGACCAGGCCCCCCTGGGCGGCAGCGGCCATCTGATCGAAGAACATCCGGGCCTGGTCGTGGACCACGCTGTCCCAGAAGGCATGCTCCAGGTGGAAGGTGATCTGGGCGTAGTTCGCGCGACCCTTCACCACCTGGATGCCCCGCTGGAACTCCTCGCCGTCGAACGCCTTGCCGGTCAGGTCGCTGTTCTGGCAGTTGCGGTAGGTGGTGGGCGTGGCAAACCCCAGGCGGAATTTCACCGAGGTGGGTAGCTTCGAGAAGTCGTAGCTCGCGTCCCCGCTGGTGCAGTTCGTCCCCTTGAAGGTGGCCGTGCCGACGTAGAGGGTGGTCCAGCCCTTCTGGATCATCTCGTCGTAGTCAGCGCCCGCCGCCGCATCAAGGTTGACCCGGTTCGCCGCCGCAGAGGCCGACACCAGGCGGTAGCCGAAGGCGTAGCGCTGGTCCGGAGCGAACTCGGCGTTGCCCTTGAGGTTCTGCCCCGTGAAGGTCACCAGCCGGACGCTGCTGTCCTCCGCGCTGCCCCGGCCCGTTGCCGGCGGCCCCCCGTGGTCGTGCCCCTCCCCCTGGAGCCGCAGGCCCGCCAGCTTCGCCTCCGGCGGCGTCCCCACCTGGCCCGCCACCGACAGGTTCACCGCCCAGGGCCCCTTGGCCCGCGCTACCGGCTCCCCTGCCTGGGACTGATCCGTCGGGGAGAGATCCGGGGTCGCGGAGAGCTCCAGGTCGTCGATCGTCACCAGCACCCGGTCAAAGCGGATCTCCCACCCGTCGACCACCGCGAAGGTCGAGCCAGGCGCCGGAGGGAAGCTGTAGCCGTTGATGGCCGTCTCCTCCCCGGAGACGGTGAAGGCCAGCGAGGTCGCTCCCTCGTCGTCGTGATCGTGATCGTGGCAGGCCGCGGACATCGCCGCGACCACCGCAAGCGTGGCGAGGATGAAGGGGCGTTTCGCTAGTATTGCCGCAGCACTTGAGGGAACCTCACCCCCCCGACCCCCCTCTCCCTGAAGGGCAGAGGGGGGAGTTTGCACAGGAAGTCTCCAA
>CAZSDX010000010.1:1725-10362 GCA_964605685.1 uncultured Polyangiaceae bacterium
CCGACCCCCCTCTCCCTGAAGGGCAGAGGGGGGAGTTTGCACAGGAAGTCTCCAAGGAACCTCACCCCCCCGACCCCCCTCTCCCTGAAGGGCAGAGGGGGGAGTTTGCACAGGAAGTCTCCAAAATGGGCTGCCCCCTTGACGCAGAAGGTGCGTGGACACCGGGGCCGATCCGCTCCCTGGCTTGGACGTCCCGTTCAAGCTCCCCCCTCTGCCCTTCAGGGAGAGGGGGGCCAGGGGGGTGAGGTCTCGCCTGGACGCTTCGATGACAGGGGTTGATCGCTTCATGGCTGCTTCCCGGAAAAGATGCTTCGCTGATGTAGCTGCATCAGGAAGCTTGTTGCAACACAATTGCGGTCCGGGTGAGCGGACACCCCTGCGGGGGGAGGCGGGGCGGGGAGATCAGGGGGGGGAGGGGAGGAAGGAGAAGCGGTAGACGCCGTCGGCGGAGCGGAGGCCGGCGAAGAGGGCGGTGCTGGGCTGGTTGGTGTCGGCGTCGTCGAAGCGCCAGGGGTCGCCGGGCTGGGCGGGGGGAGGGAGGAGGGAGAAATCGACGTTGGCGAACATGCCGCGGGGATCGACGCGGAGCAGGAGGGCGCCATCCTGGGCGGGGGTGAGGGAGACAGGGATGGGGGAGACGATCCGCTTGGCGCACAGCGGATCGGCGCCGGGGCGGGCCGGGTCGAGGACCGCCGGGTTACGGTTCTCGCTGATGGTGATCCGGGCCTCGAAGGGCTGCTCGACGCCGTCGCGCAGGGCGACGCCGGCGACGTCCAGGAGGACGGACGGGTCGCGGGTGGCGTCGATCCGGGCGCCGGTGAGCCACACCTCGCCGGAGCGGGCCAGGTCGTGGGTTCCGCCGCCGCGCCCGGGGAAGCGCTGGGGCCTGCCGTCGAGGACGTCGACCAGGAGCGGGGAGGGGACCTCGCCCACGTAGATCCCGGGGAGGAAGCAGGTGCGGCTCTGGCCTCCGGAGATGGGCACGGAGCGGTTGAGGTAGAGGCCGCCTACGAGCACCCGCATGCGGTGCAAGGTCACCGTGTAGCCCCGCCCGGTGACGAAGGAGTAGCCGGGGCCCGCCGCGTCCTCGGGGCCCGCCGCGTAGGCGTCGAAGGTGACCAGCTCGCTGCCGGTGGTGCCGGTGCAGGCGAGGAGGGGGAAGAGGGCGAGGAGGAAGGCGAGGGGGCGCAGGTTCACGGTTCGCCTCCGAGGGTGGCGGCGAGGGTGAGGAAGACGCCGCGGGGGGCGCCGGCGGAGAAGTGCCTGGCAGGGACGAGGGTGGGCTGCGAGGCGGAGCGGAAGTCGGAGGCGTAGTTGAATTCGCTGAGGCGGTAGCGCTGGTCGAGGAGGTTGGTCGACACGAGGCTCAGCTCGTAGGCGCGGTAGCGGACGGAGGCGGAGAGGTCCACGGTGAAGATGCGGTCGGAGCGCTGGCCGAAGGGGAGGGCGCGGCGGCCCACGTAGGTGATCCCGGAGGCGAGGGCGCCCCGGATCGGGCGCTGGCCGATCCGCAGGGGGAGGTCGCCGTGGAGGGACGAGTCGCTGCGCACCACGACGTCCGGTACGTAGGGGATGAGCAGGCCCGTGTCGTCGAAGGTGCTCTTGACCAGGGTGACGTTGGCGGCCTGGTCGAAGAAGTCGCCGGTGGCGCGCAGGGCGCCGACCCAGCCGGTGCGGGTGGTCCCCTGGGCCAGCACGTTCCGCCCCGCCGTCTCGCTGAAGATCAGGTCGCGGTCGACGTGGGTCTGGAAGAAGATCGAGCGGACCATCAGCTCCGTCTCCCCGAGGATGCGGCCGTAGGAGACGCCAAACTCCCGGGCTTCGAGGCGGGCGAAGGGCTGGGATCTGTCCTGGTTGATGAAGACAGGATCGATGGAGCGGGCACCCGCCCCCCAGCTCGCGGAGAAGGTGAAGGACTCGAAGGGGCCGAGGAGCAGGGAGCCGCGGGGCAGCAGGACCATCGACGAGGTGGAGACCCGCTCGGTGGGCTCGCGGTAGCGGCCAAAATCCTGCTGGGACAGGCAGCTCGCGTCCCCCGGCGGGTTCTGGGCGGAGGGCTGGCGGATCTCCGAGACCGCGCACAGATCCTTCACGTCGTAGGTGAAGAGATCGCCCCGGACGCCGCCCCGGAGCACCACCTTCCGCAGGGGCCGCAGGTCGAGGTCGCCGTAGAGCCCCAGGTTGCCCAGGCGCGCGTCCAGGTCCGTCTCCCGCAGGTAGGGGACATCCGGGAGGCTCTGGCGCCGCATCTGCGAGGAGGCGGTGCGGTCGCCCCGGGCGAAGTAGCCCACCTCGATGGCCTGGGGCAGCCCCAGCGCCCGGGCGCGGTAGAGCGCCGAGCCCCGGGCGCCGTAGGTGACGCTGTCCACGGAGAGATCCAGGAGATCCCCTCGCTGCCCGTGGGGGGTCTGCACCGGGCGCTGCGGGTCCAGGAGAAAGCCGGTGAAATTTTCCAGAAGCCGCATGGAGCGGAAGACCAAAAAGGCTCCCTGGCGGTAGTTCATCGCCCCCTGCTTCACATCCAGGTCGCCGTAGAACGACGTGCGCGAGGAGTCGCCCCCCTGGCGGGGGTCGTAGGTGTCGAAGAAGCGCACCCGCCCGGCGTCCACGTCCTGGGCCCGGAGCACCCCGGCGCTCTGGTAGTGGGCCGAGTAGGCGGTGGCGCCGATCCGGTAGCTCCCCTGGCGGAAGGTACCCTCGTACTGCCCCATGGCGCTGCCCCGCTCCGCCGCCCGGTTGCTGCCAAAACCGTCAGTTCGGAACAGCTCGACCCCGCCAAAAGTCCGCACCGAGGCGCCCGGGGGGCCCCAGGTGAGCAGCAGGCGGCGCGTGCCGAAGGAGCCCGCCGTCGCCTTCGCGGTGATCCCCCGCTGGAGCAGCCCCAGCTCGTAGGTGGCGCTGCCGGCGACGGCGAAGTTCCCCTGCCTGGGGTCAAACGGACCCTCGACCACCCGGAGGCTCTCCACCAGCTCCGGGATGATGAAGTGGAGGTCCGCGAAGCCGTTGCCGTGGAGGTTTCCGGCCTCGTTGATCGGCACGCCCCCGACGTTGAACTCGATGTCCTGCCCCTCCCGGGCGTCGAAGCCCCGCAGGAAGACCTGCTCCGCGTGGCCGTCGCCGCCCTTGTTGGTGAGGAGGATGCCGGGGGCCAGCTTCAGCAGGTCGGCGGCGTTGCCGCGGGGGACGCGGCCCAGCTCGCCCAGCTTGAGGTTGAAGTCGGAGGCCCCCCGGGAAGGCGCGCTCCGCCGACCCACCACCGTCACCTCCTCCGCCTTGGGCTCGGGGGGAGGGGCCGGGGGATCGGAGGTCGCCGCGGGGGCCGGGTCGGAGGCCGGAGCGGGCTCCTGGGCTCCTGCGGCGCCGGAGGCCGCCGCGAGCAGGAAGGCGAGGCGCCAGGGGGGGCCTGAGGAGCGGGAGGAGGCCTTCCGGGCCATGAACGGCAACGGTTAACGCCGGGCCCAGGGGGCGCTGGTAGAGGCGGTAGGTCTTGTAGATCTTGCCGCCCATCATGCGGATGCCGGCGTTGACGGGGCCGTTGTCCTCGAGGGTCCAGGAGAGTTCGGCCTCGCGGATGTGGATCTTGCGGCCCGCCTCGTTGATCTTCGCGTACATGAAAGCGGAGAGGGCGGCGTACTTGCGGACGTGGCGGTACTTGCGGCGGATGCCGAGGAGGATGAGGCGGGCGCGGTTGGGGCGGAGGGCCTTGAGGCGCCAGAGGAGGCGAGCGACGTTGGCGGGGGAGAGCTTGCCGTCGAGGCCGCGGAGGGCGGCGTTGAGGTCGGGGAGGGCGATGCAGATGCCGGCGGGCTCGCCGTCGATGGAGACGATCAGGGTGAGCGCCGGGTCGAGGAGGAGCCTCATGTCGCTGGCCATCTTCTTGAGTTCGGGCTCGGTCATGGGGACGAAGCCCCAGTTGTCGGCCCAGGCGTCGTTGAAGATCTCCATGCCGATGCGGATGTCGCGCTCGGTGTTCCCGAGGTCGACGGGGCGCCAGGATACCTCGGGGAGGCGCTCGATCTCCTCGGCGGCGCGGCGGGCGCGGGGGGAGACCTCGCCGGGGATGTAGCTCCAGGCGAAGACGTCCTTGAGCTTGGTGTAGCCGGCCTGCTCGATGAGGCCGCCCTGGTAGGGGCGGTGGTGGGGCATGAGGATCATCGGCGGGGTGCCGAAGCCGTCGACGAGGCAGCCGATCTCCTCGTTGATGCTGAGGCTCATGGGGCCCCGGATGGAGGTCATCCCGCGGGCGCGGTTCCAGCCCTCGGCGGCGCGGAGCAGGGCCTCGGCGACGGCGGGGTCGTCGATGGTGTCGAGGAAGCCGAAGAAGCCGGCGCCGTCCCTGTGGTGGGCGAGGTGCTCCCGGTCGACCTGGGCGGTGCAGCGCCCCACCGGCTTCCCGTTGCGGTAGGCGACCATCAGAATGCCCTCGGCGTGGAGGAAGAAGGGGTTTTTGGGCGAGAGGCGCTCGGAGAGATCCAGGTCGAGGGGGCGGATCCAGTTGGGATCGTCGCGGTAGATGTACGAGGGGAGATCGAGGAAATCGCGGAGGAGCCTCCTGCCCTCGGGGCGCTTCTGCGCGGGGCCCACCTCGACCGTACGTAGCTCGACGCTCATGGGGCCTGGGGGGGTAGTCCGTTCTGGCCGTGGAGTAAACCGCCGCCGGATGTCAAAGGCCCGAGAGCGGCAACAATTGACCCCGGACCACCAGCGTCTCGAAGTGGTGCTCCAGGTGCCGCGCGAACGTGGAGGACTTCACCAGCGTTCCAGCCTCGATGTTCGACTGCTGGGCGGCGTTGGTCAGGTTCGCGGAGGTCACCAGGGAAATACGTTCGTCGACCACGATGCACTTTGCGTGGAGCACCGCGTTTGCCTCCCCCTGGAGCCCTCGCGGATCGTAGTACACCTCGGGCCACGGAGGCCCCTCCCAGTGGTGTTGCCGAAACCTCCGGGCGAAGGTTTCCAGCTCCCGCCCGGGGCGCTCCGCGTCGGGCCCGATGTTCAGGAAGAGACGCACTCGCAGGGAGGCTCCTTCCTTCATGCGCCGCAGGAGGGGCTCGAAGATCTGGCGCCCGCTGTGGATCACGTAGCCCGAGATCAGCACGCTCCGCTGGGCCATCTCGAACAGCTCCCTCACGACCACGAAGGTGTCGCGGCTCGTGGAGGTGACGGACTCCGGCCCTGTCCAGACCAGCTCCACACCCGGCGCTCGTGCCTCGCTGGCCCTCCGCTCTTCCACCAGCTCTCGCAGCAGCCTGGCCGCCTGTCGTGGGTTGAACCCCTCGGAGGCCAGCTCGTTCAGCGAGGCCGCAAGCTCCTCGTGCTTCCCTGGTTCTGCGTAGGACCTCACGCGCATCGGGGCACACGGGAACGGGATGTTCCCTTCGGCGAGCGCCTCGGCGAGCGCCAGCATCCGGGCGGTCGACAGGCGGCGGTGGGCGTCGCTACGCATCCTGGAAGAACTCCGCGCCCAGATCCTGCACGGTGGCCACCACCAGGGCGCGATCCAGGTACTCGTTTCTCCACTCGCACGACGGCTCGCTGATCAGCAGGCACCCGTGGCAGGCGGCCCCGTGGAGAAATCGCTCCTCCTGTCGAGACTCCGGCTCGTGCTGGCTGCACACCGGATCGTTGGAGCACAGGCGGGCCATCTCCAGCGCGTTGCGCAGGTGCATGCCGATCTTCTTGCCCACCTCGACCAGCCCCCCCAGCGTTCCTTCCGCGTCCGGCGTGCCGGTGTAGAGCAAGATGCCGTAGGCTCCGTCGCCCTCGTTGACGTAGATCCGCTCCCGGATGGAGCTGGCCGCGTAGCCGCACTCCAGGCTCACCGCGGTGATCAGCAGGTGCGACAGCGAGTGCAGCAGGACGTAGGTGGCTCCGGGGAATTTCGCCTTCTTTTCCAGGGAGTGCCCCTTGGCCCAGGCGTCAAAGCCCGTGCGCAGCTTCGCCGCTCGGTCGATGACCTCCTGTCGCCCGGCCCAGCTCTCGATGGCCTCCCGCTTGAACGCCAGGAAGATCCCTTCGCCGCGGTTCTCCACCGCGGGGAGCCACGAGAGCTCCTTCGCCAGCGCCGCCGAGCGCACGCCGAGCTCCAGCTCCGCGTCCACGTCGCGGGTGGCCGGCTCCAGGCGGGTGAAGCCGACCTGCACGACGACCTCCCGGAGGCGGTGCACCAGGACGACCTTCTCCAGCTTCTCGGTGGCATCCCCCTTCGCTACCTTCAGCGGCCACGCTCGGGCGTAGAAGTCTGCCTCGGGGATGTCTTCCAGGGTCGATTCGTCGCAGGCCAGCAGCGTCTCCAGCTCCGCCTGCTTGATGCCTTTCTGGGCGCTCGTTCCGCTCTTTTTCCGCTGGATCTCCGCCAGGATCTTGCTCTCCGCGAAGCCTCCGAGGGTCGCCTTGACCGCGGCCCGTTTCATCTCATGACGGAGATCCTTGAGGGTCTCCACGATCTCCACGAACGACCAGACCTCCTCGATCGCCTTGCGGATCTGTGCGTCGCCCTCCGGGATCGAGATGGCGCTCACCGTCTGGGAAAAGTAGGCGTTGCTCGCCGAGCGCACCAGGAGCCGGTTGGGCTGCGGGGGGCCTCCCTCGCCTCCGCAGACCTCGTGGCTGTACGCCCCGAGCCAGGGGCGTTTCCCCTGGCATAGCCCCAGGGGGGTCGGGTTGTTCTCTCGCTGCTTCGCGTCCACCAAGGAGCGCCCTGGTCCGTGGATCGTGCATCGCACGAAGAGGTCCGCCAGATCCCCGCTGGTCCCGTGTTCCTCCAGCAGCAGCGGCGCGCGGCAGTCGGTCTTCCCTCGGTGCGCGAAGGCGAACCAGTCGATGTCGCTGATGTGGCCGTTGATGCAAGCCTGCACGAAGCGGATCGGTACCACCGGGTACTTCTTCCCGTTCACCGTGTACCTCTTCTTCGTGAGTGCATCCCGGTGCACCAGGGGGCGGCTCCGGACCGCGCTCTCCGGGTTGATCGGCGTCTGCACCACGAACCACTCGGGGAACTGGTACGCCGTGATCCCCTTGCGGAAGCCGTGCTCCTCTCCTGTGTCGGTCGGAGGCGAGAACAGCCGCAGCCCGGGTACGCTCAGGGCCTGCCGCAGCGTGGCCAGGAGGCGGTCCTCGAAGATCTCCTGGAACTGGTCCTTGATGGGGTCGCCCCAGGTGTCGATGCCTCCCATCAGGATGGCGTCGTTGGGGAAATCGATCAGCGAGCCGGGGCCGTAGGTGGTGAGCACCTGGCTACGGCGCACCTGGCCGTGGGGTTCGGGGCGCGGCTTCATCCCTCTCCCTCCTCGATCTCGATGAACTCACCCTTCAGGCTCTTGATGAAGATGTTCACGCTCGGCTCCACGTCCCGCAGCGAGCGCTGCGCCTTGAACTTGCGTTCCTCCACGGTCAGCGATCTCAGCTCCGGATCGAGGGGATCTCGCAGCAAGGGCGGCGCGGAGCTGATCTCGGCGGCGTACTGGAGCCCCGCCCCCTTGCTGTGCTTGTAGGTGGCGATCTTCGCCCAGGAATCCAGCAAGTCCGCCCCGCGCGCTCGCACCCGGGCGGCCAGCGCCTCCCGCTCCTCCGCCGGGAGCATCGCATGCTCGGAGGCCCGCTCCGCGAGCACGTCGAGCAGCGGATCCATCTCGGGCCGCAGCGCCTTCATCGCCAGGGCGTTCTGGGGGGCCGTCAGGCCAGGGTGTCCGTGGCGCGCCATCGACAGCAAAACCGCGGCCAGCCCCCGGTCCAGGGCTCGCGGAGAGAACGGCGTCACGCTGGTGGCCTCCACGTCCCGGTAGAAGGTCTCGTGGTACGCCTCGAAGCGCTCGTAGTGGGACCGATCCCGGGGGCGATGGATGTTCATCAGCGTGACCACCAGCCCGGGTTTGTTCTCGTCTCGACCGACGCGGCTGGTCGCCTGGATGTACTCGCTCGTCGTCTTCGGTTGCCCCAGCACCACCATCAGCCCCAGCCTCGTGATGTCCAGGCCCACCGAGATCATGTTCGTCGCCAGCGCCACGTCCACCCGCTCCTTCTCGTGGAACGGCAGCGCCAGCCGTCGCTTGGTCTCCGCCACCTGGTTGGTGCTCTTGCGCGACGTCAGCTCCTCCACCTCGTGGGCGATGCTCCGGCGCGCGAACGGTCCCGCGACCTCCCCGTGGCGCAGCCGCCGGTCGTAGCCTTGCAAGCGCGACGTCACCTCGTCCTCGACGATGCGCCGGCTCCCCCCCAGCTCCCGCAGGCTGCTGAAATAGCCCAGCAGCGTCATGTACGGGTCCGCCGGGTTGTCCGGGTTCTTCACCCCTCCCGCCTCGTTGTGGAGCCGCTGCCCCGCGGACAGCAGCGCCAGGTAGGCCCGCAGCAGCACGACCTTCAGGCTCCTCCCCTGGGCCGCGATGCCCACGTACTGGCGCGCCGGCGTCTCCTCGGCGGACACCGTCCTCGCGAAGAACGAGTCCCGCCGATCCGGCCCCGGCGGCGGGAAGACCTGCACCTGGGAGCGCCCGAAGAGCGCGCGGATCTGCGCCTCCGCTCGCCTCACCGTCGCCGTCGACGCGATGATCTTGGGGGAGACCTCACCCCCCCGGCCCCCCTCCCCATCGATGGGGAGGGGGGAGGAAGCAGCAGATGGCTGGCTCCCCCTCCCCATCG
>CAZSDX010000010.1:10462-20002 GCA_964605685.1 uncultured Polyangiaceae bacterium
ATGGGGAAGAGGAGGAAGCAGCAGATGGCTGGCTCCCCCTCCCCATCGATGGGGAAGAGGAGGAAGCAGCAGATGGCTGGCTCCCCCTCCCCATCGATGGGGAGGGGGTCGGGGGGTGAGGTCTCTTGCTCAGGTGGTTGATGGCCGTCTCGTAGAGCCCCGCCATCGTGCCGAGCGGCCCCGAGATCAGGTGCAGCTCGTCCTGGATGATCAGGTCCGGCGGCAGCAGCGGCCTCGCCAGCTTCTCGCCGACGCTGCCGTCGCAGGGGCCGAAGAACCCCCTCGGGTTGCTCCGCTGCGCCTTGCCGAAGAGCATCCCGCTCCGACCCACCCAGGGGAGCTGCGCGAACTTGTCCACCGTCGCGATCAGGAAGCACGGCACGCGCTCGTAGATCGCCTCGTCCACCGTCACGATGGGCAAGGTCTGCTTGCCGTTGAAGGTGCAGCCCCGCGCCGCGCACTGGATGCGCAGCTCCGTCGGGTTGTCTGCGTTGGGCTTGAGCTGGAACGACTGGGTGTTGAACTTGGTGCCGCACCAGGGGCAATTTTCCAGCGGAATAGGCGCGGGTTTCCTCGCGGAATTCCCCTGAAAAGCGATGGTCTTGGCCCGGGCCGAGTGGCGGTCGTTGTCGCCCTTCTTCCCCATCCGGTTGGGCGTCGCCGCCATGCCGACCCACAGGCCGATCTCGAAGGGCCAGGGGCCGAGCCTCTCCGGTTTCTGCTGACGCTCCAGCTCCAGCGCGCAGATCAGCGTCGCCGCCCGGCCGAGCTGGTCCAGCGTCAGCAGCCGCAGCGTGTACCGCATCAGCACCGAGACCCCCGCCGAGCTGAGCCCCGGGTTCTTCAGCCTCCGCAGCACCAGCGTGAAGGCCGCCAGCCCCAGGTAGGCTTCCGTCTTGCCGCCGCCGGTCGGGAAGAACAGCAGGTCCACCACGCCGCGCTCCGGGTGCTCCGGGTCGAGCATCCCCCGGAGGTTCATCAGCAAGAAGGCAAGCTGGAAGGGGCGCCACGAGGGAACTTTCCCCGTCTTGCGGAGCTGCTCTCCGTTCCGCTGCCACGCCGCCCGCGCCATCGCCCGGTTGGCGATCTGGAACGCCTCGAAGGCCTCCGGTCGCGCCAGCGCCTCGATCCCGGCCTCGATGCGCTTGCAGGCGATCCGGGCCTCCTGAAGCAGCTCGGCGGCCACCTCCGCCCGCGCCTCGGGCTCCACGGCGGTCTTCGCCTGCTCCTCGATCCAGCCGCGGTAAGCCGGGATCAGGGGCCTCAGCCCCTCCTGAAGCTCGGCAGGCGTCCCGTACCCGGCCAACGCTTCCATCCCCAGCACGAGATCCTTCACGTTCGAGGCGATGACCTTTTCCACCTGGGCCTGCGGGATCCACGTGGTCTGGACCTCGCGGCACATCCCCTCCATGACCCGGGCACGGGTCGACACACCGTGCCCGACGGCGTACTCGAAGGCGTCCCGGAACTGGAGATCCGCAACCCGCTCCTCCCAGTCGCTCTGCCCCTCCGCGCCCCGCAGGTTGGGCCGAGGTACAAACCCCTCCCCCAGCCGGAGCCGCAGCGCCGCCTGGAACACAAAGGACTCATCCTTGCTGGCGTCGGGGTTGGGCTTGCGGTGGTTCACCAGGAAAATCGACACCGCGCGGGTCCCCTTGGGAACCAGGCGCCGGACCTCGTGCGGCACCGTGCGCGCGGTGACGACCAGCGCCAGATCGTCCCCCTTGCGGACCAGGACAGGCTTCTGACGCCGTCCCTTGCCGAGAGGCACCGGGAGGGTCACCAGGTGAGGCTCGCGCCGCCAGAGCTCCCTGCTGCCCGGCACGGCAGCCCCCTCGCCGGAGGTCTGCCCCCCGTCGCCCACGGGCCTGTAATCCCCCCAGGAGACCGTCACCTCGATGGCCTTCGTCGAGGCCGGAACCAGCACGCTCAACCCCATCGAGGAAGGGAAGAAGATCTTCCGCGCCGAGGGCAGCTCCGGGGCCGCATCATCATCCCCGTCGCCTTCCCCCGAGGCGTCGAGCCCGTCGTCCACGTCATCCGCCTCCCGCTGGTGGCTCGGCGCCTCGTAGGGCACCAGAAAACCCGTCAAATACCAGCGAGAGGGCGCCATCGGAAGCAGCTCCCCCTCGTGGGTTCCTCCTGGTTCGGGCCCGACCAGATCCAGGCAAAGCGCGTCCACAAGGCGTTCTCGGATTTGTACAGAGGTGGTCATGAACAGGAACAGTACCAGACCTCACCCCCCGACCCCCTCCCCATCGATGGGGAGGGGGAGAGAGCGCCTCCGGGAGCCTTGGGAACGCCCCTTGCTGCCCGCCCGCCGCGCTCCGGAGGGGGCCGGACGCTCCTTGCTCCCCGCCAGCGGCGTTCCGGACGGTCCGGAACGCAATTTTTTCGCGAAGACTCGGGTTTCGGACCGTTCGGAACGCGATTTTTTGTCCAGAACTCGCGATCCGAAGGCTTCTTTTCCCGGGTGGCGTGGGTTCAGGGGGTCGGCGCCGGGGTTTCTTCCGCTTCGGTCTGGCCAGGGCGGCGGACCGAGGGGCGGACGCGGGCGGCCAGATCCTCCCTGCCCGCGAGGGCGAAGGTGGCCGTGAGCCAGGCAGCCCCCAGGGAGAAAGCCCGGTCGTTGGCCGTCATGGCGGCCTGCTTGGCCGCAAGGGTGGTCTCGACCTCGCGGGCCTCCCGGGAGACCGTGGCAAGGGCGCTCTGGAGCGGAGCCAGGTGCTCCCGCAGTTCGTCGGCGAAGTCCTGGCGGTTCAGGGAAGTGCCGCGGCGAGGGGCGGGCAAGGAGATCGATGCGTCCTCCAGGCTGGTGAGCACCGCGGCCCCCTCGACCGCAAGCACGCTGGGATCCTCGGGGGTCGCTCCCGTCAGGCCAAGCTGCTTCAACCCGGCGCTCCCGTGGACGGCGGCCACCGTGGCCCGCAGGTCCACGAGCACCCGACGCACCCCGGAAGCCGCCTGCTCGCGTGCCTCGCGGGGAGCTGTGTCGTCGCTCAACTCGGCTTCATGCGCCCCATCAGCGGCCACCAGCTTTTCGTTCTGCGAAAGCAGGAGGCGTCCTACCAGGAGGCAAAGGAGCCCGACGTCGGGCATCTGCTCCCCACCCTGAAGGTGAGGAGCGAGGAGCCCTTTCAGAGGCAAGACCTCACCCCCCCGGCCTCCCTCTCCCTGAAGGGCGAGGGGGGAGCCTGTACGACAAGTCCACGGAGGCTCTGTTCAGATCCCCGTCCACGAAGCCCGTCCACGTCCACGAAGCTCGTCCTCGTCCACGTCGACGGAGCCCGTCCGCGTGGACGGGAATCGTGGCCGTGGACGGGCTTCGTGGACGGCCTTGTGAACAAGGCCTCCACGGAGGAGACGGGGGAGAGGGGGTCTGTCCGCGATTCGTGAGGCAGAGGGAGACCTCACCCCCTGTCCCCCTCTCCGTCTCCCGCGGAGAGGGGGAGACTCCCGGCAGAGGGAGAGGGCGAAGCAGGGAAAGGAGGGCGCAACCAGGCCCCGGAAAGAAGGAACACCCCCGTGGGTCGAAGAGAAACCCTTGTCCCCCTGCCCCCCCTGCCCCCCCTGCCCCCCTTTCTTCGATCCGCTGAGGATCCCCCCTCTCCGCGGGAGACGGAGAGGGGCAATAGTTCAAGTAGAGGATGTTAGGATCTTCTCCACAAGGGTTTTATGCTCCGGGCTGGGGAGGGGACTCCTCGTGAAAAATAGTCGCTTGTCCGTGGAATTGAATCTGGGAGCGATCACAAGTTGCTGCGAGATATTTTTACTAGCAAACAATGAGCGAATTTCCAGATGAAACTGTGGTTGCATTTGTTGGGGACTCGTTTGCTCTTTATTTTTCAAAAATTCATCGATAAAATTCTCTGACAGAGCCAAGAAAGGAAATACTTCGTAAAACGATTTCTCCGCCTTCACTATCGCAGTTGTTTGGTAGAAAATTTTGGAACACTTCTCGATGACAAATTCTTGACCAGCAAGGACCGACCAGGTTTTTTCTAGAACCTTTTGGGCATTCTCTGTTTCCCCGTCGATGATCACCTTGAGGACATGTTCGTTGCCCACCATGGCCCGTACCCTGGTGGTCTCCAGCCTCCCATGACGGGCATACCACTCCGGGAGTCCTTCCTGGTTTGTGCCGGAAGAAATTTCTGCAAAACCAAAAGCTTTCCCGAGCTTCTCTTCACCATCCCGATAGAAAACCTCTTCCACGGGATTTTGATCTCCGTCAAAGACAGCCCAGATTTCAGAACGGATCTTTGTAACCTGGATTGGCATGTTGCTTTAGTGGATTGTCGGGGAAGAAAATGGATCATAGGCACTACGATGGTAGGGGGTAATCTTGGTGTACGTCTCTTGCGCCGGGTTGCTTGAATCCTGGGAGCTAAACGGGTCGTCAAGAGGTTCCATCGAGGGGGTCGACGTATTTGGAGAAGAAGTTTGGGTGGGCGCACTTTCCCTTTTCCAGGGAGGGCGCCGAAATCCGGTTGTTGTTGTCGCGGTTGGTGCAAGCGGGTAGCGGCGCAGGTGGGCTCTGGCCTGGCCTGGGGTCAACCCGATCTTCACTTCCAGGAACCTGGCAGCGGCGCCGTCCTCAAGAGCGGGGGTTGCGCTGGCCATCCGGCTGCGGCACTCCTGGACATGTCGCCACGCCTTCAGCACGGGGGGCTCGACCAGATCCCGCGCCAGGGCATGACTGCGTCGGTTGAGCGCGAAACCACCCGCCGCGAGGATGACCACCCCCAGTTCCTCCAGCTTCTCCCAGAGGGGCAGGTCTTCCGCTGGCAAAGCCTGACGCTCCGCCTGGGTCACCTCCTCGAAGCGAGCCAGTCGCTCAAGGAGCCCCAGGGCAACTTCACCCCCGCGCTCGACGAAGGTTCGTAGCGCCATCTCCTCGGGAGGCAGCGAGGTCCCGGCCAGGGTCTCGGCGGCTTGCAACGCCACCTCGATCAGCGCCAGGGGCCACCCCTCCGCCTCGTCAGCTTGCGCGTGGAGCCAGGTGAGCCAGTCGTTGAGGGTCTCGTAGCGACCTTCTCCCTTCGCCTGGCCGACCTCTTCCAGCACCTCGAGCAACTTGTCTCGCAGGGCACCGCGCTCGTTCAGGGGCAAGGATTTCAAGGGGAGCATCTCCGATGGCCGGTCCGCCTTCATGGCACGCCCGTGATGGTGGGGCCAGTGACACAAGCCGCCCGACCGGACTCAAAACCCAGGCGGTACGAGATCACCACGACCTGGCCCCGTGTGTCCAGTTCCTCCTGGGACGTCATCAACCCCTCCCGGAACTTGCCGGCGGCGATGGGGGCGTACAGCAGCGCCGCGTCTCTCAGCACCTCGGGCTCGGCCCCGTGGCGCAGCGGGTTGACCGCTGCGGTGATCGCATGCTGGCGCTGTCCCAGCACCCTCGCCTCGTCGGCCGCGAAGTCGAGCCGCTTCGAGTAGGTCGGGGCCACCAGCAGGGTCACATCCAGCAGGCGGTTGAGCAGCATGGGGAGGTCCGAGCGGATGTCCTTGCAGATGTTCACGACCAAGCGACCAACCGGGGTGTCCAGGAAGTGATACGACTCCGATTGTCTGGGCAGGATGTCCTCGATCAGGTCTTGCCCGCCCTGCCGGAAGGTGAAGGGTTCCATCTTCTCGTGGCGCATCACCTCGGTGCCCTCGCTGTCGAGCACAACCGCCTCGTTGAGGAAGGCCCCTGCTGGGCTCGTCTGGTGGGTCAGCCCCACGACGAGCAGGGTCGGGTAGCGCGGCCCACGCTCGCGCAGGATGGCCTTCAGTTCAGCAAGTTCGTCGAGGGTCAACATCAACTCCGGCCAGAGCGCGAGGTTTCCCTTGGCCTTGAGAACCTCCGAGAGGACTTCGCCCATCAGCCCCTTCCTGGCTGCGGGATGGACCTGGTTGATGGCGAAACAACCCGGGGAGGTCTCGTGCATCACCAGATCGGCTTGTTGATGGCGGCGCCAGCAGACCAAGGACAGCCTGAACTCCCCTTGCTTGGCGGCCTGCGCGAGCCTCTTCCTGGAGGTTGGGTTCAGTTCGACTGGCACCACGGTCGGAGGTTTGCCGAAGGCGTCAAAACGTTTCAGTCGCGGCAAGAGCCACAGATTCCGGAACCAGCGGCGGCAGGTCTCGTGGGCTGACATGTGCCCGACGGAAGGCGGCAGGTTGGTCGCCCCCTCGAAATAAAAAGGAGGGGGTCTCACCAGCCCTGTCTCTGTCAGAAGATCGCGCTTCTCCGGGGGCAGGTTGGAGGTGTCGAGCGCCGCGTCGATGGCGCAGGCGATCAGGAACGCCACGCGAGGTGTAAGCAGGACATCCACGCCTCCGACGATGCGTGTGATCTCGTCACGGAGCGCCGCAGAGAGCCACCAGCCTTGCCCGTTCTGGGTGCGAGTGCTGAAGAGGTTGAACAACTCTTCCTGTGCAGGAGGCGACATCCACCCCAGGGCCACCGGCCCAGCCGTCCGGTTCCGGGAGAGGATCGCCAGGTCTGCCGTGGTGAACCGCGCAAGGAAGAGCTTGCAAGCCCACGCAAAGAGCCCCGGAACGCTCGTCTGGTTGCGATAATTGGCGTGGTCATCGGTTCGTGTCTTGACCAGAAGCCCCCGCGTGGGTGTCTTCCGGCGGGCCCGGGTCTTCGTCTTCACCGCCGCCCTCCGCCCGGAAGCCCCAGCCTCTCCGCCTCGCTCCTCCGCAGGTTCAGCTCCAGTAGGCGGGCCAGCACCTCGTCGCGCACCTCGTCGGGCCAGCGGTAGCGCCACGGCTTCTTCTTGCGGCGTTTTTTCCCGTCGTCCTCGTCTTCTTCCTCGTCCTGGTGGTCCAGCAGGAAGGCGCAGTCGGTGGGGATGTCGGTCCAGCCGTAGGCGTCGAGGACGGCGCGGTCCATCCGGGCGTGGAGCTCCCGGAGCCGCTGGATCTCGGGGCTCGTCTCTTCCGGATCGTGAAAACGATTGTACGTGTCCGTCAGCCCCTCGTCGTTCGCTACCATCAGCTCCGCCCGGTACCGGTGGTATTCCTCGCCCTCCCGCTCCAGCGCATGCCACCGGCCCCCCTCCGCCACCTCCTCCTCCGTCGGCCACCCCACCCACGGAAATGGAAACGTCTCGAAACAGTTGCTCGGGGAATAGTTGAGATCGTCTTTCATTGTAGACGAGAAAAATCTAGCAAATTGCTCGTGTACTCCGCACTGAAGAGAGGCAAAGACTGCCCCCTTTGCAGATGCAACAACCGCCAGTTTATGAGAAAATACATAACCGGAATCAAGCCAAGCAAAGCTCAGGTGTTTGGACACAAGGGAACACGCCAGCACGCGCTTGAGGGGGCGGATGGCTTCGTAGAGGGCGGGGGTCGTTTCTCCAAAACGCCACCAGTATTTGGCACGGATATCCCGCTTCTGGGCCAGCCGACCGGGTTTCACCTTCTTTTCGACGATGTCCATGAGGTCGGGCCACTGGCGGGCTTCGGCTTCGGACATCTGGCCAAAGTTGATGACGTAGCGGCGATGGCTCTGGGTAGGGCTGGAGTTCAGCTCCTCGCCGCCCAGGTAGGGAAAAATGCGCTCCGCGTTCCGGGGATCTTTCGCGATCAGCCGGTGCATCTCCGCAATGGGGGTGGCGTCCGGGTTGTCGTCGTCAAAGGTGAAGCCCATGCCCAGCACATAGCTGCCCACGAAGCTCCTGTTCTCGTTGGAGCGGAGCGGGCGCGGGTCGTCGCTGGTACCCTTGTCGTAGAGGTAAGCGGTGATCTGCGGGACGGGACGGGAGTCGAGAGACCTCACCCCCCAGCCCCCTCCCCATCGATGGGGAGGGGGAGGAGCAGAGGCATGGAGAGGGAGCAGTGGTGTGGTGGCGTGGCGCTTGTGGATCTTCCCGGGGGTTCCCGCGGGTTTCCCCCTCTCCTCCCCCTCCCCATCGATGGGGAGGGGGCCGGGGGGTGAGGTCTCCCCCGCAGGGTGGCCGGGGGGTGAGGTCTTCCCCACGTGCACCACGCTCACGATGACCGCCGCCCGACCGGGCCATTTTACCCGGCGGGTCGCGTCGTAGATCACGCCACCGTGGTTGCAGATCCAGCGGAGGCCGGTGCTGCGGGTGTCGCCCTGGGCGATGGTGTTGGTGGCGACCAGGCCGAAGGCTCCCCCGGAGCGGAGCAGCGCGAAGGAGCGGCGGAAGAAGTGCGCCACCAGGTCGGCGTTGCCGTGGGCCTCCGGGTGGAGCCCCTGGAGCCAGGTCACGTAGCCCCCGGGGCTGCCGTCGATGATGGTGTTTTTTCCGGCGAAGGGAGGGTTCCCGACGATGGCGTCGAAGCCGGGGTTGGGGCGGTGGAAGACCTCGGGGAAGACCAGCTTCCAGTGGAAGGGCGGGAGCTTGTGGATCGTGGCGCCCTTGCCATCGACGGGCAGGGTGCCCTCGCGGAGGTCCTGGGCCATCGCCGCCGCGCGCTCCAGGTTGGCGTCGAGGTTGGTGAAGAGGGCGTCGCGGAGCTGCTCCGCGTCCTTGCCCCGGGCCTTGTCCGTGGTGGCGCCGAAGAAGCAGGCCACCGTCGCATCCCCGATGGTCCGCACCCGCGCCGTGGCCAGCTCTGCTTGGTCAAGGAGGTCACGCTGCTCGTGGTAGCGACCGCCCTGGGCCAGCGCCTGGATTTCCAGGCGGAGCCGCAGCGCCTGCTGCACGGCGCCGTCGACCTCCGGGCGAAGCAGCGAGGGCTTCTCGTCCAGGACCCACTGGACGCAGGCGATCTGCTCGGGGCTCAGCCCGACGAGGGAATCGCCGTGCTGGAGCGCGTGGTCCAGGAAGGTGAAGGGGAGCTCCCGGGAGAGCGTCACCAGCCACAAGGAGAGCTTGGCCAGCGCCACCGCGAAGGGATTCTTGTCGACGCCGTAGAGGCACCGCTGGGCCACGAGGCGCCGCGCCACGGTGACCTCCTGCTCGTCGGCGGGGATCGGCGGCCGCTGGTCGGGAAAGCGCATCCAGGCGGCCACCAGGGCGTCCCCGAGCTGGCGGCAGGCCTCGACCAGGAAGGCGCCGGAGCCCATGGCCGGGTCGCAGATTTTCAGGGCGAGGATGGCGGTGGGGGAGACCTCACCCCCCGGCCCCCTCCCCATCGATGGGGAGGGGGAGGAGAGAGAGGAGGAGAGAGGGGAGAGGAGGCGAAGCAGGGTGGGTTCGGAGACGTCCTCGTTGCGGACACGGAAAACGCGGATGCCGTGGGAGGCGAGGACGCGAGTCCGGATCTCGTCGTACTGGCGCTGCTCGTCGTGGATCTCTCCATCGATTTCGAGCGCGATCCGGTGTTCTGCACAGTAAAAATCGAGGATGAACCCCTCGACGACCTGCTGCCTGCGGAACTTGAGTCCGAGACATCGTCGGTCCCGCAATAGCTCCCAAACTGCGGCTTCCGCAGGAGTCGGCAAGCGGCGCATCTCCTTGGCACGCCGAAGCATCTCCTCCGAAACCTTCGCTCGCCCGGTCACTCCTCTCTCGCTCCTCTGCTCCTCCCCCTCCCCATCGATGGGGAGGGGGCCGGGGGGTGAGGTTTCTC
>CAZSDX010000010.1:20102-31421 GCA_964605685.1 uncultured Polyangiaceae bacterium
CTGCCCGGAGGCCGGGGGGTGAGGTTTCTCCTGCCCGGAGGCCGGGGGGTGAGGTTTCTCCTGCCCGGAGGCCGGGGGGTGAGGTCTCCCCCAACCGCTCCAGAATCGGTCTGAGCGTTTTCTGGACGATGGGCCGCGTGAGCTCCGGCGGCGTGTAGTGGGAGCCGGAGCGGCGGCGCTCCTCGGTGGGCTGGAGGAAGAGGCTGCCGGGGTGGAGGACGTGGGGGGTGCGAGGGGAGAGGCGGCGGTCGAGGGCGGTGAGCAGCTCGGGGACCGTGCGGGCCTTCTTGAGGGCCTCCGCGGGCTTCCCGGAGAGCTCGCAGCGAGCCTTGTCCTTGAGCCATTTGGCGCGCTCGGCGGGCTTCGCGGCGAGGAGCTGGTCGAGATCGATGACGACGTGCTGGGGGGTGACGGCGATGGCCGAGCCCGCGGCGCGCTCGACGGTGAAGCCCATCATGTTCTCGTAGACGGAGCCCAGGTGCTCGACGTCGAGGGTGCGGTAGGAGATGCGCTCGCCGTCGAGGAACATCAGGTTGTCCAGCACCCGCAGCACCACGCCGTCGGAGAGCCGCGGGACGGAGGAGAGGCGCCGGTAGAAGCCCTCGTCCTGCTGCGTGGCCTCACGGACGCGCCCCTCCAGGAAGGTGTACCGCTCGGGGTCGAAGAGGTCGCCGTAGCGGGGGGGCATGTGGAGGGAGACCTCACC
The DNA here is from genome assembly GCA_964605685.1 of uncultured Polyangiaceae bacterium. GTDB lineage: Bacteria > Myxococcota_A > Polyangia > Polyangiales > Polyangiaceae > JANWXX01. Next base: position 20,809 of record CAZSDX010000010.1, read on the forward strand.
CCCCGGCCCCCTCCCCATCGATGGGGAGGAGAGGCGCTGTTCTGCCTCCCCCCTCCCCATCGATGGGGAGGGGGGCTGGGGGGGTGAGGTTGACCCATCGACCCCGTGGTGGACCATGCGGAAGAGCGTGAGCAGCCAGGACCAGGCGCCGAAGCGCTGGCCCATGGTGTCGGGGTGAAGCCCCCGATCCGCCCGGAGCCGCTCGTGGAGCGTGGTGAGGGCGTAAGAGCTGCCGTAGAGAGGCCCCTGGGCCGCGACCTCGCGCTCCTCGGCGTAGAGCAGGAAGACCAGGCGAAGCAGGACCGTGAGGAGGCCGCCATAGATGTCCTCCGGGAGCACCCCGCGGAGGAGCTTGCCCTGGGAAGCCTCGTCCGCCGCGTTGAAGCCCCGGAGCAGCTCGTAGAGGGCGAGGAGGGCCTGCTCGGAGAGCTGCTCGGAGACCTCGTTCTGGAACTTGCGGGAGGATTCGAGGAGGGGGAGGAGGCGAGAGCGCGGATCGCCCTGGAAGAGGCGGGCTGGGTCCAGGAGCATGCGCAGGGCAGCGAGGATGGGGCGGCCCGCGGTTTCCAGCATGGGCTGGAGGGGGAAGGTGAGGTGACCGGAGGCCTCGCCGCGTGGGGCGTAGACCAGGCGCAGGTGGGTTCCGTTGGAGAGGAGGCCGACGGGGATCTGGCGCTCCCGCAGCAGGCGCTCGAAGCGGATTTGGGGGCTGGTTTTCCAGGCGCGCTCGTGGAGGCCCGGGTGAGGGCGATCGAGGGCGGTGCCGGGGAAGAGGGTCTGGACCAGGAGGAGCCAGGAACCGGGCTGGTCCGGGTCGGGGACCGCGAAGGTGGGGGTGAGGCGATCCTCGAATTCGGGGAGAACGACGGTCAGCTCGTCGGGGAGGGGAGGGCCGCCCGGGGCGCCGGCCAGGTCGCCTGGTTCCCAGCCGAGGATTTCCCGGGTGAAGGCCGGGAAGTCGGGGATATGGACGCTGTCGGGGAGATCGCCGTGGCGATCAGGCTTGAAGGTACGCTCCAGGAAGGCGCGGAGGGCGCGCTGGAGGGGCGCGGCGTTCTCGTCGAGGATGACCTGCGCCGCGAGGAGGGCGGCAGGGGAGACGACCATGCCGACGGGCTGGACGAAGCCGAGCCATGCTTTGTGCGCTTCGAGGGCGAGATCGCGAGCCATCAGGTGAGGGATTCCGGCCAGAGGTAGACGACGCCAAAGGGTTCGACCCGGGAGGCCCGGGTCTCGTAAGCGGCGGTGATGCGCCTGGGTTCGGACGCGAGCTCGCCGTCCTCGCCGTCGATCTCGCGAGCGCGGCGCTGCCAGTGATCTTGATCGGCCTTGAGCTGGCGTTTTTCCTCGTCGGAGAACTGGAGCGAGAGCTGCTGCCTGGAGCTGCTGTCGATCATGTCCTGGATGCGCTTGCGTTGCGCGAGGAGCAGCCTGCGCATGGCCTCGGATTCCTTTTTCCCGCGGTGCAGGAGGGCGCGCTCGGCCTGCTTTCGCGCGGCCTCCGCCTGCTTGTGGAGCGCCGGGAGGAGCTGCTCGACGTCGGTGGCGACGGCGGAGGCGAGCAGGCGAGCGACGTCCGAGCCAGGGGTACGGGCGCCCTCGCGGAGGCCCTCCTCGACGAGGCGCAGCGAGGCGTCCGGGGAGAGGTCGGTGGCGGGTTGAAGGGGTTTTTTGCGCAGGTCGAGGGGCTCCCAGGGGGCCAGGACCGCGAGGATCTGATCGTGGAGGCGGGCGGCGCGATCTCCGAAGAGAGAGAGGCGGCCCAGGAGGACGACGCGGCGCTGCGGCTCGCGGGAGACCACGAGGACGGCGCGGGCGAGGTCGTGGTAGACAAAGCCCTGGGCGAGGAAGCGGCCGAGCAAGCGCTGGACGAAGCGGTGCTCCAGGTGCAGGTGGACGGTGCTGTTGTCGAGGTCGCGGGGGGGATGGAAGGAGACGGAGCGGACCGGGAAGCGAGCGCGCCACTCGGCGAGGGAGACGCCGCGGGGCCGCGGAGGGCGGAGGGTGTCGAGGGTCTCGACCCAGGAGGCGTCGCCAGCGAGGTGGGCGGCGACGGCGCGGAGATCCCAGCAAACGCGGCCGTCGGGCGAGGTGGACTCGGCAGGCGCCGGGGCCCCGGCGAGGCGGAGGGAAGCCCGGAGCGCGGCCTGGAGCGCCCCTTCATCGAGGTGCAAGTAGTCCCTGGATCGGGCGAGGATCTTCTCCAGCGCTTGCAGGTCTTCGTTGATCTGCTCGGCCCGACGTCGATCCAGCTCCTCGTCCCATTTCTCCTGGATCCTGGCGTTGTGCTCGGCCTGGTCGAGGCGGTGGGCGAGCTGGTCCCGCTCCCGGTGTCGGATGCCTCCATCGAGGAGGGAGGCCAGGCGAGCCTCGATGACCTTGCCCTGGCTGCCGAGTTCTTCCTGGATGGTGAGGGAGCGGCGGACCAGGACCTTGAGGACGTGGTCCTCGGGGCGCTGGAGGAAGACGAAGTAGTAACAGTGGACGACGGGAGCGCGCTGGAGCTTGCGGTCGATACGGCCGTTGCGCTGCTCCATGCGGGAGGGGTTCCAGGGGATGTCGAAGTGAAAGAGGTCGGCGCAGTGGTTCTGGAAGTTGACGCCCTCGCGGGCCGCGTCGGTGGCGATGAGGATGCGGAGCGGCGCGGAGCGAGGATCCTGGTTGAAGGCGTGCTTGATCTCCTCGCGGGTGTCCTCGTCGAGGCCGCCGTGGAAGGTGCGGATGCGGTCCTCGACGTCGCCCAGGCCAGCGAAGGCCTCGGAGAGCTTGCGGAGCAGGTAATCCTTGGTGGTCGCGTACTCGGTGAAGAGGAGGACGCGGCGGTGACCCCAGCGCTTCCCTTCGTCGAGGAGGTGCTCCCGGATCCAGCGGAGGAGGAACTGGACCCGCGGGTCCGGGAGGTGGCGTGCGTGCTCGGCGACGCGGGCCATCTCGTCGAGGAGCTGGAGCTCCTCCGGGGGGATGGCGCCGACCTCGGCCATGCGGGTTGCTACCTCGATCTGGGACTCCTCCTCGCGGCGTAGCTGGTCCTCGGAGAGCTGCCCCTCGTCGTCGTCCGCGTCGGGGGCATCGACCAGGAGGCGGAGGCGCTCGGGGGCGATGGCCAGCTCCCGGTTGGCCTTCTTGATGCGGGAGTTCTTGTGGATCGCGAGGGTCGAGGCGAAGGCGTCGATGCTGGAGAGCAGGCGCTTCTGGAGGCCGATGACGGTGAGGACCGCCGCGGCCTGGGCCTTCTTGGTGGCGGCTGCGGTATTTTTTTCGCGGAGCTCCCGGTACCGATCCAGGAGCCGGGAGAGGACCAGCTCGGGGGCGTCGTCCGGGAGGTGATCGATGTCGATCTGGTGAGGCTTGCGCTCGGGGAAGCCGCCCGCGACGCGGGCGATGTCCCGCTTGAGCCTGCGGACGATGACCTCTTCGAGGGCCTCCTTGTCCTTCTTGCTCTTGACCGGGACGCCGCGGGTAAACCGCTGGGGGTCGAGGATCTCGAGGAGCGCGGCGAAGCTGTTGGAGTGCCCGTTGTGCGGGGTGGCCGAGAGGAAGAGGCGATGCTCGAAGCGGGGGGCGAGGTCGCGAACGATGCGGGTGAAGCGGGAGTCGATGGCGTAGCTTCCGCCGCTGGAGGGGGCGGCGTTGTGGGCCTCGTCGAGGATGAGGAGGGTGCCGTGGGGATCCTCGTCGAGCCAGGAGCGGAGGGGTCCGGCGTACTCCTCGTCGCGAAGGCGTGCGTGGGAGATGATGAAGCGGTTGTGGGTGGTCCAGGGGTTGACGTTGTACCCACGCTCCTTGCGCCGCTCGATGATGAAGGCGCGGTCGTGGACGACGAAGGAGAGCCCGAAACGTTCGTCGAGCTCGTCGCGCCACTGAAGCTCGACGGAGGGAGGGCAGGCGACGACGATCCGGCGTACCTTCTGGCGCTGGATCATCTCGCGGAGGATGAGGCCCGCCTCGATGGTCTTGCCGAGGCCCACGTCGTCGGCGATGAACAGGTTGACGCGGGGGAGCTGGAGGGCGCGGCGCAGCGGCTCGAGCTGGTAGGTAGTGACCTGGATACCGGCGCGGTAAGGGGCCTGAAAGAGCTCGGCGTCGGTGGAGGTGACGCAGTTCCAGCGGCGAGCGTGGAGGTAGGCAGCGAAGACAGAGGGCTCATCGAAGCCGCGGCGCGCGACCTCTTTCCAGGAAGAACCCCGGAGGACTTCTGCATCGACCTCGACCTCCCAGAGCACATCCAGGGGAGCGCCCTGGGCGTCGTCATCGAGGCAAGAAAGAGACACCTGGGTCCAGGGATGCGGAGCCCCGCCCAGCACCCTCTCGACGAGGTAATTTCGAGCTCGAACCCGGACGATGTCCCCTTTTTTGAGGCCGTCGTTTTCCGTGGGAGTATCCATCCGTTGTACGAAGGTGAGGGAGGGATTGGGAGGGAGGGCCTCGATGTCACGACATGAGACAAGGGCGAAGGATCCTCCGAGAGCGAGCCCGACGCAAGGAGATCCAACCTGTGCGGAGGGGCCTTGCGCCCAGGTTCGACGGGGGAGAGACCTCACGCTCCCCCCTCGATGGCTGGGGAGGGGGACGAGCGTGTTGGGCGCCGCAGCGACACGGGGGACGTCAGGGAGCGCGCGGGGCGGCGGTCGGTGCTAGCGTTCCGGCCTCGGACCACCCAAGGAGGGCCACCGTCGATGGAAAACCGACCGCAGAAGATCCCCGTCCCGCGCCGCTCGTTCCTCTGGTCGATCAACGAATCCAGCGGAGAAGTGATCACCCACGTGGGGCCCACCGAGTTCACCCCGAGCGCCAACGACCGGATCGTCCGGGCGAACGAGCGCGGGGGGCTGGAGCATGCTCCACAGCTCGAGGCCCGTCCCTTCGTCGTGGTGAAGGACGGGGAGTACGTGGTGCTGTCCAACCCGCCCCGGGGGGAGTGCACGGACGAGATGCCCAACGGAGCCTTCGTCCCGGGGGCCAACAAGGAGAAGGAGCTGCTGCTCGGGGGGACGAAGATCATCCCGGGGCCCTGCGGCTTCCCGCTGTGGCCCGGGCAGACCGCGGAGGTGCGGCAGGCGCACAAGCTGGGGGGCAACCACTACCTGCTGGTGGAGGTGGTGGGCGCGGTGGACGAGCGGAGCCGCTACACCCGGCTGGTGACCGAGGCGGCGGGGCTGTCGAGCGCCGTCATCGACGCCGGGGAGGGGGAGGCGCAGGCGAACGCGGAGGCGGCCCGGGCCGTCAGCTCGCCGAAGCAGCTCGTGCCGGGGCAGCGGATCGTGATCCAGGGGCGGCACACGCCGCTGTTCATCCCGCCGACCGGGATCGAGGTGGTGCCACCGCTGGAGGAGATGGAGTCCGGCGGCAAGGACCAGGAGGGCGCCGGGCTCGCGGCGCTCCCGCCGGCGGCCCAGCAGGAGTGCGCCCGGCTGGTCGCGCAGGTGCAGGCCGGGGTGAGCGCCAAGCAGTTCAGCGTGCTCAAGAACGAGCTGAGGCACCGTCCCGACCTGTCCTCGGGGGAGAAGGCCATCCTGTTGACGGCGCTGGACGCGGCCTTCGAGGAGCGAGGCGCCCGGCAGCAGCCCCGCGGCCGCGACCGGGGTGAGTCGAGGAACAAGCCCCCGGCGGACCCCTACGCGCGGCGCGCGGTGGTGCTCGGCCCCAAGGAGTTCTGCGTGCTCTTCGACGCGGACGGCAACGCGCGGATCGTGCGGGGCCCGGCCCGGGTCTTCCCGGGGCCCTACGACACCTTCCTCCAGCGGGGGTCGAGGCGGCGCATCTACGACGCCTACGAGCTGGCGGAGCACCAGGCGGTATGGATCCGCCTGATCAGCCCCATCCGGCGGGAGAAGCTGGCGCAGCACCTGCCGCCGGACTTCCCGCTGGACCGGGAGCACTACCCGCCGGGCCACGAGTTCATCGTGCGGGGGAAGCCGACGGTGTTCTTCCCCTTCAACGAGGCGGAGGTCATCAGCCCCACGACCGGGGAACCCCACGTGGGCAACGATCATGAGAACGTGATCCTCAACGCCATCGGCATCGACCAGAAGAGCGGCATCTACGTGCGCGACCTGCGCACCGGCATCGTCAAGCTCATCCGGGGCGAGGTCTCTTACCTGGTCGACCCCCGCTTCGAGGAGCACGTCCACCGCCGCATCCCCCGCGACCACTGGAACCTCATGATCGCCCACGCCGAACCTCACAAGGCGGCGCCGCAGGGCGATGCGTTCGTCACCACGCCCTGGGCGCTCTCCGTGTCCATTCCCAACAACGAGGCGGTGATGGTGACCTCCCACCACCAGCGCCGTGTCGAAGTTGGCCCCAAGGTGATCCTCCTCGACTACGACGAGCAGCTCGTCCCCTTGCGGCTCTCCAAGGGGCTATCCAAGGATGGAAGCTCCACCGTGTCCACCTGCTTCCTCCGTCACCAAGGTACACGTACCAGCGACACCTTCGACGTCGAGTCGAGCGACCTGGTGCGCTTCCGGCTGCGGGTGGGCTTCAAGGGCCATTTCGAGGGCGAGCCGCTCACCTGGTTCCAGGCGGAGGATCCGGTGAAGCTCCTGGCGGACACCGCCCGCGCCAAGGTCCGCGAGGCGGCCCGCGCCGAGACCGCCAACCGGCTCCTCAAGGATTTCCCCCAGGTGGTCCGGGGCGCCCTGCTGAACAACGGCAACGGCCTGCGCTTCCCCGAGAACGGCATGGTCATCGACGCCGTGGACGTACTCTCCGTGCAGGTCCTCGACACGGAGCTGGCCCAGCTCTTCGCCGCCGCGCAGCAGGACGTGGTCAAGCTCCAGATCAGCGAGGAGATGGCCGTGCGCCGCCTGACGGCCAAGCGCCACATCGAGGACATCAGCTCCCAGGAGGCCGCCCTCAAAGCCGAGGAGATCAAGCGCCGCACCCAGCTCGGCGTCCTGGAGGCCGAGGGCACCCACGCGGTGGAGATCCGCTCCGCCCAGCTCGACGCCGAGCGCGCCGCCGCGGCCCAGGAGCGCGGCCAGGCCCAGGAGCGCAAGGCGCTGGACTTCCGGCTGGCCACGGCGCGCGCTGCCGCGGAGGCGGAGGTGCTCCGGAAGATCCAGGCGGCGGAGGCGGACGCCAAGGCGAAGGATCTGCTACACCAGTCCGAGGAGCGGCACCGGGCGCAGCTCACGCGGATCGAGGCGGAGCTGAGCAGGGCGCTGGCGGAGGCGGACGCGGTGAAGCTCCAGGCGATCCAGCGGGAGCTGGTGGGGGCGCTCCACGCCGCCGCCGACAGCGAGGTGATGAAGACCGCCGCGGCCAACATGAACCTGGTGGCGCTCCTGGGGGGCAAGAGCCCTGCGGAGATCCTGGGCCAGATCCTCCGCGGCACGCCCCTGTCCCGGACCGTCGAGGAGATGCGTGAACGCGCCCGCGGCGACGAGGAGTGAGGTAAGAGGAACGTGTAGACGAGGGAGACCGAGGAGACGGTGTCCAGCTTCTCCTTGCCGGGGACGGGCTTGCTCTCGTAGCGCTCGGAGAAGGAGAAGGAGATGGCCAGGGCGTCGAAGATCTTGGTGGTGAGGGCCACGTCGCCGTTGATCCGGTAGAGCCCCGTGTCGCTCAGCCCCTGGAGGAACTCGACGCCGGCGGTGAGCTTGCTGGTGTCGGAGAGCGCATGCTCGTAGCCGAGGGCGATACGGCCCGAGTGGACGGTGCGGGTCTTGGGGGTGACGAACTGGCGGGAGCCGTCCGGGTTGCGGATCTCGTTCTTGGCGTCGTCGCGGGCGACGCGGGCCTCGTCGAGGCGGATGTCGTGGAGCAGGTCGTAGCCGAGCTCGAGGGTGAGGAGCTGGGTCTTCTTGTTGATGAGGGTGTAGCCGACACCCGGGTCGACCTGGAGGCGGAAGGCGAGGCCCTGGAACTTGTCGTGGCGCCCCTGGACCACGGTGAACAGGGTGACGTCGCCGAGGAAGTAGTCGTAGCGGGTCAGTCCCTGGATGTTGCGCACGGTCTCCTCGGAGACCTCGCTGTTCTGGGGGGTCGTCTGGGCGTAGTTCCCGGCGAGCGCCGCCCGGAACTGCTGGTCGTCGCGGCGGAGGCGGAACTTGGTCGCGGTGGTGAGGGCCAGCAGCCGGGCGTTTCCGGTGGACTGGAGGCCGCCCGCTGACAGGGACAGCTCGGTGGCATCCTTGCTTTCGGCGACCTTCTCCGAGGTCTGGAACTTGTCCGTCGTCACGTCGGTGGCGCCGGTGGTCGCCTTGCTCTGGGCCTGGGCACCCTGGGGGATCTCCTGCTGGGCGGACGCGGACGAGGCGACCAGGAGCGAGGCGAAGGCGAGCAGCGATGGGAAGGGACGGCGGAACGAGAGGGGCATGGATGTCTTCTCCAGAGGAGTCATGCTCGGAGGCTCAGCACGTCTCGTGCCGGGCTTCTGTGGGGAGGCTCGCTCGCCGGAAAACCCGGGGATCCGTGGGGAGCCTCGCCGAGGGTGATGCCTGGAGTCCTCAGCGGCGGGCCTTCTCGTGCTCGAAATAGGCCTCAAGAACCTCGCGGGCGACGATGTTGCCCTTGGTCCACCACTTGACGTCGTTGGCCAGCATCACCGAGATGGCGACCCGGGGGCTGCGAGAGGGGGCGAAGCCGGCGAACCAGGAGAACATTCGGGTGGGTTTGCCGCCGACGAGGGTGCCGGTCTTGCCGGCGACGTGCATCCCGGGGAAGACCTTGCGCCCGTCCTCGTCGTGGAAGACCTTGGCGCTGGTGCCGCTGCGGGTGGTCACCTCCAGCATGCGCACCAGCGTGTTCGCCGTCGACAGGCGCACCGCGCGGCCCAGCTCGTGATCGGCGCTCCCGGCGCCGTCCTCCAGGATCGACAGCGGGACCCGCTCGCCCCGGTTGGCGACGGTGTGCATCAGGAACAGCGCCGAGAGCGCCGACATCTTCCCGTTCCAGAAGCCGGCGGCGGCGCGGGCGAACCCCAGCTCATCCTCCGGGATGCGGATCTGGCTCCGGGGCACCTGGATGTCGATGGGGATCTCCTCCCCGATGCCGAGCTGCCCCGCGGTCTCCCGCAGGTGATCGGGCTTCAGGTGCTTGAGGGCCATCCGGGCGAAGACCAGGTTGACGCTGTGCCCCAGCGCGTCGCCCAGGGTGGTGCACCGGTCATCCCGGGAGCGGTCGTCGTGGAGGTCCTCCGCCTCGATCCCGTGCTCGCCGCCGGCGTAACACTGGCGGCTCACCGGGGAGACCTTCCGGCTCTCCAGCAGGGCCGCGGCGGTCACCACCTTGAACACGCTGGCGCTCGGGGCCATCGGCGTGGCCACGGCGTCGCGGGGCCCGCGGCTGGCCCAGGCGAGGATCTTCCCGGAGCGCACGTCGCTCAGCACGATGGCGCCCTCGTGGGGGCGAGCCCGGGCCAGGATCTTCTCCGCCGCCGCCTGGAGCGCAGGATCGAGCGTCAGCGTCTTTTGCCCGCCGCCTCGCGCCGGGGCGACGTACTTCCCCCCGGAGAGGCGGGCCCGGCGGAGATCCAGGGACACCCGCCCGGAGGCCGCCTCCGCCCGGGGCGAGAGGAGCCCCGCGAGCAGGCAAAAGGAGAGCAAACGAACAGCAACGCGCACGCCGACAGGCTAGGAACTCGGCGGGAAGTGGCCAACTTTCCGGTCCCCCCGCGGGCGCCCCGGATCGGCTACGTTGCCTGGACCCTCGCCTCGTGCCAGCCCCTCTCCTCGTCATCGTCCCGACCTACAACGAGGTCGATAACCTGCGCCCGCTGCTGGAGCGCCTGTTCCGGGTGATCCCCTGGGCCAGCGTGCTCGTCGTCGACGACGGCTCGCCGGACGGCACCGGCGCCCTGGCGGACGAGCTGGCTTGCCGCGATCCGCGGGTCCACGCGCTCCACCGGAGCGGTCCCCGGGGGCTGGGGCGCGCCTACGTCGACGGCTTCCGCTGGGGGCTCGCCCGGGACTTCGCTATCTTCTTCGAGATGGACGGGGATCTCTCCCACGATCCCGCCCACCTCCCGGCGCTGCTCGCGGCCTTCGACCGGGGCGCCGACGTGGTGGTCGGCTCGCGGAACGTCCCCGGGGGGCAGGTCCGGGGCTGGGGTCTCGGGCGCCACCTGCTCTCCCGCGGGGGGTCCCTCTACGCCCGCAGCATCCTGGGCTTGCCGCTGCGTGACCTCACCACCGGCTACAAGGGCTACACCCGCCGGGCGCTCCAGGCGCTGGAGATCGGTTCGCTCCGCTCCGACGGCTACGCCTTTCAGATCGAGACCTCCCACCGCGCCGCCCGCCGGGGTCTCGTCATCGAGGAGGTCCCCATCGTCTTTGTGGACCGGCGGGTCGGTCGCTCCAAAATGAGTCGGTCCATCGTCCTTGAAGCGATCTTTTTTGTGTGGAAGCTCAGGTTGGAGCGTAGCCTGTAGCTCAAGGTGTCACCCCCAGGCGCGTGGCGAGGTCGAGGGTGAGGCGGCTCTCCTCGATGGCCAGGAAGGTCGCGCGCCAGGCGGGGTGGGGGAGGCGCGCGGCGCGGCGGTGGAGGCGCTCGAGGGCATCCCGGGCGGCGTCCCGGGCTTCCCCGTGCGCCCCGCAGGCCAACAGGGATTCCGCCAGGGCCAGAGGCGGCAGCGACTCGCCCTGCAAGAGCCCGCCCAGCCGGGCGAG
>CAZSDX010000011.1:0-2136 GCA_964605685.1 uncultured Polyangiaceae bacterium
CCCACGGCGAGAGCCGCAGCGCCAGCGCCACCAGCAGCGCCGCCCGGAGCAGCGCCAGCGCCGTGTTCTCCGGAGGCCCCAGCAGGAACAACCGGATCGTCTGCCCCCGGTCGACGGGTCCGCTCCACCGCAGCGACACCGAGGACCAGCGCCACGACGGCAACCCGGGTCCCGTCTGCACCATCGCGTTCGGGTCGTAGGTGTGCACGTTGAGCTGCACCGTCTGCCGCTGCGGAGCACTCTGGGAGACCGGCAGCGACGAGAGGTTCCCGACGCGCCCCCCCGCCTTCTCGGCCTTCTTCTTCACCATCACGTCCCGCTGGAGCATCTGCCCGTCGGGCTTCTCGTCCTCCTCGGGCTCGCGCTCGGCAGCGGCCTGGGGCGGCGGGGCGGCGGGCTCCGGCGCTGCGGTGACCTCCTTGTCCTCGGCGAGCAAGGCCGCAGTCCCGGTGATGGGAGTGTCAAGATACCCCCCCGCGGGCTGAGAGAGCGCCGGGTAGAGCCCTCCGCGGACGTGGTCGATGAGGAAGGGGACGAGGATGGCCGCCAGGATCACCAGGGCACCGCCGCGAGCGAAGCGGACGACGCGGAGCAAGGCGCCCTCGGGGACGACGCGGGTCAGCGCCTCGAAGGCGAGGATCACGGCCCAGATCCACCGGGGAGCGTCCTGCTCGGGGAGGGAGAGGGCGAGGGTGACCAGGGCGAGCCCGCCCCAGGCGGGTCCGAAGAGGCGAGCGGTCGCCAGGGAGAGGACCAGCGTCAGGAAGATCTCCAGGAGGCGCCAGCGGCCGAGCCAGGTACCAGGAACCTCGTCGACGCCGGAAGCATGGAGGAGGCGGAAGCCCGGGGGCAGGTGGAGCACGCCGGAGACCGAGGTGAAGTCGTGGTCCCAGCCGACCGCGGGGAGGGTGGTCGGGTCGCCGGGGAAGCGTCCCTCGGCGGTGACGTCGAGCTCGCGCTGGCGGACCTCGACGCCGGCGCGGCCCGAGCCGGGGAGCTGGGTGATGAACTGGTCCTTGCCCCGGATGGCGGCGCGGCCCAGCACGAAGGGAGGAGCCATCTCCAGGCGCCGGGAGCGGTCGAGGGAGCCGCCGATCCGGTCGCTCCAGCTTGCCCCGGCGCCGTCGAAGTCGAGCCACCAGGTACGGTGGAGGGTCAGCCGATCCGGAGGCGGGTCCGCGTCGCCGCGGCGGGTCTCCTGGAAGCGGAGCGTGTCGCCCACCTTCACCGGGTAAGCAGGCAGGGAGCGCCAGGGCTCCGGGATCGAGGTCTGCTGGGGATCGATGGCGGAGACGCCGGTGATCTCGACCACCCGCAGGGCGTGGTTGGCGGCGAAGGTCCACACCTCGTCGCCCTCGCGCCAGGGGCCCTCCGGAGGGGGGCGGGTCAGGGAGGCGACGGGCCCCTCGCTCCGGGCGGTCAGCTCGACGACAAAGGAGCCGGGGCGAGCCTGGATCCGCAGGCGCCCGTCCGCCTCGACCCGCGCCGGGATCTGGGCGTCGAGGGCGAGCGGCACGAAGCCCGGCGGGAGCGCCTTGCCCAGCAGCACCTCCCGGCTCTTGCCGGAGACCGCGAGCTGGACCCGGGTGAGCAGCCGCACCGGGACGTCGTCGTCGATGCGGCGGTGGACGACGATCTCCAGGGCGTCCCCCTCCTGCTCGGCGCCGCTCTTCTTCAGCCACACGTTGCCCTGGGCGTCCCGCTGGGGGAACGGCACGCCCTCGCCCTGGAGCGAGAGCGCCACCAGGCCGCTCTCCGGGGGCACCAGGATGGACTCGGGGAGCGAGTCCCAGGCGAAGCGGCCGGTGACCTCGTGCTCGCCGGGGGTCAGGTCGACGACCGGCTTGCCGGAGCGGGCCAGGACGATGGCGGGCTTGCCGTCGACCTTCACGTCCAGGGGCCAGCGCCGCCCGTCCCCGGGGAGCGGGGCCGCCTCCCGGGGGCCATCCAGCCGCCAGCGCTGGACGAAGGAGCCTCCCCGGTCGGAGATCGAGAGGTCGACCCGGGCGGGCCAGGCGCAGGTGGCCGAGCCCCCCTGGATCACCGGGCAGAGCGCCTCCTCCTTGCCGTGGAGCACCCACGGGACCCAGGGCTGGAGCGGCGCCGGGGAACCGCCTGCCGTTCGAGAAGTGCGCC
>CAZSDX010000011.1:2193-31014 GCA_964605685.1 uncultured Polyangiaceae bacterium
TCTTCCAGAAACGCATTCGCTCCGCCTCCTTGCGAGACCGGACGAGGCTAGCACGCCCTCTTCGTGCGCCACCCCGGGGACAGATCCGCCAGCCTCCCTCGCCCTGCCGCCCTGCCGCACTGCGGCCCCTGCCGCGCCGCGCCCACCCCTGGCTCCGCGCCACGCCGGCGGTGCCCCCGTCCGGGGCACAGCCCACAGGCGCAGAGGGAGCGAGAAGCCCCTACCTCGGCGGAAGCCAGGTAGGGGAGTTGTCACGCCTACCCTCACCAACCAAAAGGAAGTGCCAGCCAGGAGAGCGAGAGATGAGAGCCTTCGTGTTCAGCCGCGGTGCGATCGAGGCGATCCGCCCCTTCGAGGAGCCCCACGTGATCGTATCGATCACGAGCGCCCTCGAGGATCAGGCCCGGCTGCCGATCCACGAGCAGACGCGGGGGGTGCTACGGCTCTCCTTTGCAGACCGGGATGAACCATCCTTCGAGGGGGAACGCCTCTTCGACGCAGACGATGCGAGGGCGATCTGGGCCCTGCTGCGGGAGCACCGGGACGCGGAGGTGCTGGTGGTCCACTGCGACGCGGGGCTGTGCCGTTCGCCTGCGGTGGCCGCCGCGGTAAGCCGGGCGCTCAACGGGGATGATGAGGAATTCTTCCGCCGGTATCGCCCGAACATGCGCGTGTTCCGCACCCTGCTCGAGGTGTTTCACGACGAGGTTCAGCCGTCGTGAACGAGCGGTGGGCGGAAGCTGGCGCAAGCCCAGCGCAGTGCCATCGCTGAGCTGCTTCCTGGAGGATCTCCGTGGCCCCCCCCTCGGTCCAACCAAGAGAGGGGGGGTAAGGTTGCCTGGCGATGGTGGCCGAGCAGGTGCTCACGGAGCGGGCGTCCAGGCCGCTTCCAGTTCGTCCAGGTGATCCAGACGCAACCGAACGATCTTGTCAAAGGCCGTCGGATGCCAGATCAGGTCGGACTTCGCGGAAATAAAAATCTCGTCAGGGCTGATTCCTAGCATCCAGCTAAATCGATATTCTGGATGTGTTGGAATCATCCATATTTTTTTGGAAGGCATATGAACAACAAAAAGTCGATAAGATCCAAGGGCGGGGCTTATGTGCCCTGAAGTGACGGCGAAATCGTTGAAAATTTGCAGTTGAAGGAGACCCGTGTCGACTGGAAGTGAGATCGTTTGAATGGATTCTTGCGAAATGAGTGTTGGGTTCTTTGGAGAAGGAGACCAGGACAAAAATGCATTTTTATACTTCCCATCGATTCCATCGGTGCTGATCCAGGCGAGATGGTTCTCCGAAAGGGCAACACGATTGATGGTTGGTGCAGCCGCCTTTTCCAGGATGGTGGTTACACCTTGCTTTTCATGGTAACGTTGGAGCGACTGCCACATATCGGAAGAATACGAACCGGGCCAGACGATCACAGGACCGTACCCACTCGTGCTGTACCCCGGGCTGTATCCTACCACCTCAAACTCTTTCTGTGCTGGAGAATGAATCAATCCAATCTTTCCTCCTGCAAGGATTCCCCAGCCTTTTTCGTACTCAAAGGCGCTCGTAGGAATTCCCAAATTCCGTGCCAAAAATGGATTCCAGGAAAAACCATTAGAAGATTCAAATCGTCCAGATACATAGCCAGAGGACTTCTCATCTTCCTTTGATAGATAAGAAGAATAAATAAGATGCGAGGGAGCATTTCGACCGTATTGCAGCGTCCCACAGGACACACCCGGACTGGACGTTTGCTGAAAAGCATTCACAACGATCCCATCCGAGGCACGCACAAAAGCTGACATCCTCCCTGGTTTGGGATCTGGCCATGCTATATCCAACTTGAGGTACACTTCCCCTCCCTGGAAAAATGCTCCCGAGCTATGAACAGCTGCCAATGAATGTTCTGGCGAAAATTGCACGCTCGTCACACCGCAACCAGGACCACAGGAAGACCACAACAAAGGTGGAAATTTCGCTTTCTCCAGATCGATCTTGTAAAACTTGCAGATGTTGGGTTCCACAGATACCGGAGTCCAGTACGATGGGTCGCAGGCCCAGCGTGGTTCCCCCTCCAGACAATCCTCCGCTCCTCCCTGCCCTCCCGGATCCATTCCTGCACTTCCTCCGCTCGTTCCCGATCCTCCCCCGTTTCCTGCACCTCCCTGGTGCTTTCCGCCTTCTTGTCCCCCTTTCCCCGAAGCCCCTCCTTGTCCTCCGTTTCCTGCACCTCCGCTGGCGGGTTGCCCCGAGGCTCCTGTTCCTGAATTCCCTCCTGACAGAGAGATGTCTTGAGAAGAGGACGCGCAGGCGGACGGGAAAAGCCGCCCAAGAGCCACGAGACCCAGGAACAGCGTCGCGCAGGTACGGAGAGTGCTCATGAGACGGTTCCCTCTTGACTTCAAAGCGCCGAACAGCCACCGAACGGCAACAATACCCAGGGATCAATCGCTTCCAGCCAGCCTTTCCCCTTGAACTGGAGCGGGAGGTAGACCCCATCACTGGCCTGGAAGGGCACATCCAGCATCTGACCTTGACCACCCCCCAGACCCGACCAGGTCAGCTTATCCTCCCCGGAGAGACGGAAGGCAAAGAGCTTCCAGTGATTCTTCCCTCCCGCCACCAACCAGAAACCATCCTCCCGAGCAACGAGACCGAAGGTAGAAAACAACCCCACGCGCGGGATAGAGAGGAGCTGCTTGACCTTACCTGTCTTCGTGTTGAACACAAGGAGTCGAGCTTTTTTCAAGAAGCCAGCACCCTGCTCATCCAGCACAAGAAGCTTTCCGCTTTCGTTATGGTAAGTTGCCGCAAGAACCCTGGCGGGCTGGAACGGGCTGGCGTCAAACAGCCGGCGCCACTCCTGGGTGGGGAGGTTGTATTCCCAGACTTCCCCAGGGGTACTCCCTTGCACCATCCCGCCTACCAGATAGGCGTTTTGCTCGACACCCGAGTAAACACCCACCCAATCCACCCCAGGCCCCAGCGCTGTCTGAAGGGAAGGCGCCGGGAGAATTTCCTCTTCCGGCTCTGGTGGAGAGGCCCCCAGCGCCGTACGACGCCCCATCTGGAACCCCCCCTCGCTCACCGTGACCGGAACCAACCGGGTCATCCCCGGGACGACGTTTCTGGGCACCCCCAAGGCCTGGGGGGTCGAGGGAGAAGTACGGGCGGAAAACCCAGGCTCTACCGGGGAAAGCCAGGACGTATTTCTGGCAAGGTACTCGGTCAGGTAGGGACCAGAAAAGGCGCGCGTCACGTCCAGGGGACCAATCCGCTCGGGAGTGATGGCGGTGACACGATCCGGCAAGGTGGGAACGAGGACGGCATGCTTCCCCAGGTTGGTCAGGATATCCTTGGGAAGCAGCATGACCTCCGAGAGCCAGTCTTTCCGGAAGATCAGGAAACATCCCTGGAACTGGCAAGGAATCGCCTCGTAAGGAGGGGAAGGGACGTTGATTGCGATCCCGGAGGGAGTCCGTACGTATTCGTAATTATCACGGAGGCGCCCGACGCTGGACTGATCGCGTTCGCTCAGGACATCCAAGGAGTTGTTTCGCAGGGTATGGCTCCAGAAGAGCCCCGCCGTTTTTTGCTTGTTGTCGTAGGAGCCAACCGGAAGAGGGTAGGAGCCTGCTGGGCGGGAAAGATCGGAAAGGTGATTCCAGCGGAGAAGGTGAACCCGTCCAAATCGGCATGCTTCGCTGGAGCCGTTGGCATGGGACCATGAGTCCGTGGTACAATCGATCTCGTTGGCGAAGTTCAGGAGAAACTTCGGGTCGAAGGCAGGCTTGAATATCTCCTTCTTGTTCGTGTCAAAACGCCCAACCGTGACCTTTCGCCACGTGAGTTCCGGGTTTTGGTCGGAGAAACCAAACTGGGCTGGATCTTGGGCGCAAATGTCTTTCCAGCAATCTTCCTTGTTCTTGACAATTCCATCTCCATCGATGCAACTACAGTGTCGGAATCCAACGGTCCGATTCACCGAAGTGATGGGTTTCCCGGAGAGGTTGGCGCCATCTCCCAGCGCGGCGGCGCTGGCGAAGATGGTGTCTTGCTGAGGGGATGTCCCAGGGAGAACGGGCTGGAAGGAGACGTCGGCCGGCTTCTCCGCTACGCCGAGTTGCCTGGAGTTGAGCACCGGAAGCGGCTCGCAAGCGTCATTTTTGGGAGGAGCTGCTGTCCCGGTGAACAGCGCTTCCCGGAATTCTGCATAGTCATTGGAATTCGTCTGAACCGTGGCATCCGCCGTGGTAGCGCAATTGTCGCAGGCATCCCCAACCCCATCCCCATCCTTGTCGTCGATCTGAACGGCACAATAGGGGATACCATCGGGAGCAAGCAGGCACGGGTGCTGGACTCCCTGGCTATCGATGCAAGGCCCAAATGCGCACACTTCCTTGGGGTTGGGGGTACTCGGACAGTTGTCGCAAGCGTCGCCTACCCCATCCCCATCCTTGTCCTGCGATTGCCCTCCCTTGTTCTTGACCGTCGGACAATTGTCGCACAGATCCCCCACACCATCCCCGTCCAGATCCCCGGCATTTTGCACAGAACAACGCCCGACAGGGCTGCCGGAACAACCCGTTCCAATGCATGGCTGGAAGATGCAAGTATGCTTGTTTCCATCCGGGGCAACACAGTCTACATCCTTGGTGCAGGAACTTACCGGGTTGGGAACGGTTGGGCAGATATCGCAGACGTCTGCGACCTTGTCGTTATCCGTATCGTGCTGACTCTTGGAAGTTTTCTCCGGGCAAAGATCGCAAACATCCCCGATCCCGTCCTTGTCCCCATCGTTCTGATCCGGGTTGTTGCATCGGGATGGATTTCCCCAGATATCCTGACAAACGCTCCCCGGACAGTTGTCGCAGGCATCCCCGATCCCATCCCCATCCAGGTCCGTTTGAGCGGTGTTCTTAACGTTCGGGCAGTTATCCAAATCGTTGGTGATTCCATCTCCATCCGAATCGATCTTCTCCAGTACGTCCTCAATAAAATCGCCGAGCAAAATGTCGTCGGGATTTTCCGTCAAAGGACCAACATTAAAGGTTGGAGTGAAAGAACCCCCCAGGACGGCTGCTCCGTTGTATTTGGTCGAAGTGATACCAAATTGAACGACCTGCCCGTCGGGCAGTTCCATGGCAAGCGGTCCTCCAGAATCCCCTTTGAAGGGGTGAGATTCTGAGTGTCCCTTCATGTCGATGTATCGGGTGGAGGAATCGATCGACAATCTATCCCTGGAGATGGGAGCGGTTCGCTTCACGCCTGCACCTTCCCCGGAGCTATTGAAAAATCCAACGCCCGCCGCCCGGATGGCACCGTTGTAAGTGTCCTCGTTGAACTTTTGCGTAAAGTCACCGTTTGTGTAAACAGGGATGGGCTCCACACCAGAGACGACTTTGTTTATTTTTAGAACGGCCGCATCAAAAGCACTGAGTTTGGGATTGTCCAACTCATCTGCGCAAGGCGCAAGTGGATGAGTAAACATCTCGGTAATCTGGTAAACGTTGTTGTTGAAGATGAGGTGTCTCGGCGCCTTCACTCCACTTCCGGTACAGATGCAGTGCCCTGCGGTCAGAGCAATGTTTGCTCCGATCAAGCTCACAGAACAAAGAATCGTCGAGTTGACCAGAGATGCCACAAAACAGGGATCGGGTTCCTCAAACCCGAGTTCCGTCTTCGATTGGCAAAATTTGCCCAAAGAGGCTTCAGGTTGGGTGTGAGGAAA
The DNA here is from genome assembly GCA_964605685.1 of uncultured Polyangiaceae bacterium. GTDB lineage: Bacteria > Myxococcota_A > Polyangia > Polyangiales > Polyangiaceae > JANWXX01. The sequence continues at coordinate 7,916 of CAZSDX010000011.1, forward strand.
CTGGTCTACTTTAGACCCCCCCCATGCCAGGGATTTTTCACCGAGTTGTTCCGGAGGGGGGGTAGCAGCGTCTTCGGGGGCTGTTCCGCAAGCAACCAGACCAGCAAGAAAACCAACCATCCCAGCCAGACCGAGCACCTTGTTGTTGTACATAGAACGCATGATGAGCCTCCTTGAGTCAGGCGTTTTGACCCATAGAGCGTCGCAACAAGGCGTCAAGGAAAATGTTCGCAAAGCGCTCTCTTTGCGCTTTATTCAGTGTTTTTCCTGGATGTCCAGGTCTCGTGGTCCCCAGAACACCGCCTTGTCTCCCCGTTCCATTGTGGAGCGCGTGGGTTTCCTCTGCCTCGGTCACTTTGCTCCGGCTCAGCGCTGGAGCCTTGCGGCGAGCTTTTTCCTTGCGTCCTCCATGGCCTTGGAGTTCCCGCAGGCGGAGCGCACCGCGTCAAAAGCCTGGACCACCCGCCAGTCTCCCTCGGCCACCAGACGGACCGGCAGAGGGGGGCGCAAGAGGGTAAGGTTGCCTGACGGGCCTTGCCCATGGCGCGGTCCAGGCGCCTCACCCCCTTCCCCTCTCCGTCTCTCGCGGAGAGGGGAGGAGAGGGTGGAAACGAAGTGCAAATTCAATCGGTTATCCTGCTTCCTCCCCCTCCCCACGGGAGATGAGCAGGGGGTCGGGGGGAGAGGCGTCCGGACCGCGCCATGGGCAAGGCCGCCTGGCGGTGGCCGAGTGGGTGCTTATGGAGCGGAAGTCCAGGCCGCTTCCAGTTCGTCCAGGTGATCCAGACGCAACCGAACGATCTTGTCAAAGGCCGTCGGATGCCCGGTCAGATCGGACTTTGCCGAGAAGAAGGCTTCATCGGGTCCCATTCCGAGTAGATAAAAAAACCAATTTCCTGGTGGGTGAGGAAGCTTCCAAAGCTTTCCTGTGGATAGCCGAATAACAAGAATTCTATAAGAACCAGGCTCTGCAGTTGTACTGGCTGATGTGATAGCGAAATCATCGTACGTTTTCAAGCTAGCAAGTCCGTTATCTGCGGGAAGAATCAATGTTTGAATCGCACCAGGAGAAATAGGAGTGGATGTAGATGTGGAAGATACCCATGAAAGGAACGCTTTTTCATATTTTCCACCGATTCCATCAGTGCTGATCCATGCGAGATGGTTCTCTGAAAGGGCGACACGATTGATGGTTGGTGCAGCCGCCTTCTCCAGGATGGTGGTTACACCTTCCTTTTCATGGTAACGTTGGAGCGATTGCCACATATCGGAAGAATACGAGCCGGGCCAGACGATCACAGGACCGTACCCACTCGTGCTGTACCCCGGGCTGTATCCTACCACCTCAAACTCTTTCTGTGCTGGAGAATGAATCAATCCAATCTTTCCTCCTGCAAGGATTCCCCAGCCTTTTTCGTACTCAAAGGCGCTCGTAGGAATTCCCAAATTCCGTGCCAAAAATGGATTCCAGGAAAAACCATTAGAAGATTCAAATCGTCCAGATACATAGCCAGAGGACTTCTCATCTTCCTTTGATAGATAAGAAGAATAAATAAGATGCGAGGGGGCATTTCGACCGTATTGCAGCGTCCCACAGGACACACCTGGACTGGACGTTTGCTGAAAAGCATTCACAACAACCCCATCCGAGGCACGCACAAAAGCTGAGATCCTCCCTGGTTTGGGGTCTGGCCATGCTATATCCAGTTTGAGGTACACTTCCCCTCCCTGGAAAAACGCCCCCGAGCTATGCACAGCTTTCAGCGAATGTTCTGACGAAAATTTCACGCTCGTCACTTCGCAACCAGGACCACAGGACGACCACAACAACGGTGGAAACTTCGCTTTCTCCACATCGATCTGGTAAAATTTGCAGAGGTTGGGTTCCACCGATACCGGGGTCCAGTACGATGGGTCGCAAGCCCAGCGTGGTTCCCCCTCCAGACAATCCTCCGCTCCGCCCTGCCCTCCCGGCTCCTTTCCTGCACTTCCTCCGCTCGTTCCCGATCCTCCCCCATTTCCCGCCCCTCCCTGGTGCTTTCCGCCTTCTTGTCCCCCTTTCCCCGAAGCCCCTCCTGATCCTCCGTTTCCTGCACCTCCGCTGGCGGGTTGCCCCGAGGCTCCTGTTCCTGAATTCCCTCCGGACAGAGAGGTGTCTTGAGGAGAGGACGCGCAAGCGGACGGAAAAATCCGCCCGATCGCCCAAAGACCCAGGAACAGCGTCGCGCAGGTACGGAGAGTGCTCATGAGACGGCTCCCTCTGGACCTCAAAGCGCCGAACAGCCACCGAATGGCAACAACACCCATGGATCAATCGCTTCCAGCCAACCTTTCCCCTTGAACTGGAGCGGGAGGTAGACCCCATCGCTCGCCTGGAAGGGCACATCCAGCATCTGACCTTGACCACCCCCCAGACCCGACCAGGTCAGCTTATCCTCCCCGGAGAGACGGAAGGCAAAGAGCTTCCAGTGATTCTTCCCTCCCGCCACCAACCAGAACCCATCCTCCCGAGCAACGAGACCGAAGGTGGAAAACAATCCCACGCGCGGGATGGAGAGAAGCTGCTTGACCTTGCCGGTCTTCGTGTTGAACACAAGGAGTCGAGCTTTTTTCAAGAAGCCAGTTCCCTGCTCATCCAGTACAAGAAGCTTTCCGCTTTCGTGATGGTACGTTGCCGCAAGTACCCTGGCGGGTTGGAGCGGGCTGGCGTCAAACAGCCGGCGCCACTCCTGGGTGGGCAGGTTGTATTCCCAGACTTCCCCGGGGGTACTCCCTTGCATCATCCCGCCCACCAGATAGGCGTTTTGCTCGATGCCCGAGTACACACCAACCCAGTCCACCCCGGACCCCAGAGCCGTCTGGAGGGAAGGCGCCGGGAGAGTTTCCTCTTCCTGCGCTGGCAGAGAGGCTCCCGCGGTGCGACGCCCCCCCAGTTGGAAACCGCCCTCGCTCACCGTGACCGGAACCAACCGGGTCATCCCCGGGACGACGTTTCTGGGCACCCCCAAGGCCTGGGGGGTCGAGGGAGAAGTACGGGCGGAAAACCCAGGCTCTACCGGGGAAAGCCAGGACGTATTTCTGGCAAGGTACTCGGTCAGGTAGGGACCAGAAAAGGCGCGCGTCACGTCCAGGGGACCAATCCGCTCGGGAGTGATGGCGGTGACACGATCCGGCAAGGTGGGAACGAGGACGGCATGCTTCCCCAGGTTGGTCAGGATATCCTTGGGAAGCAGCATGACCTCCGAGAGCCAGTCTTTCCGGAAGATCAGGAAACATCCCTGGAACTGGCAAGGAATCGCCTCGTAAGGAGGGGAAGGGACGTTGATTGCGATCCCGGAGGGAGTCCGTACGTATTCGTAATTATCACGGAGGCGCCCGACGCTGGACTGATCGCGTTCGCTCAGGACATCCAAGGAGTTGTTTCGCAGGGTATGGCTCCAGAAGAGCCCCGCCGTTTTTTGCTTGTTGTCGTAGGAGCCAACCGGAAGAGGGTAGGAGCCTGCTGGGCGGGAAAGATCGGAAAGGTGATTCCAGCGGAGAAGGTGAACCCGTCCAAATCGGCATGCTTCGCTGGAGCCGTTGGCATGGGACCATGAGTCCGTGGTACAATCGATCTCGTTGGCGAAGTTCAGGAGAAACTTCGGGTCGAAGGCAGGCTTGAATATCTCCTTCTTGTTCGTGTCAAAACGCCCAACCGTGACCTTTCGCCACGTGAGTTCCGGGTTTTGGTCGGAGAAACCAAACTGGGCTGGATCTTGGGCGCAAATGTCTTTCCAGCAATCTTCCTTGTTCTTGACAATTCCATCTCCATCGATGCAACTACAGTGTCGGAATCCAACGGTCCGATTCACCGAAGTGATGGGATTCCCGGAGAAGTTGGCGCCATCCCCTAGCGCAGCGGCACTGGCGAAGATGGTGTCTTGCTGAGGGGATGTCCCTGGGAGAACGGGCTGAAACGAGACGTCTTCCGGCTTCTCCGCTACGCCGAGTTGGCGGGAGTTGAGCACAGGTAGCGGCTCGCAAGCATCGTTCTTGGGAGGAGCAGGTGTCCCGGTGAACAGGGCTTCCCGCACTTCTGCGTAATCGTTGGAGTTCGCCTGAACCGTGGCATCCGCCGTGGTATCGCAATTGTCGCAGGCATCCCCGATCCCATCTCCATCCTTGTCGTCGATCTGCACGGCACAATAGGGGATACCATCGGGAGCAAGCAGGCACGGGTGCTGGACTCCCTGGCTATCGATGCAAGGCCCAAACGCGCACACTTCCTTGGGGTTGGGGGTACTCGGGCAGTTGTCGCAAGCGTCGCCCACCCCATCCCCATCCTTGTCCTGCGATTGCCCTCCCTTGTTCTTGACCGTCGGGCAATTGTCGCACAGATCTCCCACCCCGTCTCCATCCAGATCCCCGGCATTTTGCACAGAACAACGCCCCACGGGGTTGCCGGAACAACCCGTTCCGATGCATGGCTGGAAGATGCAAGTGTGCTTGTTTCCGTCGGGAGCTACACAATCGGAGTCCTTGGTGCAGGGGTTCACCGGGTTCGGAACCGTCGGACAGAGATCGCAGACGTCTGCCACCTTGTCGTTATCCGTATCGTGCTGACTCTTGGAAGTTTTTTCGGGGCAAAGATCGCAAACATCCCCTATCCCGTCCTTGTCTCCATCTTTCTGATCTGCGTTGCTGCATCGAGATGGATTTCCCCATATCTCCTGGCAAACGCTCCCCGGACAGTTGTCGCAGGCATCCCCGATCCCGTCCCCGTCAAGGTCTGTTTGAGCTTTGTTTTTAACGTTCGGGCAGTTGTCCAAATCGTTGGTGATCCCATCACCATCCGAATCGATCTTCTCCAGCACGTCCTCGACAAAATCACCGATTAGCACGTCGTCGGGATTTTCCGTCAAGGGACCAACGTTGAAGGTTGGAGTGAAAGAACCTCCCAGAACTGCCGCTCCGCCGTATTTGGTCGAAGTGATACCAAATTGAACAACCTGCCCGTCGGGCAGTTCCATGGCCAGCGGTCCTCCAGAATCTCCTTTGAAGGGGTGAGATTCGGAGTGTCCCTTCATGTCGATGTATCGGGTGAAGGAATCAATCGACAATCTATCCTTGGAGATGGGAGCGGTTCGCTTTACGCCTGCACCTTCGCCGGAGCTATTGTAAAATCCAACGCCCGCCGCCCGGATGGCACCGTTGTAGGTATCATCGTTGAACTTTTGCGTAAAGTCACTGTTTGTGTAAACAGGAATGGGCTCCACACCAGAGACGACTTTGTTTATTTTTAGAATGGCCGCGTCAAAAGCGCTGAGCTTGGGATTGTCCAACTCATCTGCGCAAGGCGCAAGTGGATGAGTAAACATCTCGGTAATCTGGTAAACGTTGTTGTTGAAGATGAGATGTCTCGGCGCCTTCACTCCGCTTCCGGTGCAGATGCAGTGACCTGCGGTCAGAGCAATGTTTGCTCCGATCAAGCTCACGGAACAAAGAATCGTCGAATTGACCAGAGATGCCACAAAACAGGGATCGGGTTCCTCAAAACCGAGTTCCGTTTTCGATTGGCAAAATTTGCCCAAAGAGGCCTCAGGTTGGGTGTAAGGAAACTGGTCTACTTTAGACCCCCCCCATGCGAGGGATTTTTCACCGAGTTGTTCAGGAGGGGGGGTAGCAGCCTCTTCGGGGGCTGTTCCGCAAGCAACCAGACCAGCAAGAAAACCAACCACCCCGGTCAGACCGATCATCTTGTTGTTGTACATAGAACGCATGGCGAACCTCCTTGAGTCAGGTGTTTCGACCCATAGAGAGTCGCAACAAGGCGTCAAGGAAAATTTTCACAAAGCGCTCTCTTTGCGCTTTGTTCGGTGTTTTTCCTGGATGTCCAGGTCTCGTGGTCCCCAGAACACCGCCTTGCCTCCCCGTTCCATCGTGGAGCGCGTGGGTTTCCTCTGCCTCGGTCACTTTGCTCCGGCTCAGCGCTGGAGCCTTGCGGCGAGCTTTTTCCTTGCGTCCTCCATGGCCTTGGAGTTCCCGCAGGCGGAGCGCACCGCGTCAAAAGCCTGGACCGCCCGCCAGTCTCCCTCGGCCACCACCCGGTCGAGCAGCGCGCCCTTCTCCCCGCAGGAGGCCACCCGCAGCTCGAAGGCCACCCGCAGCGCAGCGCTCGCCCGGGCCAGCACCGCGGGCTTCTTGAGGATCTCCGTGGCCCGCGTCGCCGCCAGGGTGCCTCCTCGCCGCTGCACCACGTCGTAGAGCACGTCCAGCCCGGACCCTCCCGCGCGGTTCTCCAGCAGATCGAACACCTGATCCGCGTCCGCGCTCGGGTGCTGCCCCACGTTGGTGACCAGATCCACCACCGCCGGCAAAAACATCGGATCCGCCAGGGCCGCCGGGTCCAGCTCCGCCACCTTCCGGAACGATAGCCGCGCGTTGGGCCAGTCCTTCACCTGGATCGACGCCTTCATCCGGATCTTCCAGGGCGTCACGTCCTCCGCCGGGGCCGCGGGGGCGCTCGCCACAGGCGCCGCGCTCACCGCGGCAGGCTCCGCAGGCGCCGCCGAGGTCATTGCTGACACCACGGGGGGGATCTCCGCCGGTCGAGCGGGCTCCGGCGGCTCGGCGGGGGCGGCGCTGGGCTGCCCCGAGGCCACCGCCGGGCTCAGGTGCAGGTGCCCCTGGCTCAAGGCGAACACCCCCGCAGCGCCTGCGAGGGCGACGCCGACCAGCAAGCCGCCCAGCCAGCCCCGGGAGGGGGCCGGTGGCACGGCGGAGGTGACCGAACCGCGGCTCCCCTCCCCGTCCGGCAGCAGCGTGGCGCTGGTGGTGGAGGTCGAGGAGGAGGTCGACGCTCCTCCCAGGGACGAGGGGCCCGAGGCGGAGGGCGGCGCCCCCACCGAGGAGGGTCCCGGGTCGCGCCCCGACGAAGGCCCCTGCCGGGAGGAAGCCGCCTCGGCCTCCTGCTGGAAGGCGCTCGCCAGCAGATCGGAGGGGATCGAGGGGCTGGAGATCCTCCCCGGCGCCAGCGCCACCATCCCGCTGAGCCCCATGGCGTCGTCGATGGCCTCGATCAGCGCGGAGGCGTCCTGAAACCGCTTCCCCGGATCCTTCTCCAGCAGCTTCAGGGTCAGCGCCTCGACCGCGGCGGGCACCTCGACGCCGGGGGCACGCTCGGCAAAGGGCGGCGGCGGCTTCGAGAGGTGGCAGCGGAACAAGGGCCCCGGCGCCGTCTCCTTGAAGGGATGGAGCCCCGTCAACATCTGGTAGATCACCACGCCCAGGGCGTAGAGGTCGCTGCGGGCGTCCACCGCGTCCATGCCCATGGCGGCCTCGGGGGCGAGGTAGGCGATGGTACCGAAGATCTCTCCCTGCTGGGTGATCCGCTCCGGGACCATCGACGGGCGCTCCGACGGCGCGATGGAGAGGCGCTCCTCCGCGAGCTTGGCGAAGCCGAAGTCGATGATCTTGATGATATCGCGCCCCAGCAGCAGCGCCGGGATGGACGCGGTGCGGTTGCCGTCCAGATCCACCAGCATCACGTTGTGCGGCTTGATATCCCGGTGGATGACCCCGACCTCGTGGGCCGCCAGCAGCCCCGCCGCCACCTGCCGCGCGATCCCCATGGCCCGGTCCACCGGCAGCGCGCCCTCCTCCTTCATCAGGTCGTAGAGCATCCTCCCCTTGATGTGCTCCATCACCAGGAAGTACGACCCGTCGTCGAGCTGACCGAAGTCGGTGGCGGAGGCGATGTTCGGGTGGGTCACATGAGCCCCTACGATGGCCTCCCGACGGAAGCGCTCGACGAGCTGGGGGAGGTCCTGGGCGCCCTCCTGGAGCACCTTGACGGCGATGCGCTTGCGCATCAGCACGTGCTCGCCGCGGTAGACGGCGCCCATGCCCCCGAAGGCGATGAGCGCGTCGATGCGGTAGCGCTGCGAGATCGTCGTGCCCACCAGGGCCTCGGCGCGGGCCCTGAGCTCTTGCGAGCTGGTGTCGCTGGTCTTGTCGTCGCTCACGTGCTTCGCCTCGCCCCACCATGCAACCAGGGCGGGGCGGCGTCCAGCTTAGCGCAGCGGGCGCGTCACTCGTCGTCTTCGTGATCCCGGTCGGCCCTGGCGGCGCCGTGGCCGGCCTTCTTCTTCACGTCCCCGTGGGAGGTGTCGTCCTTCGGAGCACCTTTCCCGGGCTTCACCTTCTCCTCGTCGTCCTTGCGAGGAGGCCAGCTTGACACGAACTGGGAGGGCTCCCCGGGGCCAGCGGCGTCGATCCAGTAGACGTGGCCGGTGCCCTTGGGGCGCACGTCGACGTGGACGAAGCCGCCGTTGGGGTAGTAGCCGCAGCCGGTGTCCAGGAGGCTCCGGCAGAAGGTGGCCAGGGTCTCCGTCTTGACGCCCTCGACCCGGACGTCGATCGCCTTGCCGTGGCGGTGGTAGGCGCCGGTCCCGCCGGGGCGGTAGCCGGAGACGACGGTGATCGTGTGCCCGGGGAACTCGCTGGCGATGGCCTGGAGCCGCGACAGCAGACCGGGGTCCGCGGCGTGGATTCCGGGGCTGATCTCCCCCTCCCGGAGCCCCTTGTCCTGCTTCGGGGTGAGCCCCGGGAGCGAGGCGGGCCGGGGTACGCTGTAGGGGCGCATCAGCACCGAGAGGCGCTCGACGGCCTGGTCCGCGGGCTTGCCCTTGCAGCGGGTCAGGGAGAGCTTCATCCCCTCGCCGCTGAGGCGGTTGATCTCCACGGGGTCACGCAGGCAGTCGTCCTTCTCCTCGGCGCCCTGGGGCGGCTGGGCGCGGCGGGAGGGCTGGGCGTGGGCCTGGGCGGTCTTGCCCCGGTGGGGCTTGGCGGCGGGGGCGTGCTTCTTCTCCTGGGCCTTCTTCCCCTTGGGGGCGGCCTGGGCGGTGCGCTTCCCCTTGGCCTTCGCCTTCTTCCTGGCCTCGGCGCTCCCGGCGGCGGGCTTGGCCTCCCGGGCGCTGGCCGGAGCCGACAGCCCGAGGAGCAGAGCGAGCCCCGCGAGGGCCCCGAGGGTCCGTACCTGCGTGGAGAGCCAGTGGTTCATCGGATGCTTCCTCATTTCTGATCGCGCCGCGGATCGCCGCGCTCGCGCCAGATTCCCCGACCGCCCCCGGACCGGCCAACATTTCGGCGCGAGACCCCCGCGCGACGGCCGATTTTCGGCTAGCGTGCCCGCCCGATGAGGAAGGAAGAATTCGAGGCTCGCCTCGCCGAGCTGGTGCGCTCCGCCGGCCGGGCGCGGGACAACGTGGGCTGCATCGAGTGCGTCGGCTGCGAGGGCTGCCAGGGCTGCACCTTCTGCCGCGACGGCCGCCGCCTGGTCCGCTGCCAGTACTGCGTCCAGTGCGAGGACTGCACCGACTGCGGCCACTCCCACGGGTGCAAGGGGTGCCTCGGCTGCGTCCACTGCCAGGACTGCGAGCGCTGCTCCCACAGCGCCTACCTGGTCCGCTGCGTCGGCCTGGTCCACTGCACCTACTGCTTCGGCTGCGTCGGCCTCAACCGCAAGGACTTCCATATCCTCAACGAGCCCTACGACCGCCGCACCTACTTCGCCCTCACCCAGCAGCTCCTCAAGGAGCTCGGGGCCCGCCGTTGAGGGCGGTGGTCCAGCGCTGCCGCGCCGCGCGGGTCGAGGTCGACGGCGCCGTGGTCGGCGCCATCGACCGGGGGCTCTGCGCCTTCGTCGGCGCCGGCAAGGGCGACGACGAGGAGAAGGCCCGGGCGCTGATCGACAAGATCGCGCGGCTCCGGGTCTTCCCGGACGAGCAGGGCAAGATGAGCCGCTCGCTGCTGGACGTGGGCGGCGCCCTGCTCCTGGTCAGCCAGTTCACCCTCTACGGCGACACCCGCAAGGGCCGCCGCCCCAGCTTCGAGGGCGCCCTGGAGCCCGCGCTGGCCGAGCCCCTCCTGGAGCGCGCCGTCGCCTTCGCCCGCGCCCACGGCCTCCGCGTGGAGACCGGCCGCTTCGGCGCCGACATGCGCGTCTTCGTCGAGAACGACGGCCCGGTGACGATCCTCCTGGCCACGCCTGGCGAGAGCTGGGGGTAAATTTTACCCCTCAATCTTCAACGTCTGCCCTGCCTTGATGCCGAACTTCCGGCAGAACCCCGCGTTGACCTCCAGGACGAAGCGGGCCTTGCAGGGGATGGAGCGCCCCTCGTCGTTCATCGTCGGCACGTTCTCCAGGATCCCGGTGATGTAGCCGTCCTCGGCGACGAAGAGCATGTCGAGGGGCAGGCAGGTGTTGTGCATCCAGAAGGAGCGCACCTGGCTGTCCTCGAACACGAAGAGCATCCCGTGGTCCTCGGGCAGCTCGCGGCGGTACATCAGCCCGCGGGAGCGGTGCTCCTCGGTGAGCATGGTCTCCGCGAGGAGCGTGGGCGCCCCGGACGCCCCGGGGAACCGGATCTTGCTGATCGGCACCTGGGGCGGCTTCGACGGATCGTCCGGGCACCTCGGATCCGGACCAGGCGGGACCGGCGCGGGGGCCTTCTCCGGGGTCGGCGTCGTGCACCGCTGCCTGGACTTGGCGCTGGCGGTGGCCACCGGCTCCGGGGGGGTTCGATCGCACTGGCTCATCGACAGCAAGGGACCGCCGCACAGCACGACCCAGCTCAGGACCTTTCTCCACACCGGACCCTTTGTATCACAGGCCGTGGCCGACTAGCATGACGACCCATGGCCGTGCATCCCCTGGCGCGCCGCGCTTCTCTTGCTTTCCTGGCGGCTTCCCTCACCGTGGCCTTCCTCCTGGCCGTGAGCTGCGGAGGCCGCGTCGAGCAGGATCTCGACCCGTCGATCCCCGCGAAGCCGGACGCCCAGGCCGGGGGCTCGGCGGGAGCACCCATCGCCGACGCCGGCAAGGACGCCAAGCCCCCCCCGAAGGACGCCGGCAAGGACGCCGACGCCCAGACCGACGCCGCCGACGCCCTCCCCGACTACGTGGACCCGGGGTGCCCGGACGCGGAGCCGCCGCCGACCAAGTTCGACTGCGACCCGTACAACGACAACTGCGGTGAGGGGAAGGGTTGCTACCCCTTCGTTGAATATCCGCTCGATCCGTGCGCCCAGGAGATCTACGGCGCCACCTGCGTCTTCGTGGGCAACGGAGGCCAGGGAGACCCCTGCGACTCCGGGTGCAAGGCGGGGCACGTCTGCGTGATCAGCGGCCAGGGGACCCAGTGCGTCCGGATGTGCGACCTCGGCCAGCCCAACCCCTGCAAGGATGGCCTGGTCTGCGCGGCGGTGGACATCCCCGGGATCGGCGGGTGCATCTGATGGGCGGACCGACGGCGGGGGGCCTGACCCTCGGGGCGCTGCTGCTGGCGCTGGCGATGCCGGGCTGTGGCGCCCGCACGGGCCTGGACGAACAGCGCGGCGGTGCTGGTGGCTACGACCTCGGCGAGGAGGGCGGCGCCGGGGCCGCTCCCCAAGCCACCTGCGTGCTCGACAGCGACTGCTTCGACGAGAACGACCGCTGCAACCCCGCCTCCTGCGTCGACGGACGCTGCCTGCCCCTCCCGCCGGTGGTCTGCGACGACGGCGACCCTTGCACCGACGATAGCTGCGATCCCTTCACCGCCGCCTGCTCCTTCCTGCCGGTGACCTTCGACCTCGACCGGGACGGCTTCAAGGGCCCACGCCCCGGCAAGAAGGCCGGCGAGCCTGGCTCCTGCGGGGACGACTGCGACGATACCTCCCCCCTCGCTTACCCCGGCGGCAAGGAGCTCTGCGACGGCGTCGACAACGACTGCAACGGCATCATCGACGACGAGGCGAAGTTCATCGCCGTGGAGGCGGAGCCCACCCTGGTCTCCGACCCGGCGCTGACCCAGGCCTACGCCGCCGGGCTGGCCTACAGCGGCCCCGAGCTGGGCTACCTCGCCAGCTACACCGGAGAATCCTCCGCCAACACCAGCGTCTACAACCGTCCCCTCGACCCGCTGGGGCAACCGGGCGGCCCCCCTGCCCAGGTCAACGGAACCAGCGGCGACGCCATCGGTGGCCCCCCCGTTTGGACCGGCGACCGCTACGGCATGGCCTGGTCCGACCGGCGCGACGGCAACTACGAGATCTACTTCAACACCTTCGCCCCCACCGGCGCCAAGCTCGGACCCGACGTGCGCACCACCGTCGCCCAGGGCTTCAGCATCGCTCCCCACGCCGCCTGGAACGGTACCTCTTTCTTCGTCGCCTGGCAGGACGACCGCAGCGGAAACTTCGAGATCTACGGGCAGAAATTCTCCCTCGGCGCCGAGCCGGTCGGAGACGAGGTCCTGCTGGCCACCCCCCTCGACCCCAACGACAACGCCGAGTCCCCGGACCTCGCCGCCTCGTCCCTCGGCGTTGGCCTCGTCTACCGCCTCGGCGACAGCTTTTCCTCCTCCATCGTCTTCCGCCCCTACGACGACCAGTGGAAGCCCCAGGGCGCCCCGGTCTTCCTCGCCTCCGGGGCCAACTACATCGACCCCACCATCGCCGCCAGCGGCACCAGCAGCCAGGGCTTCGTCGTCGTGTGGGGTCAGAAACAACCCTTCAAGGTGTTCGGCGCCGTGGTCGATTTCAAGGGGAACATCCTGGTCCCCCAGCGGGAGCTCTCCCCGCAGGACGGCGCCCCGTACCGACGCCCGCTGGCCCTCTCGCTGGGGGATCGGGTGATCGTCACCTACTCGCGCCAGGAAAGCGACGGCTACGAGCTATTCTCCCGGACCTTCTCCGCGGACCTGACCCCTCAGAGCCCCCAGCAGCAGCTCACCAAGCGCCTGGGCGACGACTTCGGGCAGAGCCTCCTCTTCGGCCCCGACGGCGACGTGGCGGTCTATTTCGATGGGAAGCTGACCGATCCGCTCCGCAACGGCGCCTTCTTGACCCGGCTTCGCTGCGACGCCAGCGTCGTGAACCCCTGACCGCGATCACCCGGCGGCCACCGCCCAGCCCACGAGGGCCGCCGGGAGCAGCACCGCGGTCACCAGCGTCAGGGAGAGATCCCAGGTCCAGCGGCGCTCCCGGATCAGATGGAGCAAGGTGAGGATCGCGGCAGCCTGCGCCAGCGTTCCCCCGAGCCCTCCCCCCACGATCAGCACGCCGAGCGGCTCGTAGCCGGAGAAAAACCCAGAAGTCCTGAAGAGGTTCATCAACGGGGTGAACACCACCACCAGGGTGCCCCCGTAGGCGCCCAGGCTGGCGAGGTTGAGCCACAAGACAATCTTCCGCAGAGGAACGCTGGCCATCTCCCCCACAGGTAAGCCCGCCCTGCCCCCGGGAACGGGGACAGAAGGAAAGATGACCGGGGTTGACGAAACCGTGACTCAGGGCGCGTCGGCGCAGCAGCGGAAGCCGGTCTCGGTGCCCTTGTAGTGCTGATCGTGGGCGGTCTGGGCGGCGCGGCAGTGGTTGCGGCTGGGCTGCCAGTAGGCGCCCTTCATCGCCGGCCACGGCGCGTTGATCTTCAGGGAGCGATCGATGGTGGTCCACTCCTCGAGGTTGCCGCTGAGGTTGTGGACGCCGAAGGGGCTGACGCAGCGGGGCTTGTCGTCCGAGCCCACCCGGAGATCCCGCAGGGAGCCGTCCGGCTGGTAGATGTCCACGCGGTCGGCGTTGCAGGCGTCCGGATCGCGCTTCCAGCCGTAGGGGTAGGGGCGCATCTCCTCGCCCTCGCAGGCAAAGTTCCACTCGCTCTCCAGGCAGACCCGCTTGCCCAGATTTTTGCAGGTACGCTGGGCGTCCGTCCAGGAAGCGTGGGAGATCGGCAGCTTCTCGCCGGGAGGCACGTACTCGTCGCGGTCGATGCAGAAGCGGCGATGCTCCCGCTGCTTCGACAGGCACTTGGCCCCGGTGTACTCGGCGCAGCGGAAGTGCTTGTAGCGTCCGGTGGTCTCCAGCCATTTCGCGCAGGTGTGCTCGACCTCGGGGCAGTACTCCCCTTCCACGAGGATCATCCCCGCGGGGCAGGCGTCGCCCGCGGGCGAGGCGCGACCTTCCACCGCGGTGGGGCGGTCGTCGGGCCCCGGCTCCGGGGAAGGAGCCGGGGCGGAGGCGGAGGTCGCGGCGGCGCCCTGGGCCGCGGTGGCGGTGCTGGCGGCGGCGCTCCGGGGAGAGACCAGGGCCGCGGTGAGCTGCCGAGCGCAGCCGAGCAGGTCGAGGGTCACGCCCTGACCGACGAGGCCCGCCAGGTCGATCGTCCTGGAGCCCTCGGCCCGCTGGAGCATCAGGTAAGCCGCCCCGTGGAGGGCGGCGCCGGCGAGGAGGGCTGCGGTCAGGTGCTTTCGCATGCGGCGTCGTTCAGAGACCAGCGTTCCCGATCTGCGTCAACCGCTGTCTGCCCCGGGTCCGGTCGATTTGTGCGAGCAGCGGAGACAAGGTTGTGCGACAGAGGACGCGATGTCGCAGATCTTCAAGGAAAACCTGCTGACCGGGAAGGTGGCCCTCGTCACCGGCGGCGGCAGCGGTATCGGGGCAGGGATCGCCAGGACCTTCGCCAGGCACGGGGCGAAGGTGGCGCTGGTGGGGCGCCGGGTTGAGAAGCTGGAGGAGGTCGCCGGGCAGATCCGGGCGGACGGCGGCACGGCGCTTGCTCTCCCGGGCGACGTTCGGGATTTTGCGAAGGTGGAGGAGAGCGTCAAGCGATGCACGGAGGAGCTCGGCGGCCTCGACATCGTGGTCAACGGCGCCGCGGGGAATTTCCCCGTCCCCGCGTCCCAGCTCTCCAGCAACGGCTTCCGGGCGGTCATGGATATCGACCTGCTGGGCACCTTCCACGTATGCCGCGCCGCCTTCGAGCCTCTTTCCAGGCAGGGAGGCGTCATCGTCAGCATCACCGCCACGCAGGCCTTCGTGCCGACGATGCTCCAGGCGCACGTGGGCGCGGCCAAGGCCGGCATCGAGAAGCTCACCAAGGACCTCGCCCTGGAGTGGGGGCCCTTCGGCATCCGGGTGAACACCATCGCCCCGGGCCCCATCGAGGGAACCGAGGGGATGAGCCGCCTGGCCCCGGGCTCCCTGGCCAGCGAGCTCCAGGGCCACCTCCCCCTCAAGCGCTACGGCACCATCGACGAGATCGCCGAGGGGGTTCTCTTTCTGGTCTCCCCGGCAGGCTCCTACATCACCGGGGCCATGCTCCTGATGGACGGCGGCATGGCGCTCCTCGGCGGGCGTATCTTCGAGGTCTGAGATGTCCACCACCTCCCTCTTCTTCAGCCGCACCGGCGAGCCCACCCTCTGCTACGAGGTCCACGCCCCCGAGGGGAAGGTCCTCGGCTCGGTCTTCCTGACCCACGGCTACGCCGAGCACAGCGGCCGCTACCGCCACGTCATCGACGCCCTCACCGCCCGCGGCCTCGCCGTGGCCTCCTACGACCTCCGGGGCCACGGCCACTCGGAGGGCGCCCGCGGCTACGTCGAGCGCTTCGAGGAGTACCTCCGGGACGCCCGCGCCCTCCTCGGTCACCTCCAGGGGCACGACGCCTGGCGCGCCGGGGGCAAGCCGGTGCTCCTCGGCCACAGCCTCGGCGGCCTCATCACCTTCCTCCTCGGCCTGGAGATGACCGACGAGGCCCGGGGCGCGGTCCTCTCCTCTCCCTTCTTCGGCCTGGCCCTCCACGTCCCGGCCCCCAAGCGCATGGCGGGCGTTCTCCTCTCCCGCCTGCTCCCTGGCTTCGCGCTACCCTCCGAGCTCCGCGGCAAGGATCTCACCCACGACAGCAAGCTCGCCCGCGCCTACGACGAGGACCCGCTGCTGGTGAAGAAGGTCCCTGCTCGCTGGTTCACCGAGGCGCTGGCCGCCCAGCAGCGGGCCCTGGAGCGCGCCCCCTCCTGGAAGCTCCCCCTGCTCCTCCTCCACGGCGGCGCCGACAAGGTCGCCTCTCCCTCCGCCTCCCGCGCCCTCTTCGAGCGCATCGACGACCCACGCAAGGAGCTTCGCCTCCTCGACGACCAGTACCACGAGATCTTCAACGAGCTGGACCGCGACCGCTGGATCCGCCTCGCCGCCGACGGCGCCGCCCGCTTCTGCGCTCCTCCTTCCTGACCGGCGGAGGGGGGAAGTCTCCGCTCGGTGCGCCGTGGTAAGCTCTCGCCGATGACCTCGTCCCTGCCCTCCGTCTCCTTTGGTACCCCGCGCAGGCCCGCTTCCCCCCAGCGGATTCGCCTCGTCTACGAGGTCGAGGAGCAGCCCCAACGCTGGCTCCTCGAGGAGGACGTCGTGCCCGAAACCCCTCTCCACGACCAGTGCATCGTCTTGCTCCAGGCTATCCTCGCCGCCTGGGCTGCCCGCACCCGGCGCAGCATCTCCGCCGCGCGTAACCTGGCCTGTCGCTGGGACGAGACCGACGCGCGCGTCGGCGTCGACCCGGACCTGTGCCTCATCGAGCCCGCCCTCCCTCCGGAGGCCAGGCAGCTCCACACCTGGGAACCCGGGCAGCTTCCTCCTCGCCTCGCCTTCGAGATCGTCAGCGGCTCCACCGCGGCCAAGGATTACCAGGATGCACCGGCCCGCTACGCACGGCTCGGCACCCGCGAGGTGTGGATCTTCGACCCGCTGCGGGAGGGTCCGTCGCTCACCGGAGGGCCCTTCGTGCTGCAAGGATGGCGCTGGGATGGGGAACAGATGGCGCGGGTCCACGCCGGCAGCGGCCCCGCCTGGAGCGAGGAGCTGGAAGCCTGGCTGGTGGTGACCGACGAAGGAAGAAGGCTGCGTGTGGCCGAGGACGAGGCCGGAGCGAAGCTCTGGCTCACCGAGGCGGAAGAGCAGGCCCGGCTCCGCAGGGAGGCCGAGGAGCGGGCCGAGGCGGCGGAACGAGCGCTGGCGGAGCTGCGCCAGGAGCTGGAGCGCAGGCGCCGCGAGGGCTGAATCCCCCCGACAACCCCACCACCCAGCGCCCCCCCTGAGCTCCCCGAACACCGGAGGGGCCTTGTTTCCAAAACCGATAGAGCTTGCCCACGGATGCCCTCGACCCCCCCCCTCTCCCCTGGACGCTCTCTGCCTCAGCTCGGGGACGACGCGCCGCTGCTTTGCACGAGCTGTGAAGAAATCTCCGCGGGGGACACCTGCGAGCGGTGCGGAAAGGACGCCGTGCCCCCCGCCGAGGTCGTCGCCGGACGATACGCCGTCGTGAGGATGCTGGGGGAGGGCAGCTACGGCGTGGTCCACAAGGCAATCGACCTGGAAACCGGGGAGGCGATCGCCCTGAAGAGGATCCGGAGCGACAAGCCCTGGAGCAAGGAGGCCTGGGCGAAGGTCCGCTCCGAGGTCGCCGTGCTCTCCGCGGCGACGAGCGAGCACATCGTCAAGGTGTTCGCCTTCGGCCTGTGGGAGAGCTCGCTCTACCTGGCGATGGAATTCCTCGACGGCCCGGACCTGCTCCAGATCATCGAGGAGCACGCGGCGCGGCAGGAGTTCATCCCGCAGCACCGGGCGCTCACGATCCTGCGGCAGATCGCCGAAGGGCTCGGGGCCGCCCACGCGCGAGGGATCATCCACGACGACATCAAGCCCGCCAACATCGTGATCGAGTCGCGGAGCGGGCGGCCAGTGCTCATCGACTTCGGGCTGGCCGCGCACCAGCACGAGCTCGCCTCGAAGGATCGTGTCATCCGGGGGACACCCGCCTACATGGCCCCGGAGCGTTTCCTCCCCGTCCCGAGGAGCTCGGACCTCGCCATCCGCTCGGACATCTACGCGCTGGGCTGCACGGCCTTCGAGCTGTTCACGGGTCGCGTACCGTTTGACTCCGGCTCCCTCGAAGAGATGCGGGATTTTCACCGCCACAGCCCCCGCCCCGATCTCTCGCGGACCCGACCGGAGCTGGGCGAGCTCGCCCGCATCGTCGCCCGCGCGATGGCGATCAACCCGGCGGATCGCTTCGGCTCCTGCGAGGAGTTCGCCGCCGCCCTTGCGGATATCGCTCCAGGGTCCACGCGGACCCGGGAACCACCGCCTCTCCAGGCCGAGGCCACGCGGCCTCCGTCGGGGCGCCTGGCCTCCACACCGGGGTCAACCGCCGTGCGGATCCTCATCGTCGACGATGATCCGCTCTTCCGCCGGATCGCGACGCGCTGCGCGCAGCTCGCCTTCTTCCGGTGTGAGGTTCAGGTGCAGAGCGCCGACGACGGGGAGGCGGCGCTGGCGCTGGCGGAGCGAGGTACCCCCGACCTGCTGCTGCTCGACTACTGGATGCCCGGGCTCAACGGTCTGGAGGTGCTCACCCGGCTCCGGGAGCTGCCGGGGGGGCATGGGTCGCGGGTGCTCGTGGTCAGCGGAGACCCTCTCCGGCGGGAGGTGTGGCGGTTCCGCGTGCTCGGCGTGAAGGATTTCCTCACCAAGCCCGTCGATTTTCCGCAGCTCACCGCGACCATCGCCGCGCTGGCCAGCCGCGAGGGGCTCCGCCGCGAGCCCCGGCGGCGCAGGACGATCCTCTCGGGCGAGGGGTGACGCGCCCAGAGCACGCTGCTCTGGGACCCCGGCTTGCTTCCATCGCACCCTCCATGCTAACCTCCGTGCACATGCGCACGGTCATACCCCTTCGCTACGGAACCGCCTTCAAAAAAGCCTTTCGCAAACCCCATATCTATAGCGCTTTTGTCCGGGATATCCTCGGTATCGAATTCGATGCCAAAGAGGTCTTCCAGGAATACGCTTTTCACCCTTCCGTGGGTCGCGTCAACATCCGCTACGACCTCTTTGCGGAAGATCCAACCCGTCGCGTCATCGTGGAGATGCAGCATATCCGCGACGATGACACGATGGATAGATTCCTGTATTACCACCTGATCGGGCAGGTGGAGCAGGTGCAAGGGTCGGATACGTATCGATTCCAGCGGAAGGTCTATACGGTGGTTCTGCTAACCCGGCTTCCCACGAAAGAAGAGCAGAGGTTCGACGTGGGCGTGCTAACGAGCCGATTGAGTACACTGGAAGGGGAGGAGATCAAAGACTTCGGACATCGATTGGTGTTTGTAAACGCACGGGTGAAGAAAGAAGGTACACCGGAGGGAGTGAAGAGGTGGATGGACCTGATCGAGGATAGCCTGGATGAACAGGTAGACGAGAGCAAGTACAGTGACCCGGTGATGAGGGAAGTGATTGAAGAGATTGAGAGGGACAAAGCGTCAGAGGATGAGCTGTACAAGTTGAAAGAAGAGGCGGTATGGGAGGGGGTGAAGCGAGGATTGGAAGAGCAGAGGAAGGAGGAGGCGAGAGCAAGGCAGGAGGCTGAGGAGAAAGCGAAAGCGGAGGAGCAAGCACGCCAAGTGGCCGAGGAAGAGGCTCGAACTGAGGCTCGGCAAGCCATCACGGACCTTTGTGAGTTTCTGTCCATCGAACTGACGGAGGACCACCGCGCCCAGATGATGACCCTCGATCTGACCGGATTGCGCCAGCTCCGCACCTCCCTCAAGCAGCGCAAACGCTGGCCCGGGTGAGCCCGCCAGCGCTGTGCAAGCTCAGGACAGCCCCAGTGCTCGTTTGTGGCGTTGAACATCGGTAGCCTTGCGCTGTACTTCGGCTTGCCACTGGAGAAAGATCCTCCGGTGCTGGGATGCTCCAGCCTGGAGCGTCTCCATGACTTGGGTCACCCCCGCATGGTAGTCGGAAGCCACACGGGTGCTCCAAACGTCCATCTGGAGCCGGGTTTGATTCAGGGTGGCCTTGCACCTAACCTCGACAGAAGTAGGGGCGCAACCTGTTGCGCCCCTACACCCTCCGCATGGGTAAAAAAAATAATCCCCTCCTTTGTCGAGGTTAGACACAAGGCCTCAACAACAAACAAACTACAGCCGTCATTGTTGCCCTTGTTTGGAAAAATCAGCGACTTTCGAAATCTTACACATGCCAGACGCCCGTTCAAGCTGTCAACGGTCTGGAGGTGCTCACCCGGCTCCGGGAGCTGCCGGGGGGCATGGGTCGCGGGTGCGACCATCGCCGCGCTGGCCAGCCGCGAGGGGCTCCGCCGCGAGCCCCGGCGGCGCCGGACGATCCTCTCGGGCGAGGGGTGACGCGCCGGAACGATCAGTCGAGGGCGGCGAGGCGGCGGTCGATCTCGCGAGAGAGCACGTCGAAGTCGATGGCGTTCTCGACGCGCTCGGTCCCGAGGAACATGGACGGGGTGCCGGAGACGTGGGCCTCCGCGCCGAGCTTCAGATCGGCCTGCACGGCGTCCGCGTAGGTTCCATCGTCGAGGGCCTTCTTGAACTTCGCCATGTCCAGCCCGGCCTTCTGCGCGTGTTTTTCCAGGGAAGCCCGGTCGAGGTCCTGCTGGTTCTGGAAGAGCAGGTCGTGGAAGGGCCAGAACTTGCCTTGCGCGTGGGCGGCGAGGGACGCCTGGGCGGCGAGGTCCGCGTTCCTGTGCATCCGGAGGGGAAACTGCCGGAACACGAAGCGGATCTTCGTCCCGTATTTCTCCTTGAGCTTGCCGACGACGTCCGCCGCGCGGCCGCAGAAGGGGCACTCGAAATCCGAGTACGCGACGAGGGTGAGCCTGGCGTCCTTGGGGCCGAAGCCGGGGGCGTCCCCCTCGGCCTGGCGCCGCGCCAGGTCCGCCGGGAGGGGGGCGTTCTCCTGCTCGGCGGAGCGCAGCTCGGCGACGATCTCGTCGTAGTGATCGAGCATGTCCTTGCAGCGCTCCGCCGGGAACTCCGGGGTCTTCTCCCGCACCATGGCGCACGTTTTGGTCTGGTCGCCGATGTCGGCGCAGAGCTTCTCGACGAGCTTCTCGCAGGATGCCCGGGCCTTCTTCAGCCTCGCGACGGTGGTCTCGACCTCCCCGCGCGCCGCGGTACAGGCCGCGTCCGGCAGGAGCGAAGCCGCGCTCTTCGCCCGGGAGCACCCCTCCGACGCCGCGCCCGCGCGCTTGCAGACATCGCTCGACCAGGCGTCGCAGGCTCCGGCGCCCTCCGAGGAGGCAGCCGGGCCGGCGGACGCCCTGGCCTCGGCCTTCCCGCCGGCGCCGCGGAGGCCCCACCCTGCGGCGATACCGACCGCGAGCGCCGCGAGCATCAGGAGCACCCCCTGCCCCCCCGGGCCCGCGCCTGCCCTCGCTGTGGTCTCGTCCTCGTTCTCGCTTGCCCTGGTCGGTTTGTTCTTCTGAGCCATCCGTCCGCCATCCGTACCCCGGGGCCGGGTGGATGCAACGCGGAATGTCTCCGGCAGGCGCCTGCGCCGCGCTCAGGGGGCGTCTTCGGCCTTGATCCAGAAGCCGCCGCCGCCGGGCGGGGAGAGGTTGAGATCCTTGGGGAGCACGTTGGCCCAGCCGGAGACCACCTGCATCAGGTAGAACTCGGCCCCCTTCTCCAGGACGCCGATGGCCCTGTCCTTGTCGTCGCGCTGGGCGCGGATGAGGATGTCCTTGGCGGCGATCTTCGCGGGGGTGGAGGCGTCGAGGACCATGCGAGCGCTGGCCTTCTGGGCAGGCGCCGACGGAGGGGACTCGATCCGATCCCCCTTCTTGATGGGGGTCAGGGAGCCCAGCTTGACCCAGGCCTCGATCACCACGTCGCTGCGGCTGACGACGCGCTGGAACATGCCTCGGGTCTCGAGACTGTGGAAGAGTGGGCTGGCGCCCTCGGCCATGTTGAGGGTGTAGATGTTCTCTCCGCTGGGCTTGTCGAAGAGGTCGAGGGATTGTCCCTTCATCAGGTAGGGCCTGGCGGTCTGGGGAGGGTCGTAGAGGGCGGGCCGCGCCCACTCCAGGGAGAAGGCGTCGCAGGGGCCCGTGCCCCGGAGGGTCTGCCCCTCGGAGCCGGCGATGGTCAGCTCGGCGGTGAGCTTCCCCTGGGCGCCCTTGACCAGCTTCACCGCATGCCCACCGGCGATCTTCACCTGCTCCCCCACCGCCGCGACGTCCTTCACCGCGTAGACGGGGATCGTGTCGATGGCCAGCCAGCCGTCGAGGCGCAGCGTGGGCTTCCCGGCGGAGGTGCTCACCTTGCTCCGTCCCTTCACCGGCTCCTCCGCGATCGTCAGCGACAGCGGGACGGTGCTCCCGATGAACTCGGCGATGACCTTGCCGTCCTTCGGCGCGTCGTAGAGCTGAAGGCCTCGACCCAGCAACGGCGAGCCCTTGAGGGTGCATGTCGCGGGAGCGTCCTGCGCGCGCGCCTCTGCCACCAGTCCCGCGCCGGGGTCCCGGAGCCAGCCTGGCCCGGAGAGCGCCGCCGCGAGCGCCAAGGAAAGGGGAATTCCGCGGATTCGCATGATCCGTCGAGTGTAGCGTGTCTCGCGGCGTTGGCCCAACCCGCGTTCTCCGTGGAAATCTTGGGCCACAGCGCGTGGCTGCGGCATGCTCGGGGGCGATGAGGCGAGCGCTGGGGCTCCTTTCTTGCTGGCTGCTGGTGGCCGTGGGGTGCGGCAAGGGCCTCCCGCTGTCCCTCGGAGACGCCCCGGCCACCTCCGCCTCCGCAGTTCCACTCGGGCCGCCGGTCTTCCTCGAAGACGACTACCCCCGGGCCCGCGAGGAGGCCCTCCGCCGGGAGCTACCCCTGGTGGTCTTCGCCTGGTCGCCCTGGTGCACCGACTGCCTCGGCCTCCGCGCCTACGTCTTCAACGATCCAGCGCTCACCTGCATCGGTACCCGCTTCGTCTGGCTCGCCCTCGACGTCGATGACCCCCGGAACGCCATCTTCTGGGAGCGCTTCCCCGTCGAGCGCACGCCCACCCTCTGGGTCATCGAGCCCGAGCGGCAGCGGCCCGTGTTCATCCGCAACGGCCCCCTGACCACCCCCGAGCTGCTCATGATCCTGGAGGACACCGAGCCCCAGGCCCGTCCCCGGCCTTCCCCGATCCCCCTGGCCAGCAGCGGAGCCCCGGAGATCCCCCGTCCCCCCATCACCTGCCCCGGAGTCGCCTCCGCCTCCGCGGCCCCCGAGGCCTCCTCCTCGGCGCCCGCCCCGCCGGCTTCCTCCTCGTCCTCGGCCCCGCCTCCGCCTCCCCCGCCTCCGCCTCCCCTCAGCCCCGAGCAGATCGCCGAGCGCCGCGCCCAGGAACGACTGCTGGAGGCCGAGCTGGCCGAGTTCTCCAGCGGGAGCCTCGGCGGCGCCGAGCACGCCTTCCAGGAGGCGCTCCAGGCCCCCCGCCGCTGGTCTCGCCGCCCCCGCGCCGTGGACGGGCT
>CAZSDX010000012.1:0-19955 GCA_964605685.1 uncultured Polyangiaceae bacterium
GGCGAGCTTGACGGCGAAGGAGAGCGCGTTCGAGAGAAGAAGGATCGAGATGGTCGCCGGGCATCTTGAGCTCGGTGACGATCTCGGGGAAAGGGAGAGCGAGGGGCCAGGGGTCCGGGAGGTCGAGGAACGAGGCGGTCTCGGAACGGACAAGGATGCCGTCGAGGCGAACTTCGGCGAGGCTGTGCTCGACGGCATCGAGCCAGGAGAAGGCGCCGTGGGTGACGAAGGAGGTTTCCGCAGCGAAGAGGGTCTTGGCGAACTGGTCGGCGGCGCCCACTGGCGGCAGCGTAGCACGGGCGTAGGCCTTGTTTACAAGGTCGGCCACGGGCACGGCCACGCCAACGGGGACGGGGACGAGGATGGGGACGGGGGAGAAGGCCAGCGTCCACGACGAGCGCCATGGGCCCCCTGCACGCCGAGGTGCCTCTGTTCACGCAAGCGCCCGGCGTCGGGGTTCTCGTCCAGGGAGCTGTGGTAGAGGGAAGCACACCATGAGCGCTCCGCTCCGCTTGTTGATGCTTTGTGCTTACCCCGCCGGGGCTGCGGCGACGCGCTTCCGGGTCTGCGAGTACCTTGACGCACTCCGGGCCGAGGGGATCGAGCCGGACGTGCGGCCCTTCATCTCGGAAGAGTACTTTGCCGGGATGTATCGCCCCACCCGGGTCGTTCGCAAGGCCGCCGCCCTCGGGGGCTTCGCCCTGGCCAAGCTGCCGCTGCTGCTGGCGGCGGGGCGCTACGACGCGGTGTTCATCCAGCGGGAGGCGGCGCTGGTGGGGCCTCCGCTGCTGGAGCGGTTCCTGGTGCAGCGCCGCCGTCTTCCGCTGATCTACGACCTGGACGACGCGGTGTGGCTGGAGCCAGCGCCGGTCCCGGGGACGCTCCGGGCGCGCTTTCCCCGGCTGGTCGGGGCGATCCGGGGCGCCGCCAAGGGCGACGCGCTGCTGGCGATGGCGACCTCGGTGGTCGCCGGGAGCGAGTACCTCGCTGCCCACGCCCGGCGCTTCTGTCCGGAGGTGACGGTGCTCCCCACGGTGGTGCGCCGCGAGCGCTGGCGCCCGCGCCCGGGGCGCCTCGACGGGGGCTTCCTCCAGGATCCTCCGCTGCTGGGCTGGATCGGCACGCCATCCACCTCGGTTTACCTCTCGATGGTGTTCCCCGCGCTGGAGCGGCTGGCCCGGGAGGGGTTCCGCTTCCGGCTGCGGGTGCGGGGGGCCCTCCCGTCCATCGGCAGCGACCGCTTCCCTCTGGAGAACCTGCCCTGGCGCCAGGAGCACGAGATCGACGACTTTTCCGAGTTCGATATCGGACTTGGTCCCATCCGTCGAGACCCGTGGGCCGACGGAAAATCGGGCTTCAAGCAGCTCCAGTACATGGCGGTTGGTGTCCCCATGGTGACCTCCCTGGTGGGCGGCACCCGGGATTTCATCGAGCATGGGCGTAACGCCCTGGTGGCCGGGAGCGAGGAGGACTGGTACGACCACCTCAAGGCCCTGCTGACGCGGCCCGAGCTGCGGGCGAGCCTGGCCCGCGAGGGGCGGAGGATGGTGGAGGAGCGCTACTGCATCGAGGCCCAGGGGCCCAGGCTCGCCGGGGTGATCCGCCGCGCCGCCGGGAAGATGTAGGGATCCGCTCTACGCACCCGCGCTGGTGGCGTTTCCCTCGGCGGTGACCCGCTGGACCAGCTCGCCGTGGACGTACTCGACGGCGGTTCCGGTGGGGCGGAGGAGCACGTCGGTGCCGTCGAGGACGAGGGCCTCGCAGAGCACGTCGTCGACGTGCTCGACGCAGACGATGCGCATGGATTTGAAGACGCGCCGGGGGATCTCGCGGAGGTCCTTCCGGTTGTCGGCAGGGATGAGGACGGTCTGGATACCGGCGCGGTGGGCGGCCAGGAGCTTCTCCTTGAGGCCGCCGATCTCGAGGACGCGGCCACGGAGGGTGATCTCTCCGGTCATGGCCACGTCGCGGCGCACGGGGACGCGGAGCAGGGCCGACGCGAGGGAGGTGGCGATGGTGATGCCCGCGGAGGGGCCATCCTTGGGGATGGCGCCCTCGGGGAAGTGAACGTGGAGGTCGATCCTGGAGTAGAAGTCCGGGTCGAGGCGGAGGGAGGCGGCGCGGGAGCGGATGTAGCTCATCGCCGCCTGGGCGGACTCCTGCATGACGTCGCCGAGCTTGCCGGTGATGATGAGCTTGCCCTTGCCCGGGACGACGGTCACCTCGGCGGCCAGAAGCTCGCCGCCGAAGATGGTGACGGAGAGCCCGCTGGTGAGCCCCACCTCGTCCCGCTCTTCCTTCTTGTTGGCGCGGAACCTGGGCACGCCCAGGTACCCCGGGATGTTGGCCGGGGTGATCTCGATGGGGTTGTCCTTGCCGTCGCGGACCACGGCGCGGGCGACCTTGCGGCACACGCTGGCGATCTCGCGCTCCAGGGAGCGGACGCCGGACTCCTTGGTGTAGTGGTGGATGATGGCGCGGATGCTGGCGTCGGTGAAGGTGACGCGGGCGTCCTCCAGGCCACACTCCTTGCGCTGCCGGGGGATGAGGTAGCGGGTGGCGATGGATAGCTTTTCGAACTCGGTGTAGCCGCCGAGCTGGATGATCTCCATGCGATCCTGGAGCGGCAGGGGGATGCCGCCGAGGGTGTTCGCCGTGGTGATGAACATCACGTCGGAGAGATCGTAGTCGAGGTCGAGGTAGTGGTCGTTGAAGGTGCTGTTCTGCTCCGGATCGAGGACCTCCAGCAGCGCCGAGGCCGGATCTCCCCGGAAGTCGGACGACATCTTGTCCACCTCGTCCAGAAGAAAGACCGGGTTGTCCGAGCCCGCCTTGCGCAGCGACTGAATGATCTTCCCCGGGAGCGCGCCGATGTAGGTGCGCCGGTGGCCGCGGATCTCCGCCTCGTCGCGGACGCCGCCCAGCGAAAGCCGGACGAACTTGCGCCCCGTGCACCGGGCGATGCTGCGGGCCAGGCTGGTCTTGCCCACGCCCGGCGGGCCCACGAAGCACAGCACGGGGCCGCGGAGCTGCCGGGTCAGCGCCTGCACCGCCAGGTACTCGACGATGCGCTCCTTGATCTTCTTCAGCCCGTAGTGATCCTCGTCCAGGATCCGCTCGGCCTCGTCGAGGTCGCGCCGCTCCTCGGTCTTGTCCCCCCAGGGGAGGCCGAGGATCCAGTCGAGGTAGTTGCGCACCACGGTGGCCTCGGCGCTGGTGGGGTGCATCATCTTGAGCTTCTTCAGCTCCTTCTTCACCCGGGCCAGCGCCTCCTTGCTGAGCTGCTTCTGCTTGAGCTTGTCCTCGATTTCCTGGAGCTCGCTCCGCAGGTCATCCCGCTCGCCGCCCAGCTCCTTCTGGATGGCCTGCATCTGCTCGTTGAGGTAGTACTCCTTCTGCGTCCGCTCCATCTGCTTCTTCACCCGGGAGCGGATCTTCTTCTCCATCTGGAGGATGTCGATCTCCCCGGAGAGCATCCCGAGCAGCCGGTCGAGGCGCGCCGTCGGATCCTCGCACTCCAGCATCGCCTGGCGCTCGGTGAGCTTCAGGTTCGACAGGCTGGCGAGGATCATGTCCGCGAGTCGCCCCCCGTCCTCCGTGGTCTGGACGCTCATCAGCACCTCGGGCTGCACCTTCTTGTTGAGCTTGACGTAGCCCTCAAAGAGCTCCCGGATCGAGCGGCACAGCGCCCGCACCTCCACGCCGTCGGCGGGCGGCTCGGCCACCTCCTCGATGTCGACGGCGAAGAAGGGATCCGTCTGGGCGAAGCGCGCGACCCGCGCCCTGCGCTTCCCTTCGATCAGCACCTTCACCGTCCCGTCCGGCAGCCGGAGCATCTGCGTGACCAAGCCCACGGTGCCGAAGGTGAAGAGGTCATCGGGCCCCGGCTCGTTGTTCCGGGCGTTCCGCTGGGCGACCAGCAGCACCTCCTTGTCGAGGCGCATCGCCTCGTCGAGGGCCAGGATGCTCCGTTCTCGCCCCACGAAGAGCTGGGACACCATGTGGGGGAAGACCACGATATCGCGAAGCGGAAGCAGCGGCAGGGTGCGCGCGCTCTTCTTGGAGGAGGTAGGACGGTGGGCCATGCGCTGGATCTCGCCCCCGCGAGGAGGGGCTGACAGCGTAGCCTACCCGGCGCCGGAAGGCAGCCGCGAACGCACCCCGGCGCCGGTTGTTTTCCGGCTGCTCAGGAGACCTCGGCCTCTTTCTGGTAGACGATGAGGGGGGGATCGTTCTTGGTGATGACGTCCTCGTTGACGATGACCTCCTTGATGCCGCCGCGGGAGGGGACGTCGTACATGATGTCGAGGAGAGCGCGCTCGACGATGGCCCGGAGCCCGCGGGCGCCGCTGTTGCGCGAGAGGGACTCGCGGGCGATGGCGATGAGGGCGGGGCGCGTGAACTTGAGCTTCACGCCGTCCAACTCGAACAGCCGCTGGAACTGGCGGATCAGGCTGTTCTTCGGCTTGGTGAGGATGTCGATCAGGGCCTCTTCGTTCAGCTCGTGGAGGGTGGCGATGATGGGGAAGCGGCCGATAAACTCGGGGATGAGGCCGAATTTCAGCAGATCCTCCGGCTGGATGGCCTCCAGCAGCTCGCCCAGCTTGAAATCCTTCTTGCCCTTGATGTCGGCGCCGAAGCCCAGCGCCGCCTGGCCCACGCGCCGCTGGATGATCTGGTCGAGGCCGACGAAGGCGCCGCCGGCGATGAACAGGATGTTGGTCGTGTCGACCTGGAGGAAATCCTGCTGGGGGTGCTTGCGGCCTCCCTTGGGGGGCACGTTGGCGACGGTCCCCTCGATGATCTTCAGCAGCGCCTGCTGCACCCCCTCGCCGGACACATCCCGGGTGATGCTGGGGTTGTCGCTCTTGCGGCTGATCTTGTCGATCTCGTCGACGTAGACGATGCCCCGCTGGGCCCGCTCGATGTCGTGGTCGGCGTTCTGCAGCAGCTGGACGATGATGTTCTCCACGTCCTCGCCCACGTAGCCCGCCTCGGTCAGCGTGGTGGCGTCGGCGATGGCGAAGGGGACATTCAGCAGCTTGGCCAGCGTCTGCGCCAGCAGGGTCTTGCCGCTGCCGGTGGGGCCGATCAGCAGGATGTTCGACTTCGACAGCTCCACGTCGTCGCTGGTCGCCCGGGACTCGATCCGCTTGTAGTGGTTGTGGACCGCCACCGACAGGGTCTTCTTGGCCCGGTCCTGGCCGACCACGTACTCGTCGAGCACCGCCTTGATGTCCGACGGCTTCGGGATCGGCGTCCCGCCACGGAGATCCTCGTCGGACTTGTCGCCCTCCTCGGCGATGATCTCGTTGCAGAGCCCGATGCACTCGTCGCAGATGTAGACCGTGGGGCCTGCGATCAGCTTGCGGACCTCCTTCTGTGACTTGTTGCAGAAGGAGCAGTTGAGGTTGCCTGGAGTGTCGTCTCGCCGTCGATCCATGAGCGTTTGGGGGCTGAAATCCTGCGGAAATAAGGGGTGCTTCACTCTACGCCCGCCTCGCCCCTCGGGCAAGGCGGGCCCGGTGGCTCACCCCTTGGAGGCGGCGACCTTCTTGGAGACGAAGACCTCGTCGATGAGGCCGTACTCCACCGCCTGCTGGGGGCTCATGTAGAAGTCGCGCTCCATGTCCTGGGCGACTTTCTCCCGGGGCTGGCCGGTGAAGTCGATCAGCATCTGGAGCAGCACCTCCTTGGTGTGGCGGATCTCCCGCGCCTGGATCTCGATGTCCGTGGCCTGCCCGCGGGCGCCGCCCAGGGGCTGGTGGATCATGATCCGGGCGTTGGGCAGGGCGAAGCGCCGCCCCTTGGTCCCCGCCGCCAGCAGCACCGCCCCCATGCTCATCGCATGCCCCAGGCAGATGGTCGACACCGGGCAGCGCACGTACTGCATCGTGTCGAAGATCGCCAGGCCCGCGTGGACCAGGCCGCCGGGGCTGTTGATGTAGAGCTGGATGTCCTTGTCCGGATCCTCGCTCTCCAGGAACAGGAACTGGGCGATGATGATGTTGGCCACGTCATCGTTCACGTCCGACCCAAGGAACACGATGCGGTCCTTGAGCAGCCGGCTGAAGATGTCCCACGTGCGCTCCCCCCGGTGGGTGGTCTCGTACACCTGGGGGTAGATGATGAAGTTGCGGGCTGGCTCGCTCTCGAGGACGGCCATCGCCTGCGAACGGGTCTCTGGACGCTTGATCGTCATGTCGCTCTCCTGGGCGCTGCGCCCTCGTCGTGACCCAAACCCTCGCCTCGCGCAAGGCGAGACATCAACCCTCGCTCGCCGCCGGGGCCTCCGCCGCCGGGGCCTCCGCCGCCGGGGCTTCTGCCGCGTCGCCGGTGGTGATGATCGCCTTGCTCTCGATGATGTCCAGGATCTTGTCTTCGAGGATCATCCCGATGAGGATCTCCCGCTTCTTTGAGTCGCGGTACTCCGCCTTGAGCCGCGCCACGTTCTTGCCGGTCTGCTCCGACAGCTCGACGTAGGCCTTCTCGATGTCCGCGTCGGTCACGGTGATGTTCTGGGACCGGGCGATGGCGGCCATCAGCAGGCCCGCGCGCACCTTCAGCTCCGCGTCCATCAGCAGCGCCTGCTGCATCTGCTGGTCCATGCGGAAGGGCTGGTTGCGCTGGCGCGCCTGCTGCTGGAGCTCCTGCGCGGTGATCTCCGCCTGCCGCTGCACCAGGCTGGGAGGCACCGGGATCTGGTTGGCCCGGCAGAGCTCCATCACGATCTGCTCGGCCACCGCATCCTCGGCTTGCTGGTTGAGCTGCTTCTCGATCTTCCCCCGGATGTCCGCCTTCAGCGCGTCGAGGGTCTCGAACTCACCCACGTCCTTGGCGAAGTCGTCGTCCAGCTCCGGCAGGAGCCGCTCCTTCACCTCCTTGACGGTGACGTGGAACACCCCCGCCTTGCCTCGCAGCGCCTCCACCGGGTGCTGCGCCGAGAAGGTGATGGCCACGTCCTTCTTCTCGCCGGCGGACGCCCCCACCAGGGCCGCCTCCAGCTCCTTGAGCAGCGTCCCCTTGCCCAGCTCGCCCTCGACGTTCTCCCCCTTCCCCTCGGGGGCCACCTTCCCGTCGACCTCCAGCTCGAAGTCGAGGATCACCTGGTCGCCCAGTTGCGCCGGGCGCGCCGGCTCCGGCACTCGCAGTGTCGCATGCTGAAACCGCAGCTTTTCGAGCTCCTTCGCCACCTCCTCCTCGGAGGGCTTCAGGGACGGCTTCTTCAGCTGGAACCCCTCGTAGACCACCTGGTCGATGGCCGGGCTCACCTCGAAGCGAGCCTTGTATGAGAACGCCGCCGTCGGCCGCAGCTTGCTCGGCGAGATCGCCAGCGTGGCCAGCGGCTGCACGCCCTTCTGGTTGAGCGCCGTCTGCAGGGTCTTGTCGATGAGCTTCTGCTGCACGTTCTGGTGGACCTGCGGCCCGTAGACGTGGGTGAGCACCTCCCGGGGCACCTTGCCGGGGCGGTAGCCCTTGACCTTCGCGGTACGCGCCAGGTCGCGGTAGGCGTTGTCCACCTCGCGGCGGACATCATTCTCGGGGATCTCGACGGCAAACTCGACGAGGACAGGGCTGATTTGCTGGACGTTGACCTGCATGACCTTCTCGAAACCCGGCGGCGAGCGAATCCGGGGAAGTTTTGGAGGAGGTGCCCCTTTACATAACCCCCCTCGACCGTCAAGCCCGCCCCCCCAAAAGCACCGACCCCGCCGCCGCCAGAGGGCGGGGCAGGGCCAGGAAAATCAGGGGAAATGTCCCCGCTCAGTCGTCCTCGTCCAGCTCGTACGGATCCCGGTCAAAATCGAAGGTCTCGACCTCGAAGGTCGCCTCCTCCACCAGATCCTCCATCGAGAACCCCACCTTGAAGCTGGGGCGGATCTCCTCGCGCTCGAAATCGGCGTACGTACGGTAGCTCTTCGGGATGGCCATGGGGCTTCGGTTCTCCGTGAGAATTCAGCGGTTGCGGGCTGCGGCGGTCGGGCTGGTCGTTCGTTCAGAGCCTCCGGCGCTCGGCGCCTTCGGCCCCAGGCTCAAGCGGATCACCTCCCCCGCTCCCTCCCTCCCGATACCCCCCCAGAAGTCCCGGGCCAGGATCCGTTCCACCGAGCCCGGCGAGGGCTCCGTCAGCACAGCAACAGGCAGAAGAAGACGGTTTTTCATGGCGAACCCACTTGCACCTACATCTGCACACAGCTCTACCCCAAGACCCACCACCCGCCAAAAAAGCGCGTTCGAATTGTCAAGGGGGATTTGGTGACCGGGGGGGGGGTGGGTCCGTGGTTGGCAACCCGGCGCGGCTGGGCTATCCGCCCCCATCCCATGGCAGCTCGCCCAACCCGTGTGATCGCCATCGCCAACCAGAAGGGCGGCGTCGGCAAGACGACCACGGCGGTCAACCTGGCCGCCAGCATCGCGGTGGCGGAGAAGCGCACCCTGCTGATCGACTTTGATCCCCAGGGGAACGCGTCGAGCGGCTTCGGGATCCGGGCGCCCAGCGTGGAGCGGAGCGTCTACGACTGCCTGATCGGCCAGGCATCGCTCCGGGACGTGATGCTGCCGACGGAGATCGGGCACCTGTCGGTGGTGCCGTCCTCGGCGAACCTGGCGGGGGCGGAGCTGGAGCTGGTGGAGCTGGAGGACCGGGCGCTGCGGCTCAAGGGGCTGATCGACGCCTTCCTCCAGGGGAAGCCCCGCTACGATTACATCTTCATCGACTGCCCCCCGACGCTGAACCTGCTGACGATCAACGCGCTGGTGGCCGCCGAGCGGGTGTTGGTGCCGCTCCAGTGCGAGTACTATGCCCTGGAGGGTCTGTCGCAGCTCATCGACACCATCCAGCGGGTGCAGGAGACCCTCAACCCGAAGCTGGAGATCGACGGGATCGCCCTTACGATGTACGACCCGCGGAACAACCTGGCGCTCCAGGTGGCCGAGGAGGTCAAGAAGCACTTCCGCGTTTACAGCTCGGTGATCCCGCGGAACGTTCGCCTCTCCGAGGCTCCTTCCCACGGGAAGCCCGCCCTGCTCTACGATGTCCAGTCCCGGGGGGCGCAGGCGTACCTGGCCCTCGCCCGCGAGATCCTCCAGTCCAGGAGCTTACGCATGGCCCGTCCTCCTCGCGTCGCCCTCGGTGAGGGCGTCAACACGCTGTTCCGTGGCCCCCGTGCCGCGACCGTTCCGACCCCGACCCCGGCTCCGGCTTCCACCGAGACCCCCTCGGAGCGCACCGTCTTCCTCTGCCCCATCGAGCAGGTCTTCCCCCGGGACGGCCAGCCCCGGCAGTTCTTCGACCCGGAGCGGATGGCGGAGCTGACCGCATCCATCAAGGATCGGGGGCTGATCGAGCCCATCGTGGTGCGCCGCCTGGCCGCCGAGCGCTACGAGATCGTGGCCGGCGAGCGCCGCTGGCGCGCCTGCAAGGAGGCGGGGCTGCGGGAGATCCAGGTCATCGTCAAGGATCTGAACGCCAACGAGGCCTTCGAGCTGGCGCTCATCGAGAACATCCAGCGCGAGGACCTGAACGCGATCGAGCTGGCGGAGGCCTACCAGCGCCTCGTTCATGAGTTCGACTACACCCACGACCAGCTCGCGGAGCTGGTCCGCAAGAGCCGCACCGCCATCTCCAACACGATGCGCCTGCTCCGGCTCCCGGCCCGGGTGCGCGACCTGGTGCTCAAGGGCGAGCTGACCGAGGGCCACGCCCGGCCCCTCCTCGGCCTCGACGACGAGGAGATGGTCGAGCGCGCCGCCGAGTCCATCCAGCGGGACAAGCTCACGGTGCGCCAGGCAGAGGCGCTGGTCCAGAGCCTCAAGTCTCCGCCTCCTGAGGCGCCCGAGAAGCCGGAAAAACCTGCCCGTCCCAGGAACGCATCGACGGTGAACCTCCGCGACCTGGAGGAGGCGCTGTCGAGGCACCTGAGCGCCAAGGTCCAGGTACGCAAGCGGAGCAACGACAAGGGATCCATCGTGATCGCTTACAACACCCTCGACGAGCTGGATCGCATCCTCCTCCAGATCCGCGGATGACAACGCTCCTCTACCACGTCGACGCCTTCACCCACACCGCCTTCCGGGGGAACCCCGCCGCCGTGGTGCTCCTCGACGAGGAGCGCCCCGACGACTGGATGCAGTCCCTCGCCGCGGAGATGAACGTCTCCGAGACCGCCTTCGCCCGCCCGCTGCCGGACGGCTCCTTCTCGCTCCGCTGGTTCACGCCTGGCACCGAGGTTCCCCTCTGCGGCCACGCCACGCTGGCCACCGGGGCGGTCCTGCTCAGCGAGGGGGTGGTGAGCGGCGCGGCGATCTTCCAGACCGCCAGCGGTCCCCTGATGGTCGAGCCTCGCGAGCGGGGCTACGCCCTGTCGCTCCCCAGCCTCGCCACGGAGCCGATCCAGGCCCCCGAGCTCCAGGCGCTCCTCAACGTCGCCACGCTCGATCTCCGCGCCAGCCGCACGGGCCGCACGTACCTGGTGCGGGTCACCTCGCCCTCGGTGGTCCAGGACCTCCAGTTCAGCTTCCTCGACCTGTTCGCGCTCCCCAACCCCCTCGACCTCCAGGGGTTGATCGTCACCGCTGCCGTCGACGATCCGGGGCCCGACGATCCGCACTTCGTCTCTCGCTACTTCGCCCCCTGGGTCGGCATCCCGGAGGATCCGGTCACCGGCAGCGCCCACGCGGTCCTCGGCCCTTACTGGGGCGAGCGCCTGGGCCTCGACCGGATGCGCGCCCGGCAGCTCTCGGCGCGCGGGGGCTCCATCGAGGTCGAGCTGGACCTCCCCCGGGTCGTGCTGGTCGGCGGCTGCGTGCTCCTCAGCCGCGGCTTCTGGCTGGCCTGAGCTCGGCTCTGCTTCTCACGCCCATCCCCCGGCGATCGGGTAGCGTCGCAGATCCAGGGTGAAGGGGTGCTCGGGATCGACCTCGGTGGGCCGCGGTTGAACGGGCCACGGCAGGTGACCGAGGGTGGTGAACCGCTGCGCCCTCCGGGCCCCGGCCTCGAAGGCCGTCAGCGGCGGATCGTCGTAGGCGCGGCCGTCCGGGTGCCAGACGTGGTAGGTACAGGCCCCCAGCGAGCGCTTGCCCCAGGTGTCCACCAGGTCGAAGCGCAGCGGGTGGTGCACGCCGAGGTGCGGGTGCAGGCAGTGGGGAGGCTGCCACGCCCGGAAGCGCACCCCCGCCACCCGCTCCCCGGCCCTGCCGGTGGGCCGCAGCGGCAGGTCCAGCCCGTTCACCAGCACCCGGAAGCGCCCCTCGGTGATGCCGTCCACCCGGAGCTGGAGCCGCTCCAGCGAGGAGTCGACGAAGCGGGAGACGGTGGCGCCGGTGGGCTCCTCGCCCAGGACTGGCCAGGGCTCCAGGGCGGGGCGTAGCTCCAGGGTGACGTCGTCCACGGTGAAGGAGCCCAGCACCGGGAAGCGGTGGTCGAGGAAGGGCTGGTACCAGGAAGGATCGAGGGGGAGTCCGGCGTCCTCCAGCTCGGCGAGCACCTGGCGGAAGTCGGCCCAGAGGTAGTGCGGCAGCAGGAAGCGATCGTGGAGCTCCGTGCCCCAGCGGATCAGCGGCCTGCGGTACGGTCTCCGGAGGAACATCGCCGTCAGCGCCCGGAGCAGCAGCACCTGCGCCACGGCCATGCGCTCGTGGGGAGGCATCTCGAAGGCCCGGAACTCCACCAGCCCCTGGCGTCCCGCCAGCCCCGCCGGGTCGTAGAGCTTGTCGATGCAGATCTCCGTGCGGTGCGTGTTCCCGGCCACGTCGACCAGGAGGTTGCGCAGCGCCCGGTCCACGAACCAGGGCGGCGGGGGCTCGTCCTCCTGGGCGCTCAGCCGGTCCAGCGCCAGCTCCAGCTCCCGCAGGCTGTCGTGCCTCGCCTCGTCGATCCGCGGCGCCTGGGACGTCGGGCCGATGAACAGCCCGGTGAAGAGGTAGGACAGGGACGGGTGGTTCTGGACGAAGCGCAGCAGGCTCGCCAGCAGCGAGGGGCGCAGGAGCCAGGGGCTCTCCGCCGTGGTCGGGCCGCCCAGGGTGATGTGGTTGCCACCGCCGCTCCCCACCTCGCGGCCGTCGAGCTGGTACTTCTCCGTGGATAGCCCGGCGTGGAGCGCTGCCTCTGCCACCAGCTCCAGCATCCCTGCGTACTCCGCCACCGTCCTCGACACCGGCACGTTGATCTCCAGCACGCCCGGGTCCGGCGTCACCAGGCAGGAGCGAATCCGTGGGTCGCCGGGCGGGGGGTAGCCCTCGATCCGCACCCGCACCCCCAGCTCCTCGGCGGTGGCCTCCACCTCGCCCACCAGCTCCAGGAAGGCCTCTGCGGACGGCAGCGGCGGCAGGAACACATGGAGCACCCCCTCCCGGGGCTCCAGGCACAGCGCCGTCTTCACGTCCTCCCGCGGCCTGGTCACCGGGGTTGGTGGCGCGGAGGGCTGCCCTGGCCGCTGCATCACCGTCCTCAGTGGCGGCCTGCCCAGGGTGGTGTCCTGCTCCACCCAGGGAGGTGATTTTCCCCCCAGCCGGTCCAGCGGCAGCCGCAGCCCCATGGGGCTGTCCCCGAAGAGGAGGAACATCCGTCCTCGCCGGAAATTCCAGGCCGAGGTGGCCCAACCGCCCTCCTCCCGGCCCAGGGGCAGGGCGTAACCGACGACGGCGCTGACGCCGCGCTCGAGGGTGCGGGCGAGGGTGCGGCGCTCCTCCGGGTCGTCGAGGGAGACGCGGGTGAGGTCCACGTCGGGGGGGAGGTTCTCCTCGCGGGTCAGGTACGCCCAGGGGTCCTCGAAGCCCGGGACCAGGAGGGGCTCGACGCCGAGGCGCTCCGCGAGCACGCGGCCGAAGCGAAGGGCGTCGTCGGTGGAGGCAGGGCGCTCGGCGGGGGCGGGGTCGAGGGCGAGGCGAGCGCCGTCGCGCCAGACAGGGACGCCGTCGTCGCGCCAGAGGAGCTGGAGGTTCCACCGGGGCAGGCTCTCGCCGGGGTAGAGTTTTCCCATACGGTGGAGGACGAGGGTGCCGTGGCCGAAGCGTCGGGCGAGCTCCCGGGCCATGCGGAGCCCCTGGGACCACTTGGTGGGGCCGAGGGCCTCGGTGATCCACTCGGGCTCCCGGGGGTTCTCGCGGGAGGTCCAGGTGGGCTCGCCGCCGACGGTGAGGACGAGGCCGGAGGCGGCGATGGCCTCGTCGACGCGGGCTCCGGCGGCGAGGAGGGCCTGCCACTGGTCGTCGGTGTAGGGGCGGCGGGGGGTGGGCTCGTGGCCAAGGCGGCTGATGTTCTGGGTGAAGGAGAAGCGGGCGGGGTGGCTGGCGGTGCCCTCGACGGGGGCGGCCTGCTCTGGGCGGGCGGTGCAGGCGAGGGCGATGTGGCCCTCGTTGCAGAGGAGCCCGCTGGTGCCGTCGAGGCCGATCCAGCCGGCGCCGGGGATGTAGACCTCGGCCCAGGCGTGGAGGTCCACCACGTCGGAGGAGACGCCGCGGGCGAGGTCCGGGATGTTGCCCTCGTCGGTGAGCTGGATCAGGTAACCGCTGACGAAGCGGGCCGCGAGGCCGAGGGCGCGGAGGGCGTCCACCAGGAGCAGGGCGGAGTCGCGGCAGCTTCCGGCGCGGAGTTCCAGGGTCTCCTCGCTGGTCTGGATCCCGGGTTCGTTCCGGATGATGTAGCGGACGTCGGAGGCGACCCTCCGGTTGAGGGCCACCAGGAAGTCGGTGACGTAGCCGTCGAAGGGGAGCTCCTGGAGCCAGCGGGCCAGCCGTGGCCCCGGCGCCCGCGGGTCCAGGTACGCCCCCAGCTCTGCCTGGATGTCCGGGGGGTACGAGAAGGGGACTTTTTTACACCGCTCGTCGACGAAGAAGTCGAAGGGGTTGACCGGTCGGATCTCGAAGGCCGCGTCGACGGTGAGCACCAGCGAGGTGGAGCGGTGTCCCTCGGGGAAGGTGAGGCGGACGACCTGGTTTCCCCAGGGATCGTGCTGCCAGCGGAGCTCCCCCGTGGGCTCGACGGTGAGGTTGTAGCTGAGCAGGTGCGCCCGGGCGTGGTGCGCAGGCCGCAGGCGGATCAGGTGAGGACCGAAGGCCGCCGGCTCGTCGTAGTCGTACCGGGTCTGGTGCTGGATCCGAACGCGCATGGAGCCCACGTTTACCCTGTTCCTGTTTCCGGGAGGGACATCCCCAGGTATCCGGGGCGAAACATCGGGGAGGCGAGGGGTCAGCGCAGGCGGGCGACGACGCGCTCGGGGTGGGCCTCGTTGTCGAGGAAGATTACCAGGGGCTGGCCCTTGCGGCGGGCGGTCTCCGCCAGGACGCGGGCGGCGCGCTCGATCTTGAGGCGGTAGGGGGGCTTACCCATGACCAGCCGGACGCCGTCGCGGCCCACCAGCAGCTCGAAGGTGCCCTCGGAGGTGGCGTGGACCTCCTGGAGCCCGTAGGAGCGGGGGCCGAGCCGTGTGTAGTCGGCGGCCAGCTCCTGGGCGCGGCGCACCGACGCCATGAGCCCCTCGCGGTCGCGGACCAGCTCGCCGGTGCCACCGAGGCCGGTGATCAGCGGGAGGTCCACCGGGTCTCCGGGCTCGACGCGCTTGAAGACCTCGCCGCCCCGGCCCGCCAGGTAGAGCTCGTCGCCGAGGGCGACGAGGGCGAGGGGCTCCCGCTCGGTGACGTGGATCAGCAGGGTGCCGGGGAGCTTGCGGTCCACGGAGGCGCGCTCGATCCAGGGGTCGGAGAGGAGCCCGCGGCGGGCCGCCTCCAGGTCGATGGAGAACACGTTTTTCCCCAGCTCTACGCCGGCCTTTTTGGCCACATCCGGCTGGGAGCGGTGGGCGGCGCCCTCCACCAGGATCGTCTTCACCGCGAAGCGCGAGGAGGTGCTCACGTAGCGGTACAACCCGAAGGAGGAGGCGCCGGCGATGGCCAGAAAGAGGAGCGCTCCCAGCAGGAGCCTCCCCGCCGCCAGGATCGCCGCGCCCTTGCCGCGGAGCGGGTTGCGTAGCCGGGGGAGGCGCCTCGCCGGGGCCCTGGGGGTTGGCTCCGAGCCGGGGTCTTGCCTGGCGGAGGCTGGTTCCTTCTCCTTGCGGGCGCGGCGGGGCGGAGCTTTGGGGGGCGCCGCCTGCTCGGCGATGTCCGGGGGGAGCAGGGGCACGTCCCGGGGGCGGACGCGGCGGTTGGACGGCAGGGGTCTATCCTGACTCATGGGGGAGGAGGCGAGGTGCCCTGGAGCTTGTGGAGGAGGTCCCGGATCGACTGGTTGATGTCGCCGGCGCCGAGGGCGATGACGATGTCGCCGGGCTGGACGATCTCGGCGAGGGCGTCGGCGACGAGGGTCTTGTCGGGGACGTGGCGGACGCTGTGGTGGCCGTGGTGGCGGATGGCGCGGGCCAGCGCCTCGGAGGTGGCGCCCTCGATGGGCTGCTCGCCGGCGGCGTAGACGTCGGTGATGAGGAGGACGTCGGCCTGGTTGAAGGCGCGGGTGAATTCGAGGAAGAGGTCGCGGGTGCGGGTGTAGCGGTGGGGCTGGAAGGCGACGACGACGCGGCGGTCGTAGGCGGCCTGGGCGGCGGCGAGGGTGGCCTCGATCTCGGCGGGGTGATGACCGTAGTCATCGACGAGGGTGATGCCGTTGATCTCGCCGACGATGGTGAAGCGTCGGGCGACGCCGCGGAAGGTGGCCAGGGCCTCCTTGGTGACATCGAGGGGGACGCCGAGCTCGTCGGCGACGGCGATCACGGCCAGGGCGTTCTGGACGTTGTGGAGGCCGGGCATGCGCAGAGAGAATTCGCCGAGGGAGTCGCCGCGGCGGAGGCCCTGGAAGCGCATCTCCAGGCCGTCATGGCGCACGCTGCGGGCGTGGTAGTCGGCCTGGGAGGAGAGCCCGTAGGTGACGAAGCGGCGGTGGATCCTCGGCAGGATCGCCTGGACGTGGGGGTGATCGAGGCAGAGGACCGCGAGGCCGTAGAAGGGGACCCGGGAGGCGAACTCGACGAAGGCGTCCTTGAGGGCGTCGTGGGTGCCGTGGTGGTCGAGGTGCTCCGGGTCGATGTTGGTGATGACGGCCAGGGTGGGGGACAGCCGCAGGAACGAGCCGTCGCTCTCGTCGGCCTCGGCCACCAGCAGGTCGCCGGCGCCCAGGCTGGCGTTGGAGCCCAGCGCGGCCATCTTGCCACCCACCACCACCGTCGGGTCCAGCCCCGCCGCTCGCAGCACCGTCGCCACGAGGGAGGTGGTGGTGGTCTTCCCGTGGCTGCCGGCGATGGCGACCCCGTACTTGACCCGCATCAGCTCTGCCAGCATCTCCGCCCGGGCGATCACCGGGATCCCGCGGTTCTTCGCCTCGATGACCTCCGGGTTCTCCCGGGAGACGGCGCTGGAGTACACCACCACGTCCGCGGCCTCGATGTTTTCCATGCGGTGCCCCAGGGCCACCCGCACCCCCAGCGACGCCAGCCGCCGGGTGGTGCTGCTCTCCTTGAGGTCGGAGCCGGAGACCTCGAAGCCCATGGACCGCAGGATCTCCGCGAGCCCGCTCATCCCGATGCCGCCGATGCCGACGAAGTGAATGTGCCTGACGCGTCCTCGAAACATGGGGCCTTCGTTATCTCGTTTCGCCCCACAAAGCACCACGGCCCCACGGAGGGCCAAGTTCTTGCACGACCCCGCGCGGAGGGGGGATCAGGCGCGGCGTTCGTCGGGGCGGTGGCGATGGCGGGGGCGGCGCATCAGCAGCTCCTCCAGGGTGAGGGACGGAGCCTCCTCCTCGGAAGGCGAGGGGTCGTCGCCCGGCGTGGGGGGTTCCTCCCGGGGGGGGGCAAGCTCGGCCTGCTTCCATCGCTCCTGCAGGGCGGCGGCGATGCGGGCCAGCAGCGCCCGGGTGGTCTCGCGGTCGGTGGCGTTCACCTGCATCGCGCCGGGGTACGCGCGCCGTAGCCAGGAGAGCTCCTCCGCCGGGAGCAGGTCGATCTTGTTGTAGACCAGGATCCGGGGGATCGCCTGGAGGTTGAGCTGTTCGAGGAGCTCCTCCGTCGTGCGGATGTGGTCGTCCCGGGAGGGGTCCGAGGCGTCGACCACGTGGAGCAGCAGATCGCTGTCGGCGGTCTCCTCGAAGGTGGCGCGGAAGGCCATCAGCAGGTCCTTCGGGAGGTCGCGGATGAAGCCCACCGTGTCGGTCACCACCACCTCCCGCTCCTCCGGGAAGCGGATGCGCCGCGAGCGGGTATCCAGCGTGGCGAACAGCTTGTTCTCCGCCAGCACGTCCGAGGCGGTGAGGGTGTTGAGCAAGGTGCTCTTGCCCGCGTTGGTGTAGCCCACGATGGCCACCACCGGGACGCCCAGCCTCCCCCGGCGGCGGCGGCGCTGCTCCCGCTGTTTTTCCAGCTGCCGGAGCTGGGTCTCCAGGGCCGTCACCCGCTCCTTGGCC
The DNA here is from genome assembly GCA_964605685.1 of uncultured Polyangiaceae bacterium. Classification (GTDB taxonomy): domain Bacteria; phylum Myxococcota_A; class Polyangia; order Polyangiales; family Polyangiaceae; genus JANWXX01. Next base: position 17,390 of record CAZSDX010000012.1, read on the forward strand.
CGGCGCTTGCCGATCTCCAGCTTGGTCTCGCCGGGGCCACGGCCGCCGATCCCGCCGGTGAGGCGAGACAGCGCGTTGTCCTTGAGCGCCAGCCGGGGCAGCGAGTACTTGAGCTGCGCCAGCTCGACCTGGAGCTTCCCGTCCCGGCTCTCGGCCCGCTGGGCGAAGATGTCCAGGATGAGCTGCGTCCGGTCGATCACCTTGAGGTCGGTGAGCTGGGTGATGGCGTTACCCTGGGAGGGGGAGAGGTTCCGGTCGAAGATCAGCGTCTCGGCGTCCAGCTCCGCGGCCCGGATCAGGATGTCGTCCAGCTTGCCCTTGCCCATCACCAGCCTCGGGTCCAGCGTTTCCCGGAGCTGGATGATGGCGTCCACCACCTCGACCCCCGCGGTCTGCGCCAGCTCCCTCAGCTCGCGCATGCTCTCCTCGGCGAGGCGCATCGCCCCCGCCTTCCCCTTCTCGGCGACGTGGAGCAGGATCGCTCGCCCGTCCTTCCCCTGCACCGTCCTGGTGCGGGCCAGCCGGGCGAACTCGTCCTCCAGCCCCGCGATCAGCGAGGCCAGCGGCGTGCGCTCCTGGCCGATGGGGGTCGGGCCGACGACGCGGTAGGGCTTCTCGCCCTCCCCCGCGGGGAAGTTGTGGGCAAACTGGATGCTCCTCGGCTCTCCGTCGGGGGCCAGGAGCAGCGCCGCCACCAGGTCGAGGCGCAGGCGCACCAAGTCGACGAGGTCATCCTTGGTCAGCGGTTCGCCGTGGAGGTGGGTGTGCACCAGCCGGAGCCCGCGGAAGCGCCCCTCCGCGGCCCGGAGCCGCCCGATGTCGGGGAGCATCAGCCGGGTGGCGTCGCCCACGATCACGTAGTCGACCTGCCCGGAGCGGTGCACCAGCGCGCCGACCTGGCGCCCGGTCTCCCGGGAGGCGTCGACCAGCGACCGGATCAGCTCGTTGCTCGCCACCTGCTCGAACGAGACCTTGCGCCGGTAAATTCGCTCCAGCATCCGGTGGGCAGCCGGAGCGAGGCCCGTGGTGTTCCCGAAAATTTCTGGCATTCCTTCGCTTCCTTTGCAGTCTATCGCACGCGGGCGCCTCCCGGGCGACGCCGATTCCGTGGGCGCCGCGGGGGGGCCGCGCTAGGGGGGCATGGAAGGGCGCGCCGGCTGAGGCGCGCAGGATCTCAGATCATGGGAACGGCTCCCCCTGACGGCGTTCCCCCCGCTACCCTGACCGGCTCCATGGCCACCTACACACCTTTGCCTCTCCCGGAGGCTCGCCGCATCGGTGCCCGCCTGGGTCGGGATGTCCTCTCGGTCGAGGGCCTCGCCGCCGGCTCGGTCAACTCCAACTACGCGCTCACCTGCCGGGACGGCGAGCGCCTCTTCCTGCGGATCTACGAGGAGCAAGGCCCCGAGGGCGCCGCCGGCGAGGTCGAACTGCTGGGCTGGCTGGTGCGCCACGGCATCCCGGCGGTTCGTCCGCTGGAGGACGCGGTAGGGGTTTCTCTTGACCTGCTCGGGGAGCGACCCGTCGCGGTGTTCCCCTGGGTCAGCGGGCAGATCTGCTGCCAGGCCCAGGTCACGCCGGAGCGGGCGCACGCGGTCGGCGCCGCGCTGGCCCGGATCCACCAGGTCGGAGGCCCTCGCCCGAGGCCCGGGCGCTTCCGGACCTCGGATCTGGCGGCTCGGTGCGGCGTGATCGAGAGCGCGTCCTCGCCGGAGCTGGCCGCCGTGGCGCCCCGGCTGCGGGCCTGGCTCGCGGAGGTCGAGGCGCTGCGGTCGCCGGATGCTCCTCGGGGGCTTTGCCACGGGGATCTCTTCCGGGACAACGTGCTCTGGGAGGGCTCCTCGCTGGCAGCGCTCCTCGACTTCGAGAGCGCCTCGGACGAGCCCTATACCTTCGACCTCGCGGTCACGCTCCTTGCCTGGTGCTACGGAGATGATCTCCGGCGCGAGCTGGCGACGGCGATGGTTGCCGGCTACCAGACGGAGCGCCCGCTGACCCCCGCGGATCGGGCCGCGTTCCACGCCGAGACCCTGCTGGCGGCCCTGCGCTTCGCGATCACCCGCGTGACCGACTACGCGATGCGTGCTCCCCCTGGCGCGACCCCCACCCGGGATTACCGCCGGTTCCTGGCCCGGTTTGGCGTGGTGCGAGCCCTCGGGGCGCCGGGCTGGCTTGCGTTCCTCGGGCTCTGACCCCGCGTTTGGTGCGTCGCGTTGGTGTGGCCGTGGTGCGTCGATCCTCCAGGGGTGGTCCGCGGAAAATCCATGCGGGAGCTTCCTTGACGACCCTGGGCTTCGGGCGTTTCATCTAGGGTATGTTCCCGATGTCCTCGCTCTCCTGGGTGCTCCTCGCTGGTGTCCTTTTCGTCGGCTGTGGGGGCGGTGAAGAAGCCTCCAGCGATGACGGCGGAGGGAAGACGATCAACGGAACCGGAGGAAAGAAGAACTCCGGCGGAGAAGGGGGTAGTTCTGGCGGGACGAACTCCGGCGGGACGAACTCCGGCGGGACGAACTCCGGTGGGACGAGCTCCGGCGGGACGAGCTCCGGCGGGACGAGCTCCGGCGGG
>CAZSDX010000012.1:20055-30323 GCA_964605685.1 uncultured Polyangiaceae bacterium
TGACGAAGCCGGTGATCTGGATCGCCAACAGCGCCGAGGGGACGATCTCGAAGATTGATACGCAGACGCTCCAGGAAATCGGGCGGTACTGCACCGCTCCGGGGTGCAACGGAGACCCGTCGCGTACCACCGTCGGTCTCTCCGGCGACATCGTCTCCGCCAACCGGAGCGGTCGCTCTGCGGCGCGGATCGCGACGGACGAGGTGAACTGCATCGACCGCAACGGCAACGGCGTCATCGACACGTGGAAGGGCGCGGGCCCGGTGCCGCCGCAGTTCCAGTGGCAGGCGGGGCAGCCCTTCAGCCCCGACGAGTGTGTGCTCTGGTGGACCGATCTCTCTGCTTACGGCGGCCTGGTCCGCGCGGCGGGTTTTGACGCGGAGATCGGCGAGAAGGGGGAGCTGTCCACCTACGTCTACCTGGGCGTGTTCGACACCGGGAAGCTGCTTCGTCTGGACGCGACCACCGGCGCCGTCGTCAAGGATATCCAGGTTCCTGGTAACCCTTACGGGCTGGTGGTCGACAAGGACGGCAACGTGTGGATCCAGGCACTCTCTGCCCTGGTGAAGGTGGACGTGAAGAACGGTGATGCAGTGAGCACGCACCCGGCGCAATGCATGTACGGGATCACGGCGGACCCGCAGGGGCGCATCTACACCTCCGGCTACGGTGACCAGTGTGTCCGCCGCTACGACCCCGCCACGGGAGAGAACGTTGCGATTCAAATCGGGAGGAATGGAGGGGGCGTGGCCATCGACCAGAACGGCCACCTCTGGACCGGGCAGCCCACCGGTGTCCGCATCGATACCAACTCGATGCAGATCCTCGGGACGGCGCAGGCAGGGGGGCACGGCTGGGCCATCGACTATGATGGTCGTCCCTGGTCCATCCCCATCGCCGGAAACCACACCGCCTACAGGCACGATCCGAACTCCGGGGTGCCCTACAGCAACCAGGTCGCCCAGCCCGGGCTGGGGACGTACACCTACAGCGACATGACCGGGTTCCAGCTCATCAACGCGGCGTCGAAGGGGGGCATCTTCCGCAAGACGTTCCAGGGGTGCTCGCCCGACACGCTCTTCGAGTCGCTGGACCTGAAGCTGCTGGCGCCGCCGAACACGGCGACGACGGTGAGCATCCGGGTGGCGCCGTCGGTGGCGGAGCTGCCGAACGCGGCGTGGAAGAAGGTGGCGTCGCTGCCGCCGGACGTGATGCCGATCCCGCTGAACGTGAGCGGGGGAGCGTTGCAGGTGGAGGTGGCGATGAAGTCGCAGGACCTCAACGCCTCCCCCATCCTGTCGTCCATCACCCTCACCCAGAGCAACTGCGGCAAGGACTGAGCGCGCCGCGGGGGAGGGGCGTTCAGAGCCGGCGAAAGACGCCACAGACCACGCCGAGCAGCGTGGTGGAGCGCATGTCGGCGGCGTGCACCAGGATGGGGGCCATCCTGCTGTTGGCGGGCTGGAACCGGACGTGGTCCTTCTCGGGGAAGAAGTACTTCACCGTGGCCTCGTCGTTGATGAGGGCGACCACGGTGTCTCCACGCCGGGCGTTGGAAGAGCGGCGCACGAAGAGGTAATCGCCGTGGTGGATCCCGGCCTCGATCATCGAGTCTCCGCTCACCCGGAGCCCGAAGACCTCGCGGGCCTGGTTCTTCGACAGGTTGAGCATGGAGCGGGTGGCGTACACCGTGTCGATGACGTTCTCGTCCGCCAGGATGGGGAAGCCGGCGGCGACGCGACCGAGTACCTTGATTTCCAGGGGGGGCTCCGGCGGGCGCGCGGCGTCGGCGGGGGGCCTGGGGTCGTCGTCGTCGGTGGTGTTGGCGGGCACACCGACCGGGGGCATCGGGGCGAGCCTCGCCGGGCGCTGGTGGTTCATCGAGGGGGTCGGGACCTCCTCGTAGCTCAGCCCCGTCGGTCGCAGCGAGCGGGACTTCATGCCGTCCCGGACGAGGTACCCCTTGGTTTGCAGGGCCTTGAGGTGATCGTTCACGCCGTTGGTGGACGTGATCCCAAAGTGCTTGCCGATCTCCCGCAGTGTGGGAGGATGCCCGTGCTCACGGATCGACAGGCGGATGAAATCAAGGATTTGTCGCTGTTTGTCGGTGAGTCCGCGCATACCTTCGAGAATTACTGAACGCCCGTTCCGTCGTCAAGGTAGCCGTTGACATTTCCCTGCGATCCCGTTCGAGGAGGATCGAGGCAGCCTGCGCGGGGTGGATGCGATGCCGGGCGACGCGCGGCCACGCTGGGCCAACCCGGGATTCAGGCCATCCCACCGCGTCGCCGGGCGAGCCAGTGGAGGCCGAGGGCGAGGGCGGCGGCGAGGGTCCAGAGCCAGGGGGGGAGGAGCGGCGTGACGGTACGCTCGGCGTTGACCTCCAGGGCGGGGGGGAAGCGGAGGGAGGCAGCGTCCCTGGCGCGCACGGAGCGCCCTCCGGTGGCGGCGGCGAGGGCGGCGAGGCGCTCCTCGTCGGGGCGAGGGTCGGCCCACTCGTCGCCGCCGACCTCGCAGGCGAAGGCGCGGCGGGTGCCGGAGCCTCCGCCCACCTTGATCCGGGCCATGTAGCCGCCGGAGCCCAGGGCGCCGACGGGCACGTCGACCGGGGCGCCGGCGGAGGGCAGCTCGAAGCGGGCGGCGGGGGCTGCCTTGCGCTCGCTGGCGGGGACTACCTCGACCTCCAGGGGGCCGGAGGTTCCGGGGAGAGGGGAGACGCGGAGCGTCGTGGGTTCTCCGGCGATGCACCCGGAAGGCAGCTCGACCTGTGCGGGCTCGAAGCGGGGGTCGCGCATCAGCCAGCCGAGGAGGCCGTCCCAGAGGGCGCCGTGGCCGCGGCCCGCGACCCGCTCGGCGAACTCGCTGAAGCCCAGGCGATGGACGCCGTCCAGCGCGATGGCCACGGAGCGCCCGTCGCCGTACTCGCCGAGGGCGAGGAGAGGCATGGGCTTACCGGAGCGGGTTTTGCGCGAGGGGTGCTCCCAGAGGACCAGCGTGCCGGGGCGTGCGTCGCCCACCAGGTTGACCCCGGGCATCGAGGGGAGCTCGTCGCCGAAGAGGGCGCGGAGCGGGCCGAGCATGGGGGCGGCCCGTCCCGCCTCGGTGGGGCGAGGGACGGCGGCGCTGAGGTCGAAGGTGGCGTCGCTGCTGGTGGCGTTCTTGAGGTCCACCGGGAGCACCCGCTCCAGGTCGGTGCCCTGGTAGCGGCCCCCGAGGAAGGCGTCAGGCCCGCCGACCATGACGAAGCCGCCGCCGCCCTCGACGTAGCGGGCCAGGTTGGGGATGTAGCGCAGGAGGCGGTAAGGCTCGGCGTTGAAATCCTGGAGGATCACCGCGTCGAAGGAGGGGAGCTGCTCGGTGAACAGCTCGTCCACGGGGAAGCGGATCAGCGCCAGCTCGCTGTCCGTGGCCTGCACGTCGCTCCGCTCGGTGCGCAAGATGAAGAAGGCGATCACGTCCACCGACGCGTTGGACTTGAGCCAGGTACGCAGCGCCCGGACGTCGTAGGTGGGCCGACCCGCCACATGAAGCAGCCGGACCCGCTCCCGGGCCACGTCGAAGGCCAGGATGCGCCGGTTGTTCTCCGGGATGGCGTCGCCCTCGGGGGCGTCGATGGCGATCTCCACCAGGCGGGGGCCAGCGCGGTCCAGGGTGACCTGGAGGTCCAGGGTCGCCTTGCCGTCGACCATCCGGGCGATCCCCGAGGCGAGGAGCGCCGGGGGGGCGCCGTCGAGCAGCTCCCGCACCGCCACCGGAAGCGCATCGCAGGGGAGTCCCCCGCTGCACCCCACCTCCACCGCCATGCTCATCGGCTGGTGCGCCACCGCAGCCCCCGCGGTCTTCACGCTCCGTACACTCGCGTCCCGGGGGCCCCGTTCGGCCACCGAGATCGCGTGGATGGGCACCGGCTTCCCCGGGAAGACGCCCCGGAGGGCCCCCGCGACGCCAGGTCCCTCGGGGAGCTCCAGGCGGCCGTCGCTCACGACCACCAGGGCCTGCGGTAGCTCCTCCGCCTGGTTCATCACCTTGCGGAGCGCTCCCAGCAGGTCCGAGCGGAGCGCCGATGGCTTCCCCGCGTCGTCGGCGCGCCAGGGTTCGACCCGCTCGCCGAAGCCGAGCACCGTCAGCCGGGTGTCCTTCGCCTCCCTCTGGAGCGCGTCCACCGCCCTGCGCGCCGCCTCGTCTCGCGTCCCGTCGACACCCGGCAGCAGCATGCTCCGGGAGCGGTCGACCAGCACGAGGACCCTGGCGCCGATGCGGGTGCCCCGGGCCAGGATGCTCACCGGGCGGAGCACCGCGCCCAGCGCCAGGACCGAGGCCAGGACGCCGGTGAAGGCGATGGCGCCCTTGCCCTCCGTCGCGGAGCGCCTCAGCTCGATAAGCAGCAGCGCGAGTCCCAGCAGCGACAGCAGCGCCGCGAGGGCAACGGCCCAGGGGGGGAGATCCTGCGAGAGGCCGAAGGTCCGGGTCATCGGCTCAGGGGAGCCCCCGGCCTCGGCGGCGCATCAGGAAGGGAGCATGCACCTGGTCGTCCTTGTAGCTGGAGCAGAGCACGTACATCGCCAGGTTGACGGCGAGGCGACGGGCGTGCTCCCGCTGGGTGTCGCCCCCCGGCGCCACGGCGAAGGCAGGCATCCCGGAGGGGTCGAGCGCCAGCGCCCCGAGCAGGTCGTGGGCCAGGAAGATCACCTGCGCGTTGCCCCCGCGGACCACACCATCCATCCTCTTCGACCCCTCCACGCGCCCGGTCGGACGGGGCACGAGGTAGAACGAGTGGAAGATCACGTGGGTCTCCGGCAACGGGATCACCGCAGCCTCCGGGAGCACCCGGCCGATCTCCCGGCGCGCGTCCCGGCCAAACTGGCCCGTCTCCGGCGCCGCGTCGTCCACCACCAGCGTGCCCCCCACCGCGAAGAACCGCCGGAACCCGTCGATCTCCCGGGGCGTGAGCGGAGCGATCGGCCCTTCCCCTGCCCACACGGCGAAGGGCTCCGCCAGCAGCGCCCCCGTGTCCGCCCGGACCGAGGTAGGCACCGTCCGCGCCGGCGCGCTGGTGCGTCGCTTCAGCTCCCAGGCCCACTGGGCGGGGCCGCTGCGCCGGGGGCCTTCCCAGGCCGCGGTGCCGGTGAGGACCACTCTGGGGTGAAAAACACCCTCGTCCCCGAAGGCTCGGGCCGGGTGAGGCCAGGCGGCGCAGAGCCCCGCGATCGCCGCGAACGCCAGCGCCCAGCCGTGCCATCTCGCCATCCGGTCACGTTGCCCCGCGGGCTTGCGGCGCGCAAGGGGCGCGCTCACCCGGTGATCCGCCTCAGCAGCCCCTCGAAACCCCGCTGGAGCAGCAGAAAGCGGTGGTGAGCGGCGGGGTCGCCCGCGTGTTTGTCCGGGTGGGCGGCCTTGACCACCTGCCGGTAGGCGACCTTGATCTCGGCCTCGCCACAGGGCCATACGAGGCGAGCGTAGGAGAGGAAGAACTGCTCCTCGTCGCCGAGGGAGCCGGGAGAGGCGGCCGCAGAGGGAGGCTCGTCATCCGGGAGCCCGCCGAAGCTACCCTGGCCCGGGGGAGGCGCCTTCTTTCGGGTCTTTTTCTCCTTGGTTCGCGGGGGCGGCGGGGTGGCGGGTTCGAGGAAGATCCCGTGCTGCGCTGCGCACTCGACCAACGCCTTGAAGACAGGGGAGAGCTGATCCACACGGTGATTCCCCAGCTTCCCGGTCACCTGGTACCAGCCTGCCTTCTCCACGCCCCGCAGCAGGGCGAACAGACGCTGGCTCAGGATCCGAGCGTCTGTTTGCTGAAAGAGGAGCTCCAGATCGAGGTCCAGCTCCAGGTGTACGAGCTGGAATGCTTGTGGCTGTTCGCTCGCAGGCGCGTCGGCGCCCGGTTCTGGGTGCAGGAGCTGGAATCTGTGCTCGCAGGCAGGGTGCACCTTGAGCTTGAGGCCGCGGCGTCGGGGCCAGGAGGCGGCAAGCTTGTGGATCTTCTCCGCGTGGCGGGCGACCTGGACCCACCACGCAAGGGCGCTTTGCGCGGGTTCGCGCCAGGCGGCAAGCGGCTCGTTCTCGTCCAGGGCGACAGCGAGCTCCGCGAGGGCGGGGATGGCGTCGGGGGTGGTGAGGGTGAGGGCAAGCTTGCGGATCACGATCTCGCAGGAGTATCCCTCGCCAGGCCAGGGAGGGGAAGCCCTCAGCTCTTCGCGGGGAGCAGCAGGTTGGAGGCGAAGAGGCGGTCGAGATCACGCTCGATGCCACGCTCGAAATTCTTGGCGCGGGCCTGGAGCCACAGCGCCAGGGCGGCAAGGTTCCTCCGCGCGTCTTTCTGGCCGACGCTGATCTTGTCGACGATGGCGCCGGAGCGGAGCCGGAGCCGGAGCCGTGCCTGGTTGCGCTCCTCATCCCAGGTGACCTTGACGTCGTTCACGGAGAGGTCGAGCCGCGCCAGGGAGCGCCGTACCAGGTCGAGGGATTCCTCGATGGTCTTGGCTCCCTCGTAGAGGTTCTCGGCGGTCTCGCCGTAGGCCGAGGTGTCCGCCGGGAGCAGCCGCGCCCCTTCGCTGTAGAACGCCTCGTTGAGCGTCTCGATGCGGCGCTCCACGTTCCTCACCAGGTCCCCCAGCCACAGCACCAGGCAGACGAAGTTCCGATCGCGGTCCCCCTGGGAAGAGCACTCGCGGCGGATCTCGACCCCCTGGTAGGTGAAGGAGAGCGCCATGCCGCCCTCCGTCCCCTTGACCGGCCTCACCCGGAGCGCCCCCGGGGGGATGTTGAGCCTGCCGGCCAGGCTCCTGAGCCGCTCCATGCCCTCCTCCCGGCTCATCTCTCCGCGGTACTTCCCTGCACTCATCGTCGGTCCTCCTCGGGAGGCACCAGTGTGCCCACGGGCGCACCCTCGCGCAAGCGAGGGTGGGACAGGATATTTCCTGGTCACGAAGGGAGGGGAGGGAGCCGGGGGAGGTTCAGCGGGAGGTCAGCGGAGGACGAGCCAGTTGCCCATGCCGCCGGCGGGGTTGGTGAAGGGCGAGCCGGCGACGGGGGTGAGCGCTCCGCTGGAGGCGATGTCGAGGACGGAGACGAGGCCCCCGCTGATGTGGCTGACGAAGAGGCGCCTGCCGTCGAAGTCGACGGCGAGGCCGACGGCGCTGTCTCCGCCGGTGTTGAAGGGGGCTCCGGCGACGGGGGCGAGGGCGTTGCCGACGACGTCGTAGACCATGACACGCCCCGGGTTGCAGCCGCGGTGGCCGACGAAGAGGCGCTTGCTGTCGGGAGACCAGGCGAGGCCGACCACCTCGCAGCCGGTGGGGTCCGCGAAGGGAGAGCCGAGGGCCGGGGTGAGGGTGCCGCTCGCGCCGATGACCCAGAGCCGGACGTTGTTCGTGCCCTCCGTGGCGGCGAACTTGCCGTCAGGGCTGACGGAGATGGAGTGGTTGTTGCCGCCGCTGGAGACGACGCCCCCGGCGATCGCGGTGAGGTCGCCGTTGGCCGAGTTGATGTCGTAGACGTTGAGGGTGGACGTCCAGGCGGCGGCGTAGAGGCGGTTGGTGTTCGGGTTGAGGGAGAGCCCGAGTGTGGCGGAGATCCCTGCGGCGGTGGAGCCGAGGGAGGTGAGGGCGCCGTTGGCCGCGATGCTGAAGCGGGAGATGGCGCTGCTGAAGTTGGTGACGTAGAGGAACTTGTTGTCCTTGTCGCAGGCGGCGCTCACCTGGGAGCCCGAGGCCGGGGAGGCGAAGGGGGCCCCCGGGACCGCCGTGAGGGTGCCGTTGGCGTTGATGGTCCAGGCCATCACGTTGTTGGAGCCGGACATGGGCTTGAACAGCGTGTTGCCGCAGATCTTGATGGCGTCCGGGTGGTGGTTGAAGCTGCTCGACCCGGAGCCAGTGTAAGGCGAGCCGGCGAGGGGGGTGAGGGTGCCGTTGGCCGCGATGCTGAAGCCCGAGACGAGGCCCGAGACGCTGTCGTTGGAGACGTACAGGTTCACGGCCTTGGCGATGGTGACGCAGGAGCCGCCGGAGCAGACCTGGCCCGCGGCGCAGGCGCTGCCGCAGCTCCCGCAGTTCTGCGGGTCGAAGTTGGTGTTGGTGCAGACGTTCCCGCACTTGGTCGTGCCCCCGGAGCACACGAGGGTGCAGATCCCCGCGACGCAGACGTCCCCGCCGGAGCAGGCGTTCCCGCAGCTCCCGCAGTTCGCGTTGTCCGTCTGGACGTTGACGCAGGAGCCGCCGCAAGCCGTCTGGCTCCCGGGGCAAGAGAGCTGGCAGGAGCTGCCGGAGCAGACCTGGCCCGCGGCGCAGGCGCTGCCGCAGCTCCCGCAGTTCTGGTTGTTGCTCTGGAGGTTGACGCAGGTCCCGTTGCAGTCCGTCTGTCCTGGCGGGCAGACGAGGGTGCAGGTCCCCGCGACGCAGGCGTTCCCGGCGGGGCAGGCGTTCCCGCAGCTCCCGCAGTTGAACGCGTCCGTTTGCGGGTTGACGCAGGTGTTGTTGCAGGCCAGGAGCCCGCCGGGGCAGGTCAGCGTGCAGACACCAGCCTGACAGGCGTTGCCGGTGGGGCAGGCGTTCCCGCAGGAGCCGCAGTTCTGGTTGTCGCTCTGGAGGTTGGCGCACAAACCGCTACAGTTGGCGAGCCCTGCCTGGCAGGAGAGCTGGCAGGAGCCGCCGGAGCAGACCTGGCCCGCGGCGCAGGCGCTGCCGCAGCTCCCGCAGTTCTGGTTGTCGCTCTGGAGGTTGACGCAGGTCCCGTTGCACTCGCTCAGCCCCGCCTGGCAGGTCAGCGCGCAGGCACCGGCCTGGCAACTCGTGCCCGGTCCGCAGGCGTTCCCGCAGGAACCGCAGTTCTGGTTGTTGCTCTGGAGGTTGACGCAGGTGCCGTTGCACTGATCGAGCCCCGCCTGGCACGACAGCGCGCAGGAGCCGCCGGAGCAGACCTGGCCCGCGGCGCAGGCGCTGCCGCAGCTCCCGCAGTTCTGGTTGTTGCTCTGGAGGTTGACGCAGGTCCCGTTGCACTGGTCGAGCCCCGCCTGACAGGTCAGCGCGCAGGAGCCGTCGGAGCAGATCTCACCCGCGCCGCAGGTGAAGCCACAGCTCCCGCAGTTCTGGTTGTTACTCTGGAGGTTGACGCAGGTCCCGTTGCACTCGCTCAGCCCTGCCTGACACGAGAGCTGGCAGGAGCCGTCAGAGCAGACCTCGCCGGCCGCGCAGGCGGTGCCGCAGCTCCCGCAGTTGCCGAGGTCCGTCGAGGTGTTGACGCAGGTGCCGTTGCACTCGCTCAGCCCCGCCTGGCACGAGATCTGGCAAGAGCCGCCGGAGCAGATCTCGCCCGCGGCGCAGGTGGTGCCGCAGGTGCCGCAGTTCTGGTTGTCGTTGAGGAAGTTGACGCAGGTGCCGTTGCACTCGCTCAGCCCCGCCTGGCAGGTCAGCGCGCAGGAGCCGCCGGAGCAGACCTCGCCGGCCGCGCAGGCGGTGCCGCAGCTCCCGCAGTTGCCGAGGTCCGTCGAGGTGTTGACGCAGGTGCCGTTGCACTCGCTCAGCCCCGCCTGGCACGAGATCTGGCAAGAGCCGCCGGAGCAGATCTCGCCCGCGGCGCAGGTGGTGCCGCAGGTGCCGCAGTTCTGGTTGTCGTTGAGGAAGTTGACGCAGGTGCCGTTGCACTCGCTCAGCCCCGCCTGGCAGGAGAGCTGGCAGGAGCCGCCGGAGCAGACCTCGCCGGCCGCGCAGGCGCTGCCGCAGGTGCCACAGTTGTTCGTGTTCGTGAGGAGGTTGACGCAGAGCCCGTCGCAGTTCGTCGTGCCGCCCACGCACTGGAGCCCGCACTGCCCACCGGAGCAGACCTCGCCGGCCGCGCAGGCGCTACCGCAGGAGCCGCAGTTCCCTGGATCGTTCTGGAGGTTGACGCAGAGGTCGCCGCACTTGGTCGTGCCGCCGCTGCACGACAGCGCGCAGGAGCCGCCGGAGCAGACCTCGCCGGCGGCGCAGGCGGTGCCGCAGGAGCCGCAGTTCCCGGGATCGTTCTGGAGGTTGACGCAGAGATCACCGCACTTGGTCGTGCCGCCGCTGCACGACAGCGCGCAGGAGCCGCTGGAGCAGACCTCGCCGGCCGCGCAGGCGGTGCCGCATTCCCCGCAGTTGGTCGGATCGTTCTGGAGGTTGGCGCATCCGTTGTCGCACTGCGTTTCTCCAGCGCCACAGGCAGGAGCGCCCGCCGAGCCTGCCTCCCCCGCCTGCCCCGCGGTGCCGGACGCACCACCGCCCGCACCACCGCCGCCTGCACCAGCCTTGCCGCCC
>CAZSDX010000013.1:0-1926 GCA_964605685.1 uncultured Polyangiaceae bacterium
GCGGCCCCTCCCTCCCTGGACCTGTACGCCGGCCAGGATCGCTCCGACCTCCAGCGGCGCCTCGCCGCCGGGACGACGGGCGGCGACGGCCCTTGCCGCCTGTCCATCGCCTCCAGCAGCGAGCCGGAGCGCGCCGCGCGCCACCAGGAGGCCGCTCGCCTCCTCGCCTCGGGGGCGGCGCTCCCTCTGGCGCCATCTCCGGGGATCTCCTTCCGGGAGGTTCCTCTCCCAGGAGAGCTCGCCTTCGTCTTCGGAGGGCCCGCGAGCATCTACCCCGGGATGGGTCGCTCGCTGGTGGAAGCGCTCCCCGAGCTGACGGTTCGGCTCTCCTCCCGCTTCCGCCGCATCGAGGAGGTCGCCGGCTGGATCTACGACGACCCGGATTTCTCCCGGCGGCGCCCGGTGGAAAAACTCTGGGCGGCCTCCTTCCTGATGCAGCTCCACGCGGAGCTGACCGGAGGCATCCTGGGCCTCACCCCCGCGGCGTACCTCGGGATCAGCTCCGGCGAGACCAACGCCCTCTTCGCCTCCGGAACCTGGACCGACCTCGACGCCATGTTCGAGGACATCGAGCGCTCGGGCCTCTACAGCCGCGAGCTGGCGGGCGAGTTCAACGCCGCGCGCCTCGCCTGGGGTCTCCCCGAGGGAGCGCCGATCCGCTGGGAGAATCACCGCATCCTCGCCCCGCTCGCCCAGGTCCAGAAGGCGCTCCACGGGGAGCTACGGGCCCACCTGACGATCATCCACTCCCCCCACGACGTCGTCATCGGCGGCGACGCGGACGCCTGCCGTCGGGTCATCGAGCGCATCGGACCCGAGCGCGCTCGTGCCCTCGGCTACGACCTGGTTGTCCACTGCGGCGAGCTGGAGCCCTTCCGCGACGGCTGGTGGCGCCTGCACCACCGCCCCACCCGCCCTTCCCCTGGCTTCCGCATCTACGGTCACGCCCACGGGGGTCCTTACGAACCCACCTCGGATTCCGTGGCGGACGCGCTGCTGGGGCAGGCGCTCCGTACGGTCGATTTCCCTGCGCTGGTCCGCCGTGCCCACGACGACGGGGCGCGCATCTTCCTGGAGCATGGCCCTCACAACGCATGCAGCCGCTGGATCGAGGCCATCCTGGGGGACTCCAGCGAGTACGCCGCGCTCTCCCTGGATCTGCACGGCGAGGATCCGATCCTCCAGGTCGTCCAGACGACGGCGGCGCTCTGGACGCTGGGGCTCCCGGTCCAGCACCAGGGATTGCTCCAGCGCCTCCGGGATGCCTGGCCCTCCGGGGCTCCCCTGGCGAACGCACCTGCCTTGACCTTCCCTGCCCACCGTCCTCCTCCGGATCTCCCTCCGCTCCCTGGCGCCATGACCCAAGCTCCTGCCCCTGTCCTCGCTGCTCCTCAGCTCATGGCTCCGGCCCCTGCGCTGCCCTCTCCGCTCCAGGATCCTCCTGACCCTCCCGCAGCGCCCGCCGTGGCTCCGGTCGCTGCTGTGACTCCGGCTGCCGTGGTAGCTCCGGTCGCGGCCCCGAGCCCGGCGGCAACCCCGGCGGCGGTCCCCCCGGGGATCCTCGCCATCCAGCAGAGCGTGGCGCACCTGCACCGCGCCTTCCTGGAGCAACAGACCAGCCTGCACCGGCGGTTCCTTGCGCTCCGCGTGGAGGGACTCGCGGGCCTCCCCGGTGCGCTCCGCGCGGAGGCGTTCTCCCCGACTCCGATGCCGATCACGGCCCCGGTACCCGCATCGAAACCGAGCACGTCTCCGGTGCCATCTCCGGTGCCGCTCGCAGTTCCGAGGGAACCTCACCCCCCCAGCCCCCCTCTCCCTGAAGGGCAGAGGGGGGAGCTACCCCAGCAGACGCAGTCGCCAGCGATACCGGAGCTGCGAGCGGCACCGGTAGAATCTCCGCACAAGCCCCCCCCTCTGCCCTTCAGG
>CAZSDX010000013.1:2026-24168 GCA_964605685.1 uncultured Polyangiaceae bacterium
GAGAGGGGGGTTGGGGGGGGTGAGGTCCCCCCTCTGCCCTTCAGGGAGAGGGGGGTTGGGGGGGGTGAGGTCCCCCCTCTGCCCTTCAGGGAGAGGGGGGCTGGGGGGGGTGAGGTCGGCCCCAGATTCTCCCGGAGCGATCTGGAAGATCTCGCGTCGGGAAAGATCTCCAAGCATTTCGGCCCGCTGTTCGAGAAGCAGGACGGGTACGCGCGGCAGGTGAGGATGCCGATGCCGCCGTTGCTTCTGGCGGATCGGGTGACGGGGATCGACGCGGAGCCGGGGGTGCTGGGGAAGGGGACGATCTGGACCGAGACGGACGTGAAGTGGGACGACTGGTTCCTGCACGAGGGGCACATGCCGGGGGGAATCATGATCGAGGCGGGGCAGGCGGATCTGCTCTTGATCTCGTGGATGGGGGCGGATTTCCTCAACCGTGGCGAGCGGATCTACCGGCTGCTGGGGTGCGATCTGCGCTACCACGGGAGGCTACCGAGACCCGGGGAGACGCTGCGCTACGACATCCATGTGGATGGGCATGCGAAGCACGAGGAGGTGCGGCTGTTCTTCTTCCACTACGACTGCCGGGTGGGGGATGCGGTACGGCTGTCGGTGAGGCACGGTCAGGCGGGGTTCTTCACGGACGAGGAGCTGGCCAATTCGGGGGGCATCCTCTGGGACGCGGCGAGCGGGGAGCGGACGGCGAATCCGCGGCTGGACGCGCCGAGGACGCCGGGGGTTCCTGCGGCGTACCCGCGGGCGGCGCTGGACGCGCTGGCGGACGGGCGTCCGTGGGATTGCTTCGGGGCGACGCACACGAGGGCGAAGACCCACGTGAGGACGCCGCGGATCGGCGGGGGCAGGCTCCAGCTCTTCGACGAGGTGACGCATTTTGACCCTGCGGGGGGGCCCTGGGGTCGGGGGTATTTCCGGGCGGTGCAGCGGATCTCGCCGCAGGATTGGTACTTCGAGGGGCACTTCAAGGGCGACCCTTGCATGCCGGGGACGCTGATGTTCGAGGGGTGCCAGCAGGCGATGGCGTTCTACTTGCTGGCGATGGGCTTCAGCCTGGACGCGGACGGTTGGACCTTCGAGCCGGTGCCGGACGAGACCTACAAGCTGCGGTGCCGCGGCCAGGTGATCCCGACGAGCCGGGAGCTGGTCTACGAGCTGTTCATCGACGAGGTGATCGACGGTCCCGTGCCGACGCTGTACGCGGATCTGCTCTGCACCGTGGACGGGCTCAAGGCGTTCCACTGCCGGCGCATGGGGATGCGCCTCGCCCCGGACTGGCCGATGGATCGGATCCGGGAGCTGGCGGAGATGCCCCGGGGATCGCACCCGGTGGCCAGCCACGAGGGTTTTTCCTTCGACTACCGCTCGCTGATGGCGTGCGCCTGGGGTCGCCCCTCGGAGGCGTTCGGCGCCATGTTCCGGGTCTTCGACGGCCACCGCCGCACGCCTCGCCTCCCGGGGCCGCCGTACCACTTCGTCTCCCGCATTGCCCGGATCGACGGGCCGATCAACGTGGTCCAGCCGGGGACGACGGTGGAGGCGCACTACGACATCCCCGGGGACGCCTGGTACTTCGGCGAGAACGGGGCGCCGACGATGCCCTACTGCGTGCTGCTGGAGGCGGCGCTCCAGCCCTGCGGCTGGCTGGCGTCGGCCACAGGGATCACCCGGGTGAGCGAGCAGGATCTCCGCTTCCGCAACCTGGACGGCACCGCGACCTGGCACCGGGAGCTGCGCCGCGACGCGGGCACGATCCGCACGGTCACCCGGCTCAACGCGCTGTCGCGCTCCGCCGGGATGGTGATCGTCGGCTTCGACGTGAGGACGCTCCAGGGCGACGAGCTGGTCCACGAGATGAGGACGGTCTTCGGCTTCTTCCCACCGGAGGCGCTCGCCAACCAGGTGGGCCTCCCGGTGAGCGACGAGGAGCGCGGCTGGCTGACCAGGGAGAGCGACTACCTGGTCGACCTGCGGAGCCAGCCGGCGCGCTTCTTCGGCGGCGGCGCGCGGCTGGCCCACGAGAAGCTCCGGATGATCGACCGGCTGACCGGCTACTGGCCCGAGGCCGGCGCCGCGGGGCTCGGACGGATGCGCGCCGAGAAGGACGTGGACCCCGGCGAGTGGTTCTTCAAGGCGCACTTCTACCAGGATCCTGTGCAACCTGGCTCCCTCGGGATCGAGGCGATGATCCAGCTCCTGCAGGCGTACATGCTCCAGCGAGGGCTGGACCGGGGCATGCGCCGCCCGCGCTTCGAGCCCCTGGCGCTGGGCGAGGCGCTCACCTGGAAATACCGCGGCCAGGTCGTCCCCGAGAACAAGCTGGTCACCACCGAGATCGAGATCACCCGGATCCACCGCGACGAGCGCGGCGCCCTCGCCGTGGCCAGCGCCTGGCTCTGGGTCGACGGGATGTGCATCTACCAGGCGACCCACCTCGCCATGCGCATCGTCGACGACGGCGAGGCGCCTCCCCGCCGCCCCGAGGGCGATGCCTCCCAGGAGATCACCCTCTCCCTGGAGCGTGACCCCTGGATCGCCGACCACCGCCCCACCTACACGGTGCCCGCCCTCCCGGCGATGTACATGGTGGATCGCCTCGCCTCCGCCGCCGCGCGCCGCTCGGGCCTCCCGGTGCGCGCCCTCTCCGGCGTGACCATCCGCCGCTGGGCGCCGGTCCACGGCGCGCTGCGCACCCGCGACAGCGCCGAGGACCTCGGGGATGGCCGCTACCGGGTCCGCTTCGAGATCTTCCGCGAGGCTGCCAGCGCTCAGCTCTCCCGCTTCGAGATCGCCGCCGAGGGAGAGGCCCTCGTGGGGGACCGGGAGGCTCCTCCCTCGCCCTGGCCCTTCCTCCAGGATGCGCTCCCCCAGGGCGACCCTTACGCCTCCGCCAGCCTCTTCCACGGACCTGCGCTCCAGCTCCTCCGCTCCTGGGCCCTGGGCCCTGGCGGCTCCACCGCGCTCTTGGACCTGGCCGCCTCCCGCGCTCCGGTGGGCGCCCTGAACGTCGGCCTCCTGGACGCCGCCACCCACGCCATCCCCCACGACCGGCTCGGGGTCTGGTTTGCATCGGTCAAAGACGACCTGGTGGCTTACCCGGCGAAGATCCCCTCGCTGCGGGTGTACGGGGATGCGCCGACGGAGGGGGAGGTGCGGGTGGAGGTTCGTCCAGACGGGTTCGACGGGGACGAGCGCTTCCCGAGGTTCCAGATCCAACTTTTGCGAGGGGACGTGGTGTGGGCGGAGCTGACGCTGGTGGAGGCGCTGTTCCCCAAGGGGCCGCTGGGGCGGGTGACGGGGCCGGAGCGGCGCGCGTTTCTCCAGCACCGGAGGCCGGTGCCGAGCGTCGCGCTGTCCGCGGGGGACGAGCAGGAGAGCCGGATGGAGCTGGCGGCGGTGGCGGCGAGCAACTGGCTGCCGGGGACCATCGAGGCCGCGTACCGGACGACCCCCGGCGAGGACGTGGCGACGCAGGTGGCCATCAAGGAGCACCTGGGGAGGCAGCTCGGGGTGCACCCGTCGGAGGTGGAGCTGCGGGACGGCCAGGCGAGCTGCCCGAGGCGGCCGATGGAGCGCCTCACCTTCGAGGTCCACCTGGACGGGGGCTCGCTGGTGGTGCGCTCGCCGAGGCCGGCGCGGCTGGACACCTCCGGGGTGAGGTCGTTCTGGAGGGAGCGGCTGGCGAGCGAGACGCCTCCGGTGGCGGACCTCTACCTGAGCCTGGCGGAGCGCTTCGTGGGCAAGATCGAGGTGGAGGATCCGGAGGATTTCCGGAAACTCCGGGGACGCAGCGTGGTTTTCCTGGGGAACCACCAGGTGGCCATCGAGTCCCCGCTGTTCTCGATGCTGGTCTCGTCGATGATCGACAGCATCGTGGTGACCATCGCCAAGATGGAGCACAAGACCGGCTGGCTGGGCCGGCTCATCGCCCACAGCTTCTCCTACCCCGGGGCCGTCGACCCGGAGAACATCGTCTACTTCGACCGGGCCGACAAGAGCTCGCTGCTGGGGCTGGCGACGCAGATGGCGTCGGCGATGGTGGACCAGAGGAAGTCGATCCTGGTCCACGTCGAGGGGACGCGGGCGCTGTCGAGCGAGGCGCGGGTCGAGAAGATCAGCAGCATCTGGGCGGACGTCTCCCTCAACACCGACTCACCCATCGTGCCGGTGCGCTTCGCCCACGCGCTGCCGCCCTCCACGCCGGAGCGCCTGGAGTTCCCCGTGGGCTACGGGAAGCAGGGGTTTTACCTCGGCAAATCCATCTGGCCGGAGGAGCTGCGGGCGCTCCCGCTGCCGGACCGCAAGCGCCGGGTCCTGGAGGCGATCAACGGCGCGGGCCCCGCGATCGACACCCCGACGGAGCCCGATCCGGACTTCGTCCGCCTGGTGGACGAGCACCGGCGGCGCACCGGCGCGACGGAGCCCCAGGCGGTGCTGTTCCTGACCCTGGAGCGCTACGCGAGCGCCTGCCTGGAGACCCGGGACCTGCTCCGCGCCATCCACGCGGGGCGCCTCGACCTGCCAGCGACCCCGGAGGGAGCGTGGCTCCGTGGGATGGCCCGCCAGCTCGCGTAAAAGCAGCTCGTCCAGCGCCACCTCCAGCGTCCGGATGGGGATGACGTCGATGCCCTCCCGCTCGTCGGCGGTCAGCCGCTCGGCGCTGGAGTGAGGGAGCAGCACCCGGCGGAACCCCATGGCGCGGGCCTCGGCGATGCGGGCGTTGGCCCGGGGGACGTTGCGTACTTCCCCGGCGAGGCCCACCTCCCCGAAGGCGACGGTATCCGGGGGGAAGGGGCGGTCCCGGTAGGAGCTGGCGACCGCCAGGGCGACCGGCAGATCGAGGGCGGGCTCTTCGATGCGCATGCCTCCGGCGACGTTGACGAAGATGTCGCAGGCGCCCATGTCGCAGCTCGCCCGCCGGGCCAGCACCGCCAGCAGCATGGCCAGCCGCCCGGAGTCCACGCCGGTGGTGGTGCGCCGCGGGGTGCCCAGACCCGGAGGGCCCACCAGGGCCTGCACCTCCACCAGCAGCGACCGCGCCCCCTCGCTGGAGGCGCCGACCACGGAGCCGCTGGCCTGCCGGGGCCGCTCCGCGAGGAACAGCGCCGACGGCTGGGTCACCTCCTTCATCCCCTCGGGGGTCATCTCGAAGAGACCGACCTCGGTAGCGGATCCAAAACGATTCTTGGTGACCCGGAGCGCACGAAAGGCTGCTCCCCGCTCGCCTTCGAAGGAGAGCACCGCGTCCACCAGGTGCTCGAGGACCTTGGGCCCGGCGAGCTGACCGTCCTTGGTGACGTGGCCCACCAGGAAGGTGGCGGTGTTGTTGCGCTGGGCCAGGTCGACCATGCGCCCGGTGACCTCCCGGAGCTGGGAGATGGTCCCTGCCGCCGAGGTGAGCCCCGCCACCCGCACCGTCTGCACCGAGTCAAGGACCATCACCGCGGGCTTCTCCACCCGGACGGCGCCCTCGATCTCGTCGCAGTCGTTGGAGGGGAGCACCAGCAGGTTGTCGGAGAGGACACCGAGCCTTCGGGCCCGGGCGGCGACCTGGCTGGCGGCCTCCTCGCCGGCCACGTAGAGCGCCCGGGCGCCCCGGGACGCCATGGACGCCATCGCCTGGAGCAACAGCGTCGACTTGCCCACCCCCGGGTCGCCGCCCACCAGCACCACGCCTCCGGGGACGGCGCCGCCGCCCAGCACCCGGTCCAGCTCCTGGATCCGGGTGGGGATCCTCGGCAGCGCCTCCGCCTGGACGCTGGTGATCGGGGTGGCCCCGCTGGAGCCCTTCGGCGCGTTGGCCTTCTTGGTCCCTCCGCCCACCGGGCTCCCCTTGACGAGCTCCTCGACCAGGGAATTCCACTCGCCGCAGGCTGGGCATTTCCCCGACCACTTGAGCTGAACCCCCCCGCACGCCTGGCACACGTACCGCGTCGTATCCTTGGCCATCGCGCCGGGTTATACTACCAGGAGCCTCGCCGGCGGACCATTCCTCCTCCGGCGACACGGCCTGCGTCCAGCTGGGCTGGTGGAGGTTTCCTTGCGGCCTGGCCACAGCAACCAGGCCCCAGGCCAGCCAGCCCAGCCACGGTCCCCACGGTGCTGACCGTGACCACGGTGCCCCCGAGCCCCACGATCCCGAAGCGATCCGGCTCTGTTTCCCATCAACCGCAGGAGCTGCCCCCCGGCGTCGTCTCCTGTCGAGCCCGCAAACGGATGCACTCGCTGGTACGCTGCGAGGATGCAGATCGAGGGCGGCCTGGTCGATGACCCGGAGGGCTGGGGCAGAAGGCTCTGGGCGGTGGGATCGCGGCAGGGGGAGGCGCTGCGGAGGCTGGTCGACGCGGCGGACCCGGAGGGACTGGTGCTGCCGAGGAACCGGCTGCTCTGCACCGGCCTCAGCCTGCTCTCGACGGAGGCGTACCGGGCGCTGGGCGGCAGCGAGCGCGAGGCCGAGGTGGAGCGCGCCGGAGCGCTGCTGTCGCTGCTCACCAAGATCGACGACCAGGTCATCGACGGGGCGGCCTTCCACGGGGCCGGGGCGCCGCCCCGGGACGAGGTGGAGGAGCGCGTCCTGCGCTACCTGGCGCCCACGTTGCGCTCGCTCCGAGAGGGGCGACCGACGCGAGCAGAGGGCCGCTGCGAGCTGGCGGCGGAGCTGGGCCAACGCATGAAGGCGCTGGCCGGAGGCGAGGAGCGGCTCCGCAAGGTACAGGAGGACATCGCGCTCGGGTGGAGGGTGCAGGCCCGGGCGGTGGCGATCCTGAGCGCGCGGCCCGGGGCGATCCCGAGGCCGCGGGTGGAGCGGATCACCACGGCGATCAGCTCGGTGTGGCTCCGGATGATGCTTCGCGTGGGGGAGCTCCCGGGGGACACCGTCCGCGGGCTGGCCCCGGAGGAGGTGCACTGCGTGCGGGGCTGGGGCCACTGGATCCAGCGGGCCGACGCCCTGGCGGATCTGGCCAAGGACACCGGCGAAGGGCTCTGCTCTAGCCTGCCGGGGCTGCTGCTCTGGGAGCAGGAACCAGCCGCCTACGAGCGGGCCTGCCGGGAGGGCGACGCAGCCTGGATCGGCCAGAAGCTCGTCGAGCACCGGATCGACCGCCGGATGCTCCCGCGGCCGGAGCAGCTCGCGCCGCTCCGCCTGCCGTCGCTCGGGGAGATCCCGGGGCTCCTGGCTTACATCCACGGCTTCCTGGCGGGGCGCTTCCCCCGCTGACCGGGCCGCCCCGCATGCTAGAGCCACGGGCATGCGCGAGGCTCTGGTCGCCCTCGGGATCTCTGTCGTGGTGCTGCTGGCCAGCAGCGCCGCGGCCTACCGGGTCGTCTGCGCCCTGCCGGCGGACTGCCTGACCCACGGGGGCCCCCTCGTCTCCGGCGCCAACCGCCTCTGGCTCCGTCCCCTCGGCTTGCTCCTGTTCTTCGCGGGGCTGCTGATGGCCCTCCCTGGGGTACCGGGTCAGGGCGTGCTCACCGCCTGCCTGGGGCTCCTGCTCCTCGATCTTCCCTGGCTCCGGGGCCCGCTGCGCCGGCTCCTGGCGCGGCGCTCCCTGTTCCGGGGCATCAACCGGCTCCGGGACCGCGCAGGACAGCCCCCCCTGGAGCCTCCCGCTGGGTTACCCTCGGAGCATGGCCCCCCGCCAGGTCGAGCTCCAGCTCGGGCACATGTGCAACAACCGCTGCGTCTTCTGCGTCAGCGGCCAGGAGACCGAGCTGGGTCGCGCCGGACCTGCCCCCGCGGACCCCGCCATCGAGCAGCTCCGCGCGGCGCGGGCCACCGGGGCCGAGAAGATCACCCTGCTCGGGGGCGAGCCCACGCTGCAACCGGGCTTCCTCGCCGTGGTCCGGGAGGCAGCGCGCCTGGGCTTCTCCGAGATCGTGGTCTTCACCAACGGAGCCAAGACTGCCCGGCTCGACTACGTGGACGAGGTGATCGCCGCGGGCCAGGGCCGGATCACCTGGCGCCTCTCGTTCCAGGGGGCGACCCGGGAGGCCCACGAGGCCACCACGCGCAAGCCTGGTTCCTTCGCCCGCCTGGTCTCCACGCTGGAGAACCTCCATGCACGAGGCCAGACGATCACGGTGAACATGTGCGTGGTGTCGTCGAACTACGCCTCGGTGGCGGAGTTCCCGCGACTCCTCTTGCCCTACGGGGTGAGCCAGTTGCACCTTGACATGATGCGTCCGCTGGACGCGGGGCAGAGGACGGAGGAAGAGTTGGCGACGACGCTGCCGAGGTACAGCGACCTGGCGGCGCCGCTGGAGGCGATGATCGAGGGGTTCCCGGACGGATTCGACGCGAACATCGGGAACCTGCCGTACTGCGTCGCGCCGCGCCTGGGCCCCTGGATCCACCACGACGGGGAGCCGACGGACATGGTGGCGGTGGACGGAGATCAGCGCTTCTCCCGGCCCCTGGACAAGTACCTGACCAAGCGCCGGGACAAGCTCCACCTGCCGTCCTGCGCGTCCTGTGCCTTCGCGCCCAGGTGCAGCGGCGTCTTCGAGACCTACGCGCGGCTCCGGGGGACGGAGGAGCTGGTGCCGGTGGATCTGGCGGCGCTGCGACGCGCCGACCCGGGGGACAGGATGAGGTCGCTGCGACTGCGGTTGCTGATGAAGGGCTGGGCACCGCCGGCGCCGATGAAGCTCCGGGAGGAGAGCTGCGGCGAACACGCTTACCAGCTCACCCTGGAGGCCCCCGGGGGGCATCTCCAGGTGGAGCTGCGGGGGCCCGGCGGCGGCGCGGCAAGCACGGGAGAGGCCTCGCTCTGGGTGCTATCCAGCCAGGGAGACAGGGCGCTGCTGGGGTCGGCGCTCCGCTCCCTCTGGGCGTGGCTCGCCCGGGGAGACGTGGTGCGCCACCCGCTCGGAGACGACGCCTTCGTGGCGACGGCACCGACGGTGAGGGCGAGGCTGCGTTGGCTACGGGAGCGGGCCCCTTTCGGGCGGCTGCGGTGGAGCGCGCTCCGAGTAAGCGAGGGCGGAGCACGGGCCGAGGCGCTGCTGGAAGGGCCAGCCGGGGAGCGAGCGCTCCTTTGGCTGACGGAGCAGCGAGGCAAGCCGGCCGGAGGCTACCACGTCGAGGCCGGCGAGGCGACGGAGGCGCTGACCGACGGCCTGCGGGAGGCCATCCAGGCACTACGCAACACACCAACCCCTTCCGTTCCTTCTCCCTCCCCCCCCTCTGCCCTTCAGGGAGAGGGGGGTCACGGGGGGTGAGGTAAGCGCTGGGAGATGGGCACGTAGGGGCGGTTGACGGCCCCCTGGTAGATCTGGCGGGGACGGCCGATCTTGGTGTCCTTGTCCTGCTGCATCTCGCGCCAGTGGGCGAGCCAGCCAGGCATGCGGCCCATGGCGAACAGCACCGTGAACATGTTCACCGGGACGCCGATGGCCTGGTAGATGATGCCGGAGTAGAAGTCGACGTTGGGGTAGAGGCGGCGGGAGACGAAGTACTCGTCGTTGAGGGCCATCTCCTCGAGCTCCTTGGCGATGTCGAGCATCTGGCTGTTGATCTTCAGGGAGGCGAGCACCTCGTCGCAGGCTTTCTTGATGATCCGGGCGCGGGGGTCGTAGTTCTTGTAGACCCGGTGACCGAAGCCCATGAGGCGCGTGGTGTCGTTCTTGTCCTTGGCGCGCTCGAGGAAGGTCTTGCCGGAGACGCCCTCGTTGACGATCGCCTGGAGCATCTCGATGACCGCCTGGTTGGCGCCGCCGTGGAGCGGGCCCCAGAGGGCGCTCACGCCGGCGGAGATGGAGGCGAAGAGGTTGGCGTTGGAGCTACCGACCAGGCGCACGGTGCTGGTGGAGCAGTTCTGCTCGTGGTCCGCGTGGAGGATGAGGAGGAGATCGAGGGCCTTGGCGATGGCGGGATTGATCTCGTAGAACTCGCACGGCGTGGCGAACATCATGTGCAGGAAGTTCGACGTGTAATCGAGCTTGTTCTGCGGGTACATGAAGGGCTGGCCGATGGAGTGCTTGTAGGCGTGGGCCGCAATGGTGGGGAACTTCGCCAGCAGCCGCACCGTCGACAGGTTCACCTGGGCGGGATCCTGGATCGACAGGCTGTCCTGGTAGAAGGTCGACAGGGCGCCGACCACCGCCGCGCAGATGGCCATCGGGTGGGCGTCCTTGGGGAAGCCCGAGTAGAACCGCTTGATGTCCTCGTGGAGCATCGTGTGATAGACGATCTCCCGCTGGAAGACCGCGAGCTGGCTCTCGGTCGGAAGCTCCCCGTGGAGCAGCAGGTAGCTCACCTCCAGAAACGAGCTCTTCTCCGCCAGCTCCTCGATGGGATAGCCGCGGTACCGCAGGATCCCCTTGTCCCCATCGATGAAGGTGATCGTGCTCTGGCACGAGCCCGTGTTCATGAATCCTGGGTCGTAGGCGACCAACCCGGTCTTGGCGCGCAGGGGGGCGACGTCGATGGCCTTCTCGCCTTCCGACCCCTGGAACACCTTGAGATCCAGGGTCTTGTCGCCGTAGATCAGCTTTGCCGTTTCGCTCATGCCTGTCTCCGTGGCTTCTTTGGGTAAGGGAACCGCGACGGCAGGGTAGGGGGAGCCGCTTGCCTGAGCAAGCCTTTGCGACGGGGTGCGTCATGATCCTGCCACGGAGGTTCCGGGCGGCGTTGACAGCCGGTGGCCCCCGGGTCGACCCTCGCCCCGCATGACCACCCCCGTTCGAGGCCGAGTCTCGGTCCACCCTCGCGGTTTTGGCTTTCTTGAGGTCGAGGGCGCCTCCCCCCCCTCAGCGCCTTCATCCCCCCCCCGGATCTCAACCGCTTCCTCGACGGGGACACCGTAGAGGCTCAAATTACCCAGCCGGAGGGCGGCCGCTCCACGGCCTCGGGGCTCCGGCTGCTGGAGCGCTGGCGCAGCGAGCTCTTCGGGACCCTTGTGCGCCGCGGCAACAAGACCTTCCTGCGCGTCGACCGCCAGGTCAGCAACACCGACTGGCCCCTCGACGGCGTCAGCCCCGATCTACCGGAGGGCGCCACGCTGGTGGCGCGGATCCAGGACAGCAAGGCGACGCTACGGCGGACGATCCCGGGGGCCGAGTCCTCCGTGGCGCGGGTCTGCTCTCGCTGGGGCCTGGCTCTGGAGCGCCCCCCGGAGCTGGAGGAGGAGGCCCGCAAGGCGGCCCGAGGCTCCTGGGGGAACGTCCCACGCCTGGACCTGCGGGAGGTGCCCACGGTCACCATCGACGCGATCCACTCGAAGGACCTGGACGACGCCGTGGCGGTGCTCCCGGCGGGGCCCGACGGCTCCCTGCGGCTGCTGGTCTCCATCGCCGACGTGGACGCCTTCGTCCCCGAGGATTCCCCCCTGGACCTCGACGCCCGGCACCGCGCCACCAGCGTCTACCTGGCGGGCCGGGTGCTGCCGATGTTCCCCGAGTCCCTGTCCAACGAGGCCATCAGCCTGCTGGGCGGCGTCGACCGCCCGGCCCTCACCGTCGAGATCCGCATCGATACGGAGGGCCAGATGACCTCCGTGGACATCTACGAGAGCCTGATCCGCTCCCACGCACGCCTCACCTACGACGCGGTGGCGGAGTTTCTCGCCACCGGGCGCAGCGCCGGCGTCCCTGCGGGCGTCGAGGGGACGATCCGCTGGCTGCGCACCGCTGCGGCGCGCCTCTCCGCCTTCCGCGCCTCCCGCGGGGGCGTCGAGCTGATGCGCGAGGAGGCCTACGTGCGCTGGACCCCCGAGACCGGCGAGCCCGCGGACATCGTCGCCCGCAACGACAACGAGGCCCACCGCATCATCGAGCGCCTCATGGTCGCGGCCAACGAGGCGGTGGCCCGGTGGCTGACGGATCGGGGGCTGCCGGGGGTCTTCCGCGTCCACGACGAGCCCCAGATCGAGCAGGTGCAGCAGCTCGCGGCCTTCGCCCGCAACTTCGGCATCGAGCTCGGCGTCGGTACGCGCCTCACCATCCGGGGCCTCGCCGCCTTCGAGGCCCAGTTCCGCGGCTCCCCCATGGAGCCCGCGCTGCGCACCGTCATGAGCCGCGTCCTCGGCCCCGCCCGCTACACGTCCGCCCCCTCCCTGCACTTCGGCCTCGGCGCCCCGCTCTACCTCCACTTCACCTCCCCCATCCGCCGCTACGCTGACCTCCTGGTTCATCGCATCGTCAAGCGCTTCCTCAACGGAGACCGGGACATGGACCCCCAGGATCCGGGCTACGAGGAGCTCAGCCGCCACATCAACGCCCGCTCCCTCGCCGCCGCCAAGGCCGAGAACGAGTCGGTCCGCATGGTCGCCGCTCGCCTCTTCCTCAAGCGCATCGGCGAGCGTGTCCGGGGCAACGTCGTCGCCATCAAGCCTTTCGGCCTGATCGTCCAGATGAACGGGACCGGCGTCTCCGGCACCGTCGCCCTCGAAGCGCTCCCGGGAGGGGAGTACCGCGTCGATCCATCGGGCTACTCGGTTACCGGCCCCGGTCGCCCTTACTCCATCGGCGACGCCCTGGACCTGGTGGTCGTCGGCGCCAACGAGGAGCTGGGCCGCATCGACCTCGCCCCCCCGCCCCTTGCCTTACGGCGCCTCGCTCGACACTGCCCCCACCAGCACCCGGGCCACCGCGGGCACGTTCTTGTTCACCGCCGAGCCGCTGCACGCCTTCGTCCCCCCGAGCCCCCCCGCGCGCAGCGCCAACCCGACCTCTCCGCTGCCTTCCGGCACAGGCACTAGCGCTGTCGACCAGGACGATACGTACGGTAGCAGGCTATCCGTGCTGGCTTTATCCACCAGAGGCGTGCTCAGCTCTGACGACGAGACCTGCTTCCCCGGACGCGCAACCTCCACCGTCAGCAACGCAGGCCCCGACGCCCCCTCCATCAGACCCCCGCCGGGCTGCGACTGGAACACGCGGTAGCGCAGCTTCACCTTCGCCCCCGCAGGCAGCGCCGGGAGCCTCAGCGCCGCCCCGGACGCTGGCACCCCGCAGGGAGCGACCTCGAACGGCCCCACCACCAGGCATGCCTTCCCCTCGCACTCCGCGCCGCTCGCCGCCTCCGCGCTCCCCCAGAGCACCTGCTGCCCATCCCCCCAGGCAAACCCCTCCTTCGGCGCCGGCACCAGCACCGACAGAAAATTCTTCTCGAACCCCACCCCGGCGTTCATCGCCGGATCACGGAACCCATCCTTCAGTACCAGCGCCGTCGCGCCATCCTCCACGTCCCAGCCCTGGCGGTACCCCACCAGGCCGCTCACCGAGCCGTCCCCCGCCTCCTTCATCGCCCCCCACGCCACCGCCACGCTGCTGCCGCCGCTCCGCAGCGACAGCCTCCCCAGCGCCTCGCTCGGCCGGAGCGGCTCCGAAAACCGCACCTGCAGCGGCTCCCAAGGAAGAAGCCCAGCCGCCGACCCCAGGCTCCCCTCCACCAGCGGCTTGCTCTCCGGGTTCGTCGCGTCTGGTGAGAACTCCCCCACCCCGGACAGCGCGCCGGACCAGCCGACCTGCTCCTGGAACAGGCTCTCTTGCCCGCTCCCCGTCACCTTCCCGGTCAGCCGGTTGCTCTTCACCTCCAACACCAGCGTCTGCCACACGTCCGTCACCCGGCTCCCGGGCGACGCCTCCGTCAGGTTCGTGCTCCCGCTCAACAGCAGCCCCCCGTCCTGCGGGGTCACCTGAAACAGCGCCGGATGCCCCCACCTCGGCGTGATCGTCGCCAGCCACGCCCCCTTCGCCGGTTGCTCCGGAAGATCGATCCTCAGCGTCGTCTTCAACGACGGCGGGCTCACCTCCCCCGGCCCGGTCGGCAACGTCGCCTGCACCTCGGAGAAATGGAGGTCAAAATAACCCTTGGGTTCATACCCACCCGCCCCGGCGGCCTCGCTCCCTCCTTTCCCGGCGGCTCCGGCCTTCCCTCCTGACCCCGCGGCCCCCGCGTATCCCCCGGCAGACGGCGGCTCGGGGTCCGTGGGCACCACCAGTTCCTCCCCGAAGGAGGCGCACCCCCCGAGCGCCCAGAGCCCCACCAACGCGGCCCCCCACCGGAGCCGTCGCTTCGCGGAGAGCGTGGCTGGAGAGCAGGAAGAAGCAAGCATTACCGCTCACGATAGCAGCGAACGTGCCGCCTGGCCTCTCTCCTCGGATCCTCTGCGACACGAGGGTGCCACCTCCTCGCCCCCCTGACAGCGCTGTCCTACCTTGCAGCCTTGCGTCCCCGCCCTACCTTGCCGGGCCGCTGGGCGGCCTTACCGGCCCCGGCTGCCCGCTTCCCGGGGGCCTCCGGGGGAGGAGAATCCTCCAGCGGCAGCCCCACGCTGAGCCGCTGGAGCCGGAGCAGCTCGTCCCGGAGCCGGGTCGCCTTCTCGAATTCCAGCTGCTCGGCGGCGGCGAACATCTCCTGGCGGAGGGCCTCGATCCGCTCCTGGAGGGCCTCGGCGCTCGGGGGCTCGGCGGCGGACTCGGCGGCCCGGGGCACGGTCACGTAGTCGGCGTTCCCGGAGGTGGGGGAGAAGTCAAGGATGGCCTTCTTGACGGTCTCGGGGGTGATCCCGTGCTTCTGGTTGTAAGCTTCCTGGATGGCGCGGCGCCGGGCGGTCTCGTCGATGGCCTGCTGCATCGCCGGGGTGATCCGGTCGGCGTACAGGATGACCCGCCCGCTGGCGTTGCGGGCTGCACGGCCGATGGTCTGGATGAGGGACCGAGGGCTCCGCAGGAAGCCCTCCTTGTCCGCGTCCAGGATGGCCACCAGCGATACCTCCGGCAGGTCGAGCCCCTCGCGCAGCAGGTTGATGCCGATCAGCACGTCGTAGACCCCCTGGCGCAGGTCCCGGAGGATCTCCACCCGCTCCAGCGTGTCGACGTCGGCGTGGAGGTAGCTCACCTTGATGTTCATCTCCCGGTAGTACTCGGTGAGATCCTCGGCCATGCGCTTGGTGAGCGTGGTGACCAGCACGCGCTCGTTGCGCTCGATGCGGGCCTTGATCTCCGTGTACAGGTGGTCGACCTGGCCGGCCACCGGGTGGACAAAGATCTCCGGGTCGATCAGCCCCGTGGGGCGGATGATCTGCTCGACGAAGACCCCCTCGGTCCTCTGCAGCTCGTAGTCCCCCGGGGTCGCGGACACGTACAGCACGCACCTCTGGAAGCGCTCGAACTCCTCGAAGGTCAGCGGACGGTTGTCGATGGCGCTCGGCAACCGGAAGCCAAAATCCACCAGGGTCTGCTTCCTCGCGCGATCGCCCCGGGCCATCCCGCCGATCTGCGGCAGCGTCTGGTGCGACTCGTCGATCACCAGCAAGAAATCCTCGGGGAAGTAGTCGAGCAGCGTCTGCGGAGGTGCCCCCGGAGGCCGCCCCGAGAGGTGGCGCGAGTAATTCTCGATCCCGGGGCAGAACCCCATCTGCTCCATCAGCTCCAGGTCGTACTGGGTCCGCTGCTCCAGCCGCTGCTTCTCCAGGAATCGCCCCTCTTTGTCGTAAAAATCCAGGCGCTCCCTCAGCTCGTCGCGGATCGACGCCGTGGCCCTGCGGAGCTGCTCCTGCGGGGTCACGTAGTGGGACCCGGGAAAGATCACGTAGCGCTCCAGCGACGCCTTCGCCTTGCCTCGCAGCGGGTCCACCTCCCGGATGGCCTCGATCTCGTCGCCGAAGAACTCCACCCGGATCGCCGTCTCCTCCTCGTACGCCGGGAAGATCTCCACCACGTCGCCTCGCACCCGGAACGTCCCCCGGTGGAAATCGATGTCGTTCCGCTCGTATTGCACGTCGACCAGCCGCCGCAGCAGCCGGTCTCGGGGCATCTCCTCCCCCACCCGCAGGTCGATCGCCAGCCCCCCGTAGCTCTCCACGTCGCCGATCCCGTAGATGCAGCTCACCGACGCCACGATGATCACGTCCCGCCGCGACAGCAGCGACTGCGTCGCCCCGTGCCTCATCCGGTCGATGGCGTCGTTGATGATCGCGTCCTTCTCGATGAACGTGTCCGTCGACGGGACGTAGGCCTCCGGCTGGTAATA
The DNA here is from genome assembly GCA_964605685.1 of uncultured Polyangiaceae bacterium. Taxonomy (GTDB): domain Bacteria; phylum Myxococcota_A; class Polyangia; order Polyangiales; family Polyangiaceae; genus JANWXX01. The sequence continues at coordinate 18,021 of CAZSDX010000013.1, forward strand.
ATCGTAGAACGAGACGAAATACTGGACCGCGTTGTTGGGGAACAGCTCCCTCATCTCCCCGAAGAGCTGCGCCGCCAGTGTCTTGTTTGGCGCGAGGATCAGCGTCGGCTTCTGGAGCCTCTGGATAAGCTGCGCCACCGTGAACGTCTTGCCGGAGCCGGTGACCCCCAGCAGCGTCTGGCACGGCAGCCCCCTCTGGAACCCCTCGGTCAGCTCCTGGATGGCCCTCGGTTGGTCTCCTCGCGGCTCGAAGACGCTCACGATCTCGAAGGGTCGGCTCATGGGGAACACCCGTTATGACCCGTCCCGCCCCCCCCCGCAACACCCCATCCCTCCCCTCCTCTGTCAGAAATTTGCCCCCCCCTTGCCCCCCGGGTTAACCCCGGAAACCATGCGCCTCCTCCCCCTCGCGGCCGCCTTCTCGCTGCTGCTCGCCTCCTGCGCCGCTCCCTCCCGCGCCCAGCGCGTCCAGGAGGCCGCCTACGAGCTCAACGTGGGCCTCCGCTTCGGCCACACCGCCCTCGCCCTGGAGAAGGTCGCCGCCCAGGAGCGCGCCGAATTCCTCAAGCGCCACCGCCACTGGAACGGCAAGCTCCGCGTCGTCGACGTCGAGCTGGTCGGCCTCAACGTCCGCGAGAACGACGCCGACATCTTCGTCGCCGTCCAGTGGCAGCGCGCCGACTTCAGCGACGTCAACAGCTCGGTCATCCACCAGCGCTGGAAGGACAACCGCGGCACCTGGCTCCTCGTCAGCGAGACCCACGCCCAGGGCGACAAGGGACTCTTCTCCGACGAGCAGCCCCCAACCCCCCAGGACGACAACGCCCGGCGCTACCAGATCACCGTCATCCGGTGACCCGCGCTCGTCGGCGTGGCGCGGCCCCTCACTTCTTCTTGGTGAACGCCTTGGCCGCCGCCTGGGCGGCCTCCTGGGCCCTGCGCTCGCGGGCCTTCTTCTTGGCCTGGGCCTTGAGGCGGCACATCTTCATCGATTTGCGGCGATCATGCTTTCCCACGGCTCACTCCTTGGGGGCTTCGGGCTGCGGGTTGCTCTTGCGGTCCATGGCCTCCTGGAGGCCAACCCGGAGCCGACCACGGCGGGGCATCTTCTCTTGCTTCTTGCTCTTCGCGAGCCACTCGTGCCGCTTGCGCACGTTCCAAAGGGCGTAGTTAGCCATGCTTCTCCTTACGACGGGGAGCGGCAGTATGCTCAGTCTCCCAAAAAAGGCAACACCCCGCAGGGGGCTGCGGGGCGCTTGCCGCGGCGAGGCCGCCGGGGGCTCACTTGGAGGCAGCGGGCGGCGGCTTCACGACGGGCTTGCCGTGCATGTCGTCCACGTCGTTGCGCGTGCCGTTGTCGCTCAGCGTGAACAGGAACAGAAAGCTGAGGAACAGCAGCCCCGACACCAGCACCAGCGCGTGGAACGGCTTGTCGTGCCGCAGGTGCATGAAGAAGAAGGCGACCAGGAAGGCCTTGACGGTGGCGATGATCACCGCCACCGCCACGCTGGCGCCGCCGAAGTCGATGTACGAGGCGCCGACGGTGACCACCGTCATCACCAGCAGGGCGCCGAACACCGCGAGGTAGAGCCAGAGCGGATCGACGTGGTGCCCGCCGCCGTGGCCGTGGTCGTGATCGTGATCGTGGGTCTCGGAGGTGGCCATGGATGCCTCAGGTGATGAGGTAAAGCAGCGGGAAGAGGTAGATCCAGATGAGGTCGACCAGGTGCCAGTAGAGCCCCACGATCTCGATCGGCGTGTAGAACTCGGCGGAGAAATCTCCGCGCATGTTCCGGAGCAGGATCCAGGTGATCAGCCCCATCCCGAGCACCACGTGGATACCGTGGAGGCCGGTCATCATGAAGTAGAGGCTGAAGAAGACGTGGGCGTCCTTGGGCATCGCGCGGCAGGCCGCGTCCGCGCTCAGATGCACCAGATCCGGGTTGCAGAACCCCGGCCCCGGCAGCAGGCCGTCGTGGATCTTGTGCGTGTACTCGAAGTACTTGATGACAAGGAAGCCCCCCGCGAACGCCAGCGTCGCCAGGAGCTGCAGCGTCGCCTGGTTGCGGTTGCCCAGCTGCGACGCCCGCACCGCCAGCGCGATGGTGAGGCTGGAGGTCAGCAGGAAAACCGTGTTCGTGCCGCCCTGGATCTTGTTCAGGTGGTGGTGCGCCTCAAGGAATACTTCAGGCTTCACCCCCTGGAAGAAGATGAACGCGGCGAACAGGCCGCCGAACATCAGGATCTCGGTCACCAGGAACACCCACATCCCGAGCTTCGCCGACTCGAACTGCTGCTCGGGGGTGTCGAAATGGTGCGCGAGGAACGAGGGCCCGTGGTGGCCGTCGTGGCCCCCCTGCCCCTCGTCGTGCCCTTCGTGGGCCTCTGCCGTCGTCGATGCCATGGGTGCCTTCTATCTTCAGTCCGAGGTCTTGGCCAGGTGGTAGTCGTAGGGGCCGTGGGTCACGACCGGCTGCTTGTCGAAGTTCTCCAGCGGAGGCGGCGACGACGACTGCCACTCCAGCGCCAGGCTGTGCCACGGGTTCCCCGGGGCACGCTCGCCGCTGCGGAGCGACTGGATCAGACCGTACAGCATCACCAGGAAGCCCAGCCCCAGGATCCACGAGCCCACCGTCGAGAAGGCGTGCATCTGCTGGAACTGATCCAGGTAGTTGTAGTACCGCCGCGGCATCCCCTTCGCCCCCAGGAAGAACTGGATGAAGAAGGTCGCGTTGAAGCCGATGAACACCAGCGCGTAGCTCACCCGCATCAGCTTCTCGTTGTACATCCGCCCGGTCATCTTCGGCCACCAGTAGAGCAGCCCGCCGAGGAACGCCATCACCGTCCCGCCCATCATCACGTAGTGGAAGTGCGCCACCACGAAGTACGTGTCGTGCAGGTGCACGTCCACCGACAGCACCCCGAGGAACACCCCGGTCAGACCGCCGATGGTGAACATCCAGATGAACGCCAGCGCGTACAGCATCGGCGTCTTCAGGTCGATGGACCCCTCGTAGAGCGTCATCGTCCAGTTGATGACCTTGATCGCCGACGGGATCGCCACCAGGAACGTCAGGAAGCTGAACGCGATCGTCGCGAACTCGCTCTGCCCGCTCACGAACAGATGGTGCCCCCACACGATGAAGCTCACCAGCGCCAGCCCGATGCTCGACATCGCCACCGCCGTGTAGCCGAAGATCTTCTTCCGGGAGAACGTCGCGATCAGCTCGCTGATCACCCCCATCCCCGGCAGGATCATGATGTAGACCGCCGGGTGGCTGTAGAACCAGAAAAAGTGCTGGAACAGGATCGGGTCGCCGCCCATCTTCGGGTCGAAGATCCCCACCCCGAACTGCCGCTCCATGATCAGGAGCAGCAGCGTGATCGCCAGCACCGGCGTCGCCAGCACCTGGATCACGCTCGTCGCGTACAGCGCCCACACGAACAGCGACAGCTTCCCCCACGTCAGCCCCGGCGCGCGCATCTTGTGCACCGTGACGATGAAGTTTAGCCCCGTCAAAATCGACGAGAACCCCATGATGAACACGCCGCCCACCATCGGGATCACGCTCGTGTCCGTCTCCGCCGAGTACGGCGTGTAGAACGTCCACCCCGTGTCCACGCTCCCGGAGATGATCGAGTACACCGCCACGATCGCGCCCAGCATGTACACGTAGAAGCTCAGCAAATTGAGCTTCGGGAACGCCACGTCGATCGCTCCCACCTGGATCGGCAGGAAGAAATTGCCGAGCGCCGCGGGGATCGCCGGGATGATGAACAGGAACACCATGATGGTGCCGTGGAGCGTGAAGAACTGGTTGTACGTCTTCGCGTCCACGAAGGTCTTGTCCGGCGTCAGCAGCTCGGCCCGGAGCAGCAGCGCAAACGTGCCGCCCAGCCCGAAGGCGAACAGCACGGACGCCAGGTACATCAGCCCGATCCGCTTGTGATCGATCGTCAGCAGCCAGCTCTTCAACCCCGACGTCACCGTCAGGTAATTCGTGCCTCCCGGCGAGCCACCGTGCCCACCGGGGACGGCCACGTCCGTTGCAGCCATCTCACTGCTCCATTTCCGGGGCCCGCGGCCCCTGCGTTACCCAAGCCATCATCTTCTTCACTTCTGCGCCTTGATGAACTCGATCAGCCCCGCCAGGTGCCGCTCCTTTAGGCTCCCCTGGAACGACGGCATCACCGGCTGAAAGCCCTTCACGATCTTCGCGTTCGGCACCAGGATCGACTCCCGCAGGTAGTTCTCGTCCACCGCCACCGTGCTCCCATCTGCCAGGACCTCCTGCTTGCCCCAGAGCCCCTTGAACGACGGACCGCCCCCCGACTTCACGCTCCCGTCCAGCGAGTGGCAGGTCACGCACGCCTTGTCCGCGTACAGCTTCTCCCCCACCTGCGCCAGCGTCAGCGAGGGATCCCCGTAGGGATCGAAATCAACCCACTTCTGGAACTCCTCCGGCGTCTCCGCCACCAGCGAGGTCAGCATGTCCGAGTGGCTCATCCCGCAGTACTCGGTGCAGAACACCACGCTGGTCCCGGGCTGCTCCGCCTTGAACCAGATCGTCGAGTAGCGCCCCGGGAGCACGTCCTGCTTCACCCGGTAATCCGGGATGAAGAAGCTGTGGATCACGTCCTGCGAGCTCATCACCAGCTTGATCGGCTTGCCGATCGGCACGTGCAGCTTCGAGTCGACCTTCCCGTTGGGGTAGGTGAACTCCCAGGCCCACTTCCGCCCCGACACGTTGATCACGTACGAATCCCCGGGGGCCACCCGGGCGTCCATGTACTGCCTCGCGCCGTAGTGGAAAAGACCGATGCACACCACCAGCGGGCCCACGGACCAGAAAATCTCGATCGCCGCGCTGTGAATCGTCGGCGTGGAGAGCTTCTTCTCGTCCCCCTCCCTCCGCTTGTACTTGTACGACCAGTAGCCAGCGGCGCCGGTGATCAGGACAAACATGACCACCGACATCACCGTCAGGATGACGAACAGCTGGTCGACGCTCGAGGCGTAAGGGGAGCGCGCTTGGGGCAAGAAGAGCGACGCAATGAAATCCATCGTGACTCATCCTTCAGGGTTGGGTTGAAGTTCGTTCGAACCGCCCAGGGGCGCCCTCGGGGCGCCTCCTCCGGGCGGGGTGGAGCGGCGGCGCTCTCGCGCCCACAGCGCCCCCAGCATCGAGGCCAGCGCGATCACCGTCGCCAGCGCCCCGAGCCTCATCACCTTCCACGCCACGAGCACGTAGCCTCGGCTGGTCGGATCGTACTGGTAACAGTAGAGCAGCAGGTGATCCAGCGTGGACCCTGCCCTCCCCTCGGCGGCCTCCGCCAGGCCAAACCGGAAATCCTTCGCGGGAAACTCGATACCATAGAGATACCTGGCCAGCCGCCCGTCCGGCGTCGCCAGGAACATCGCCGCGGCGTGGGCGTACTGCTTCTGCCGGCTGTCGTAGTAATACGAGAACCCCACCGCCTCCGTCGCCCGCTTGATCGCCAGCGCGTCGCCGGTCAGGAAATGCCACCCGGCCGCCGCCGTCCCCTCGTCCCGCCCGTACACCTTGACCCAGTGGGCCTTCTTCTCCGAGGCGATCTGTGGCGTGTCCTTCGGGTCGATGCTGATGGAGATAACCTCGTAGTCCTTCCCGATGGTCCAGCTATGCTCCCGCGCCGAGGCCGTGAAGCCGCTGAGCACCATGCCGCAGAGCATCGGGCAGGTGTGGTAGACGAAATTCACCACCACCGGGCGCCCACGCCGGAAGAAATCTCCCAGCTTCACCTCGGCGCCCTGCTCGTCCCGCAGAACCAGCTCCAGCGGCAAGCGCTCCCCCAGGTGCTCCTTGATGCTCACCTGCTGAAACTCGGGCGGCACGTAGTCCGAAGGCATGGCGGGCATGCTCCCCTGCGCCAACACGGGCGGGGTGGCAAGCGCCCCGGCCAGGAGAAACCCACCGACCAGGGTACGGATTGGCGCCAGGAACTTCATGAAACCGAGGATAGGGCAACAAGGGCAGGCTTCAAGCGCCCTCAGGGTTTGTCTTTTTTGTCCTTCTTCTTCTCGTCCTTCTTCTCGTCCTGCTTCTCGTCCTTCTTCTCGTCCTTCTTCTCGTCCTTCTTCTCGTCCTTCTTCTCGTCCTTCTTCTCG
>CAZSDX010000013.1:24268-30017 GCA_964605685.1 uncultured Polyangiaceae bacterium
TCCTGGGGAGCGCCGTCGGAAGGCGCTGGCGCCGGGGTTGATGCGGCGGGAGGAGGTAGGGGCTGGATCGAGGGGATGGCGTCGCGTCCCTTCTGGGCCAGGAGCTTCATGGCCTGGTCCACCGGGATACGGACCCGGGTCTTCTGCGGGTTGAGGTAGGCATAGCTGGAGAGGGTCCTGGCCTCGCGCTCCCGGAGTTCCTTCAGCGCAGGGCTCTGAACAGCCTGGACACGCTGGTGGTAGAAGTCGTTCCGGATGGTGGCGTAGTAGCTGTAGAGGCCGAACATCGTGGCGACGATGGTGACCACGCTGCCGAGGCCGACGGCCACGATGAGGAGGTTCCTTGGATCTTCTTCTTGGTGAGCCATGGCACAGACCTCAGGCGTTCTCGAAGCGGAGCGAGCGAGCGAGGCGGGGGTCGCCGGCGGGGATGAAGGGAGCCGACACCAGGCGGCGGAACATCACGGCAAAGAGGATACCGGCGACGAGGAGCCAGGCGCCGATGTCCTGGAGCGGGTTGGGGTGGAAGTGCTTGTCCACGTTGGGCATCACCAGCCAGTACAGGTCGATGAAGTGGACCACGAGGATCCAGGCGGCGACGGCCTGACGGATGGCGGGGAAGGTGCGCTTGGCGTGGCGCGACAGCATCAGGAGGAAGGGGACGGCGAAGTGGCCGAAGACCAGGATCCAGCTGGGGAGATCCCAGCCGTGCTCGCCGCGGTGGAGGAAGAACTCGGTCTCCTCGGGGATGTTCGCGTACCAGTAGAGCATGTACTGGGAGAAGGCGATGTAGCCCCAGAAGAAGATGAAGGCGAACAGGAACTTGCCGAGGTCGTGGAAGTGCTCGACGGTGACCGTGCCCTTGAGGAGGCCCGCGGCGTCGGCGCGGGAGAGCACGAGGTTCATGGTGGCGAACATGGAGACGACGGCGCCGGCGAAGATGTAGACGCCGAACATGGTCGAGTACCACTTGGGCTCCAGGCTCATCACCCAGTCGATGCCGGAGACGGTGGTGGTGAGCGCGAAGAGGAGGATCCCCGGGGCCGAGGTGGCGACCATCTTGTTGGTCAGTTCCGGATCCTTGGTTTTATCCTGCTCGAGGGACAGGCTGGAGAGCCTAGTGGAGAGGAGGATCCAGACGGCAAAGCAGAAGAGCGCGCGGACGATCCAGAAGTTGAAGTTGAGGTAGGCGGTCTTGGCGTGGATGGCGTGGTCCGCCTCGGCGCGGGCGTGGTCCATCCAGGCGCCGTAGAGGTGGTCCTTGAGGCCGACGATGGGGAGGAAGAGGAGGCCGAAGACCGGCAGCGCGCTCATCCCCTGCTCGGCGACGCGGCGGACGGCGACGCTCCAGCCCGCGTTGGTGATGTGCTGGATCAGCACGAAGAACAGGCAGCCCAGGGAGATGGTGAGGCCCCACATGAAGGCCACGAGGTAGGCGTGAGCGAAGCGCTTGATGTCGCCGCCGGCGCCGGCGCCGGCCATGGCGAGGCCCGCGACGGCGACCCCGGCGAAGATCTTCCAGAGGTTTTGCCAGGGATGGTTGGCGGGGATGGAGAACGAGCTGGGGTCGGTCTTCTTGTCGGCGGCGCTCATTTGGCAGCCTCCACGGGCATCCCGCCGCGCTTGTCGGCCGGGACATCTTGGGCGGTCGCGTTCTGGCTGAACTGGAGGGCCCGGACGTAAGCGACGATGGCCCACCGGTCATCGACGGGGATCTGGGCGGCGTACGAGGGCATGTTGCGGATGCCGTAAGTGATGGCACCGTAGAGCTGGCCATCGGGCATGGTGCGGCTGTACTCCTCGTTGAGGTTGGTGGCCGGGGGGTAGCCGCCGCGGGTGACGACCAAGCCCTTGCCGGAGCCAGTCGCGTCGTGGCAAGGCGTGCAGTAGATGTTGTAGCGCTCCTGTCCGCGCTGGAGCATGGCCTCGGTGATGGGCACGGGCATCTTGGCGATGTACTGCTCGCCGTCCTTGCCGGTGGCGTAGGCCTCGTTCTCGTAGAAGTTTCCCCGGGCCACGGTCCCCTCGACGGGGTGGCGCATGGTGCGGCGGTCCTCGTAGAACTTGGACTCGGCCTGCGGGTCGTAGCGGGGCTGGGAGTCCATGTTGGGGTTGAGGTGAACGGGCGGCTGGTCGGACTCCTGACCGCGGCAACCGGCGAGGGCGGCGAGAAGGAGGAGGGAGGGGAAGCGCATGGCTCTCAGTGCTCCTTGTCGTGGCCGCCCTTGCCGAGGGGCGAGGAGATGCCGGTGAGGGCCTCGAAGGCGAGGCGGGCCCCGTCGCCGGAGGAGGCGACCTCGGAGATCTCGTGGATGATCTCGACGCTGGTGGGGTGGGTCTTCTCCAGCAGCTCGCCGGTCTTCTCCGGGCTGAACTTCGGGTCTTCCGCCTCGACGGTGATGAAGAAGCGGTCGTCGGTGACGCGCTCGAAGCGCTTGCTGTGGAAGGCCCAGTGGTAGAGCTGGGGCAGGCGGTTGAGGCCGAACATGCCGAAGAGGGTGGCGAAGGCGGTCAGGAGGATGGTCAACTCGTAGGCCACCGGCACCGAGGAGGGCAAAGTGAAGGCTGGCTTGCCGGCGATGTTGAGCGGGTAGTCGATGCCGTTCATCCACCACTGCATCAGCAGCCCGAGGGAGCCGCCGGTGAGGCCGCCGAGGAAGGAGAACCAGCCCAGCGGGGTGGGCTTGAGGCCCATGGCGCGGTCCATCCCATGGACCGGGAAGGGGGTGTGGACGTCCCATTTGGTGTAGCCGGCGTCGCGCATCGCCTCGGCGGCGTGCATGACCGCGCCGGGGGAGTCGTACTCGGCCAGCAGCCCGGCCACCCGTTTCTCGGGTTCTTTCTTGGTGTCTTGCTCGTGGTTCGACATGCTCACTCCGCGGGGGCGGGCTCCATGGAATCGGCGCCGTCGTGGGCGTGCTCACCCTCATGGTCGTGGCCGGCGTGGGGGTCCGCCTGGGGCAGCACCATCTTGACCTCGGCCATGGCGATCATCGGGATGAACCGCAGGAACAGCAGGAACAGGGTGAAGAAGAGCCCGAAGCTGCCGACGAAGATGGCCACGTCGATCACCGTGGGGCGGAAGTAAGTCCAGGCGCCGGGGAGGAAGTCTCGGTGAAGCGAGGTCACCGTGATCACGAAGCGCTCGAACCACATGCCGATGTTCACGAAGATCGAGATGACGAACATCACCGGGATGCTGGTGCGCAGCTTCTTGAACCAGAAGATCTGGGGGCTGAACACGTTGCAGGTGAACATCGTCCAGTAGGCCCAGGCGTAGGGGCCGAAGGCGCGGTTGATGAAGGTGAAGCGCTCGTAGGGGTTCCCGGAGTACCACGCGATGAAGAACTCCATGATGTAGGCGTAGCCGACCATGGACCCCGTCACGAGGATGATCTTGTTCATGTTCTCCAGGTGGCGGAGCTGAACAATTTTCTCCAGGCCCCAGAGCTGCCGCGCCAGGACCATCAGCGTCATCACCATCCCGAAGCCGGAGAAGATCGCACCGGCGACGAAGTAAGGGGGGAAGATCGTCGTGTGCCAGCCAGGAAGTACCGAGGTGGCGAAGTCGAAAGACACGACCGAGTGCACCGACAGCACCAGTGGGGTGCTGATCCCGGCGAAGATGAGGTAGGCGCGCTCGTAGTGCTGCCAGTGGCGGTTGGAGCCGCGCCACCCCAGCGACAGCGCCCCGTAGATCACCTTCCGGAGCCTGTCCGGGGCCCGGTCGCGGATGGTGGCGAAGTCAGGGATGAGGCCCGTGTACCAGAACAGCAAGGACACGGTGCCGTAGGTGCTGACGGCGAAGACGTCCCAGAGCAGCGGGCTCTTGAAGTTGGGCCACATGTACATCTGGTTGGGCAGCGGCAGGCACCACCAGATGACCCAGATGCGCCCGACGTGGATCGTCGGGAACATGAGGGCGCACACGACCGCGAAGATCGTCATCGCCTCGGCGAACCGGTTGATGCTGGTGCGCCACTTCTGCCGGAACAGGAACAGCACCGCGCTGATCAGCGTACCGGCGTGGCCGATGCCGATCCAGAACACGAAGTTGGTGATGTCCCAGGCCCAGCCGACGGTGTTGTTGTTCCCCCAGGCGCCGATGCCGAAGAAGACCAGGTAAGCCAGCGCCAGCCCCAGGTTCCCCAGGAGCAGCAGCGCCAGGCCAAACGACAGGAACCACGCCTTCGGCGGCCTCGGCGACTCGATGGGCGCCGAGACCAGCTCGGTGACCTTGTTGAAGTCGACCGTCGGGTGGATGACAGGCTCTTCGCCCAGCTCTTTGATCACTTCGCTGGCCATCACGCGAGCTCCGGGTTCGGGTTGCGAATCTTCGCGAGGTAGTTGGTGCGGGGCTTGGTGTTCAGCTCCTTCAGCACCTCGAACTTGCGGTTGATGGCGTCCTGCTTCGCCACCCGGCTCCCCGGGTCATTCAGGTCACCGAAGACGACCGCGTCGGAGGGGCAAGCCTGCTGGCAGGCGGTGACGATCTCCCCGTCCCGGAGCTTGCGCCCGCCTTCCCGCTTGGCCTTCATCTTGGCCGCCTGGATGCGCTGCACACAGTAGGTGCACTTCTCCATGACGCCGCGCATGCGCACCGACACGTTGGGGTTGGCCACCATCTTGATCGTCTCGGGCACCGCCTCGTGGTAGTCGAGGAAGTTGAAGCGCCGGGCCTTGTAGGGGCAGTTGTTGGCGCAGTACCGGGTGCCGATGCACCGGTTGTAGGTCATCTCGTTCAGCCCCTCGGGGCTGTGGCTGGTGGCGTTCACCGGGCACACGTTCTCGCAGGGCGCGTTCTCGCACTGCACGCAGGCCATCGGCTGGTTGATGACCTTGGGCTCCTCCGGCGAGCCGCTGAAGTAGCGGTCGATGCGGATCCAGTGCATCTCGCGCTGGCGGGCGACCTGCTCCTTGCCCACCGAGGGGATGTTGTTCTCCGCCTGGCACGCGACCACGCAGGTTCCGCAGCCGGTGCAAGCGTTGAGGTCGATCATCAGGCCCCACTTGTAGCCCTCGTATTTTCGCTCGGGCCACAGCGGGATGAGCGGCGGGTGGTGCACCGCCTTCTCGGTGAAGGTCGGATCCTTCCGGTAGGCGTCGAGGGTGGCCTCCTGGACGACGGGCCGGTTGGAGAGCCCGTCGTCCACCATGTTGTGCTCCTGGGTGACCACGAGCATGTACTCGTTGAGGGCGGCGCCCCCCTTCTCCAGCTTGGCGCCGGTGGCGAAGCCCATCGCCGCGGACGAGCGGAGCGGACCCACGTTGAAGCCACGGATCTTGTCGTTTCCCACCTCCGGCGAGGCGACGCGGCCCAGCATCTTCCTGCCCCAGCCCAGGTGCAGCTGCACGCTGTAGGGGTGCGTCCCCGGGACGACCCACACCGGGATCTCGATGGAGCGGCCGTCGGCGGTCAGCTTCAGCACCTCGCCGGACTTGACGCCCAGCTCGCCGGCCAGCTTGGGGGAGATCCAGGCGGCGTTGTCCCAGACCATCTTGGTGACTGGGTTGGCCAGCTCCATCAGCCACGCGATGTTGGCGTAGCGACCGTCGAACAGCGCCATGTCCGGCGCGAAGGTGACCTCGAGGGACTGGGCCCCGAGGGCGGCGGCAGGCCGCTTGCCCACCGCCGCCGCCACCGCGTCGAGGGCCACCGTCGGGGAGACCGAGGCGGCCTTGCTCCCGCGGAGGAAGCCGTCGTGCAGCGCGCGGCGCCAGGCTTTCTCGGGGAAGGCCGCGGGGGCCG
>CAZSDX010000014.1:0-29926 GCA_964605685.1 uncultured Polyangiaceae bacterium
TTCGGTTTCAACGCCGGGAGCGCCCTCGGCGCGGGGCACCTGGCGGCGCTCTCGCCCCTGGCGACGCCCCTCGGCGCGGCGGGAGGGGCCGCCGGGTGGCTGGTGGTCGAGGCCCGCCACCGGGGCAAACCCACGGCGCTCGGCGCCGCCTCGGGGCTGGTGGCGGGGCTGGTCGCGATCACCCCGGCGGCGGGCTTCGTGGCGCCCTGGGCAGCCATCGTCATCGGCCTGCTGTCCGGGGGGGTCTGCTACCTGGCGGTCTCCCTCAAGGAGCGGCTCGGCTACGACGACTCGCTCGATGCCTTCGGCGTCCACGGCGTCGGCGGCCTGCTGGGGGCGCTGCTCACCGGCGTCTTCGCCCAGAAATCCCTCAACGACGCGGGCGCCGATGGACTCCTGTCCGGCAACCCGCGGCAGCTCGGCCTCCAGGCGCTGGCCTGCCTGGCGGCGGCGGCCTACGCGGTCGTCCTCACCCTGGCGATCCTCAAGCTCATTGACGCCCTGGTGGGCCTGCGGGTCTCCAGGGACGACGAGCGCGAGGGGCTCGACGTCAACCTCCACGGCGAGGAGGGCTACGTCCTCTCTTCCCACGGAACCTTCACCGGATCCGCTCGCGAGGAGGACGACGCCCCGACCCCCGCCGCCAGCTCCTCCCTCACCGCCGAGGGCGCCTGAGCAGACACCGAGGCGCTCAGCGCCGCAGCCCCGGGAACAGCTCGTCCATCGGCGCCCGGGTGATGTCCCGTAGCCCTCGCGCCAGCTTCTCCGCCGAGAGCGCCCCCGTGAGCCGGAGCACCTCGCCGTCGCCCTCCACCCGGTAGGGCTCCACGGGCTCGTTCAACCCCGTGAGCCGTCCCACCGAGGATCCTGCCACGTCCTCCACGGTCAGGGAGAGCCGCCGTAGCGCCTCCGTGGGCGGTTCGTCCCAGGCGCCCAGCAGCACCGCCCGGAGCGCCAGGTTTCCCCCCGAGGGGCGGAGGGAAAACGCCGCCGCGGTGGCCCGCTCCAGCAGGCCGTGGGCGCCCTTCCAGGAGGCCTCGGGTGACGGGAAAAACAGCCGGATCGGGCCGTCTCCCAGGCGATCCGCGGCGCCGCTCAGGGGCTCGGCGGCCAGCGCCGGGCGGGCCTTCTTGAGCTTCTCCTGGGCGAAGGCGACGACCGCCTTGAGCAGCCCCGGCGGGCCCACCTCGAAGGCCAGCACGTCCGGCAGCAGCGTCGCCAGCCCCCGGGGGGCGCTCCCGATGCGCCCGGTCATCCGGATGACGCCGGGGCCATCGCTGCTCCGGCGCTGATCGTCGGTGAGGCGCTCACGGAACAGGCGCTCGACCCGGATGGGGTCATGAGGGACCCGGAGCAGGTAGACGGTCGTGGGGCCGTAGGTACCGACGAGGAGCTCCTCGATCTGGCGGAGGTCGAAGCCGAGGTACTGACCGAGGGCGTCGAGCCCGTCCGGAGGCAGGAGGAGCTGGACCTGGGGCCCCAGCAGCCGGAACACCTCCCCCCAGCGGATCATCGCCAGGGCGTCGAGCCCTCCGGCGGGGAGCAGATCCGAGAGGGGATCGAGGTGCAGGCGAGGCGGAGGCGGAGGCAGAGAAGGCGGAGGCGAAGGCGCCGCGGAGCAACCCGCGAGGAGCAGGCCAGCGAGAGAGCCCTGGAACAAGGCGCGTCGTCGCACGGTAACGGGAGGATCTCCATGGGGGAGAGGCGTTGTAGCCGCCGCGTCCCCGGGGTTCAACGGAGAGCGCGGCGGCGCAGGGCCGGCAAGGGTACCTGCTCAGCTCCCCGCAACGTAGGCGGCGAAGGCGCGGGCGACCTCGGCGGCGGCGAAGGCGCGGCGCTCCGCGGCGCTCCGGGCCTCCCCCACGGCCTCTTCCCGGTAGATCAGCGTGGCCCCCTCGCCCCCGTCCACGAACGTCGCCTCGCCGGAGACCGCCTGGTCCTCGCCCTCGGTGGGCCTCCAGCTCACCCGGAGGGCGGCCGGCTCGTAGCGATAACGGAGCACGTAGGAGCGGCGCACGGCAAACTCGAAGCGGATCTCCGCGGGAAGACCGCCGGGATCGAGGGCGAGCACCGTTGCCTGCCGCAACCCCGGCACCCACCAGTGGAGCCGGGCGCCGTCGCAGAACAGCTCGTAGGCCCGAGCCGCGGGGATCGAGAGGGACTGGCGGACCTCGGTCATGGACGCGAGTGTACCGCCCTCGCCGGGGTCGGGGGAGAGATCGGGGACAGCGCGAGGCGGAGGATGGCTGGTCTTCCCGGGGGGGGGTGTGCGAACGTGGGCGACGATGGCAGAACAGGCCCCCGTGAACCCGCAGCTCCTGGACCTGCGCGCGATCACCGAGACCCTCCGGGGAGGAAAGGCGACGGACGGGTGGATCTCCTCCTGGCTCCCCGTCACCCACGGCGATCCCGAGGCGTTCTCCGAGGTCATGTACGCCTACGCCGGGGCGCGCCGCGGGAGCATCTTCAAGAGCCGCCCCCGCGACGGCTACGACCTCTACCACGACGCGGTGACCGCGCTGCTGGGCAAGCGCCGCACGGCCCTCCTGGGGCGCGAGGGCGAGGGGTGGACGAGCGTCAGCTTCGAGTCGCTCCACGCCCGCTGCAACGCGCTGGCCGCGGCCTGGCTCGACGAGGACGCCGCCCCCGGGCAGAGCGTCGCGGTGGTCGCCTCCCCGGGGATCGACCAGGCGGTGGGGCTGCTGACCGCCTTCCGCCTCGGCATGCTCCCGACGCTGATCCCCCCGCTGGGGCCCGCCTTCGTCCGCGACGCCCTGGCCCGCTGCGAGGCGGAGCGGGTGGCCACCGCCGGACGCCACCGCCTGCTCGTCGGCGCCCAGAAGGAGGCGCTCCCGCTCTCCGCGGGCGCCAGGGGGACCGGCCCCACCGGCTCCTTCACGTACCCCGCCGGCAAGCCCGCGGCCCGGCTGCTGACGCCCTTCGGGACCTCCGAGAACGGCGTGGTCGAGGTGACCGCCCGCACCCTCCTGGACGGCGCCGTCCGCGACGCCCTCTTCGCCTACACCCTCGACGCCCAGGACACCCTGGCGGCCCCCGGCTTCGACCCGGTCCAGCACGAGCCCGCGCTGCTGCTGGCCCCCCTGGTGGCAGGGGCCACCCGCGCCTACCTCGACGAGCGCGACCTGGCCTCGGAACTGGAGCTGCTGGGGCAGCTCGGGGTGACCACCCTGGGGCTCCACCGCTCGGTGCGTGACCGGTGGGTGAGCGAGCAGCGCCGGCTGCCTCCCGCGATACGCCTCTGGTTCCGCAGCCTGACCGACGTGGTGGACGGCGACCGCTGGGACGCCTTCTGGAGAACCATCCCGACCCCCAAGCAGCCTGGCTGCTCCGTGGTGAGCGGCGCGGCGGCGGGCGGCGTAGGCCTGTTCTCTGCCCCCTCCACGGCGGCGCCGAGCACCCGCGTCTGGCCCGCCCCCGGCGTCCCCTGGTCCCTCGGAGAGCTGGGGGCCAGCCAGGTCGGCGCCCTCAACGATACGGGCGTCTTCCGGATCCACCGGGGCGAGGAGGCGGACCCGGCCTTCCTCCAGGCGGTGATCGGCCGCTGGGGCGAGGGCTTCGTCTACGGAGGCGCGCTGGACGTGGGCCCTGACGCGCACCCCTACCCCTGCGCGCTGGCGGAGCAGGTCGTGGGCGGCCTCCCGGCGGTGAAGCACGCGGCTGCGTTCCCGGCGCCGGGGCGCTGGCTCAACGAGTCGCGGGTGGTGCTGCTGGTGTTCGTGGAGGGCAGGCGCCCCGGAGAGCAACCCCCGATCACCCTGCCAGAGATCGAAAAAACGCTCCGCCGGGAGCTGGGACCTCGCCTGCTGCCGGACCGGATCGAGGTGCTCCCCCTGCGGCCACGCCTGATCGAGGGAGCTGTGGACCGGGCCTGGTGCCGCTCCCAGTACCTCACCGGATCCCTCCACCGCAAGGCCCGCTCCGAGGTGTTCCTCCTCCTGGGTCGACTGGGCTACATCTTCGCCAGGGAAGGGAATGGTGTATAAAATGACCCATAAGGGCTCGAAGGTCCGTGCCCGCTCCTCCGCGCGTGCGGCCTCCGCGGGGCGCCGCTGCTCCTCGTGCTCGGCGGCCAGGAACCGCCAGGGGCGAGCGTAATCCCGGTAGACGCGCCCGCTGAAGCTCAAGCCCGCGGCCAAGGTGATGTTGCCGCCCCAGTTTTTCGGAGCGCTGGCTGGGGCGCGCTCGCCTTTGGGGGACCAGGCAGGAGTGGGGGTCATGGCCAGGTTGGCCCCACATTCGTCGAAGAAAACCACGTCCTTCAGCTCGATCTCGACGAAGCCCGCCCGGAACGTGACCCTCTTGTGTTCGATCTCCGGGGTGTCGCGTTCGCTGGCGTGGAGGTCTTTTTTTTTCGGGTCAGGCCCAGGTTGGCCAAGACGCGCGAGAGGGTGGACTTGTGGAAGGTGCGGCCGAACTCAGGGGCCAGGGTCTCGGCCACCTGCTCAAGCGTGGCGTCGGGGGTCTTCTTCATCTGCTCGCGCAAGGTGTTTTGCTGGGCTTCTTGCCAGAACTTTGGCCGCCCAGGTGGCGAGATGGGCTCCAGGGTGCCGCGTTCTTTGGCCTGCCTGGTCCAGTTGGACACGGTGCCCGGGGAGATGCAGAAACGTTTGGCCAGCTCGCGGGTGGTGCCCTCCTTGTTGTTGTAGGCTTCCACCACACGCTCACGAAGATCCACCGACAGAGGGGCAGGCATGACCCGGTAGCTTAGCCTTGATTAAACTATTTAGCAACCCGCTCTAGGGAGTTGGAGCGGGTCTGTCCGCGATTCGTGAGGCCGTGGAGCGCCTCACCCCCCTGTCCCCCTCTCCGTCTCCCGCGGAGAGGGGGAGACTCCCGGCAGATGGAGAGGACGAAGCAGGGAAAGGAGGGCGCAACCAGGCCCCGGAAAGAACGAACACCTCTGTGGGTCGAAGAGAACCCCTGCCCCCCTGCCCCCCCAGTTCCCCTTTCTTCGCTCTGCTGAGGATCCCCCCTCTCCGCGGGAGACGGAGAGGGGGACAGGGGGTGAGGTCTCCCTCGGCCTCACGAATCGCGGACAGACCCGTTCGGTGCGCTTCCACGGGTTCTGCGTCGGGGCCGAACTCGAGCTGGACGGCTTCCGTCAGCTTGGCTGTGATCCTGTCCTGCATTTCTCCGATCTGGGGGGTGACTTTCGGGAGGTTCCCCTGCGCAGGAGGTGAACGGCCCCCGGAGACTCGTAGCAGATTCACCGCAGCGGTCGCTCCAGGGCGGAAGCCACCCCGCGAAGGCCGCCCGCGGTGCCGCAGGCGAGGGCCACTCCCAGCGCCCACCTCCCTGCCTCTCCGGGCGCCAGGTACCGCCACACGTCCGTGTAGACCTCCTTGCGCAAGAGAGAAGTTCCATACAAAAACCGGACGAAATCGGCCGGCGCCATCTCGTCCCGGAGCAGCGAGGCGTAGAAGCCGTTGCCCCGGCGGTGCATGCTCCCGAACGCCGCGTCCAGGAGCCGGTTGGTCGCCCCCGGGTCGTCCGCGCCCAGCCGCGTGGTCCGGGGCTCCGCCATCAGCAGGGCCAGCGCGCCGACGCCCCGCAGCAGCGGCAGATCCGGCTGGAGAGCGTCCAGCGAGGCCGCGTCGAGGCGCCCCTGCTCCAGGCGGCGCGCCAGGCCGTCGCCCACCGCAGCGAAGGAACGAACCATGGAGCCAAAACCGCAGAAGGTGAGCGGAGAATGGCGCGCCGCCGCGTCCCCCACCAGCAGCACGCGGTCCGCAGGCGAGGAGGGCGCCGGGCGCAGCCGCGACCACCCCGGGATGATCCCGTACGTCAGCCGCAGCACCTCCGGGTCTCCCCGCTTGTAGCGGGGGAGCGTCCGGAAAAACCTCCCGTAGAGTGCGAGCAAGGGCCGCTCCGGCAGCGCCTCCGCCCGGGCGTAGTAGAACAGGTAAGTGGTCAGGGCGCCCCGGGCCGGAAACCCCTCCCAGATGTGCTGGCGTCGCTCCTCCCGGTGCTCCGTGGTGACCAGGATGTCGCCCACCTCGGGGTTGACCTCCTCGGGTCCGTCGCCCCGGGCTAGCCCCCCCAGCACACCACCCACCGTGGGGCACCCGAGGTCAACCCGAGCATGCGGGCTGGAGGCCCCCAGCGCGTCCACCGCCACGCGACCGAGAAGGGTGACGTGTGACCCGCTCCGGTCACGCGCCCGGACCGCGACCCCGGAGGCCCCTGCGCCCAGCCCGTCGACCTGGTGACCGTCGAGGAGCGTCACCCCCGCGGCCTCGGCCTTGGCCCGCACCGCGGCCAGGTAGGCCTCCCCGTCGACGGCGTGATCGAGGACGCCGGTCACGGGCCAGGAGCCGCCCTCGTGCCAGCGGCAGACCCCGTGGCGATAGCGAGCGATCACCAGGGAGTCCACCTCGTCGCGGGTGAACAGCCCGGAGCGGACCAGCGCCTCCAGCTCGGGGCCGCTGATGTTCCACTCCCGGTGGCCGACGCCCGCGCGGCCTCGCTCCAGCACCGCCACCCGCAGCCCCTTGCGCGCGAGGTACGGGGCGAGGGTCAGCCAGAGGCCGCCGCCGAGGAAGATCACGTCCGCGTCGGGGCGCGAGGTGTCCGGCGGAGCGAGCGGGGCGAGGGCGACGCGGCGGCCCCAGGAGCGCTCGAGGTGGGCGATGCG
The DNA here is from genome assembly GCA_964605685.1 of uncultured Polyangiaceae bacterium. Taxonomy (GTDB): domain Bacteria; phylum Myxococcota_A; class Polyangia; order Polyangiales; family Polyangiaceae; genus JANWXX01. The sequence continues at coordinate 6,656 of CAZSDX010000014.1, forward strand.
CTCCAGGGCCTCGTCGCCCCCCGGGCAACCCCGGAGCCTGGCCTCGCCCAGGGCCACGTCGTTCACGGGCGGAGCGTCCTGGCGTCGGGCACCACCGTGTCGAGGACCCGCGCGGAGGAGAGGACCCCGGGCATGCCGGCGCCGGGGTGGGTGCCGGCGCCAACGATGTAGAGGCGATCCACGTCCTCGGAGGCGTTGTGCGGGCGGAAGTAGGCGCTCTGGGTGAGGACCGGCTCGAAGCTGAAGGCGGCGCCGAAGAGGCTGAGCAGCTCGTCCTTGAAGTCGAGGGGGGTAAAGATCCGCGAGGTGACCAGGGAGTCGCGGAGCCCCGGCATCACCGTGCGCTCCAGGTAGGCCTCGATGGAGCGGCGGTAGGGCTCGCCCGCGGCGCGCCAGTCGGTACCGCTCTGGAGGTGAGGCACCGGCGACAGCACGTAGAAGCCGTCGCAGCCTTCCGGGGCCAGGGAGGGGTCGGTGGCGGTGGGCCGGTGGAGGTAGAGGCTGAAGTCCTGGGAGAGTACCTTGTTCTCGAAGATGTCGTCGAGCAGCCCGCGGTAGCGGGGGCCGAGGAGGATCGTGTGGTGGGCGATGGAGTCGTACTTCTTCCGGGTGCCGAAGTACCAGACGAAGAGGCTCATGCTGAAGCGCGCCTTCTCGACCCGCTCGTTCGTCCAGTGGCGCCGGTGCTGCGGTGGGACGAGGTGACGGTAGGTGAAGGCCGCGTCCGCGTTGGAGACCACCACGTCGGCGCGCAGCTCCTCGCCGCCCTTGACCCGGACCCCCACCGCGCGGCCACTCTCCACGAGGATCTCCTCCACCTCGACCCCGCAGCGCACGTGGTTCCCCTGCCCCTCGATCAGCTCGACGAGCCCGCGCACCAGCGCTCCGGTGCCGCCCATGGGGAAGTGGACGCCCCACTTGCGCTCCAGGTAGGCGATGAGCGTGTAGATGCTGGTGGTCGAGTAGGGGTTCCCGCCGACCAGCAGCGGGTGGAAGCTGAGCACCTGCCGCAGCTTGTCGTTCTTGATGTAGAGCGAGACGAGCTGGTAGACCGTCAGCCAGCTTTTGAGCACCATCATCTCGGGGACAATCTTCGCCATGTCGGTCCAGCGACCGAAGGGCACGTGGGCCAGCTTGGTGAAGCCCACGTCGAAGATCCGCTTGCTCTCCGCGAGGAAGCGCTCGTACCCCTCCACATCCCCGGGCGAAAGATCCCGGATCTGCCGCCGCATCGCCTCCGCGTCGCCGGTGTAATCGAAGACGTGCCCGTCGTCGAAGCGGATCCGGTAGAAGGGCGACACCGGCCTCATGTCGATGTGATCGCTCATCTTCTTGCCGGCGAGCGACCACAGCTCCTCGAACAGGAAGGGCGCCGTCACCACCGTCGGCCCCGCGTCGAACACGAAGCCGTTGTCCCGGAACACGTAGGCCCGACCGCCCGGCTGATCGCGGCGCTCCAGCACCGTGACCCGGTAGCCCCGGGCGCCCAGGCGCACCGCCGAGGCCAGGCCCCCGAAGCCGCTCCCGATGACGACGGCGTGGGGGCGGCCGTCCTGGTGGCCGGCGGTGCTGGAGGAGGATCGGGAAGGAGGAGGAGGTTGCACCTGCGTCATGCTCCGCTTCGGATGCCGCAGCGGGTGAGGCCCGTTGCGCCGCGTCAGGTGATCCCGGCGGCGGGGGCGCCGGAGCCGCGCGTGCCGGAGGGAGGCGGGCGCGAGGAGGGGCCCGCCGGGAGGCCCTCGGGGAAGATCGGCAGCGCATGCCACGCCGCCAGCGCGTCGCTCGCGGAGGGGTAGCGCTGGCCAGGATCCCGGGCCAGCATCCGGGCCACCCAGGCCTCGATCTGCGGATCGAAGGCCAGCCCCGTCACCCCGTGGAGGCTCCGCGCTGCCTCGCTCCGCTTGCTGGTGAGCATCTCCGAGAGGGTGGCGGATGGGTACGGAAGCTCGCCGGTCAGCGCGCGGAAGACCACCGTCCCCAGCGCGTACAGGTCGGCCCGCCCGTCCACCTCGGCGGCGCGCTCGAACTGCTCCGGCGGCATGAACGCCAGCGACCCGAGCGACTGCTGCGGCTTGGTCAGCGGCGTGACGATCAGCTCGGCCAGCTTCGAGATCCCGAAGTCGAGCAGCTTCACCTGGAACGGCGCCCCCACCCGCTGCTGGAGGAAGATGTTCGCCGGCTTGAGGTCCCGGTGGATGATCCCCGCCGCATGCGCGTCCTTCAGCCCCCGCAGCGACTCCCGCACCAGGATGTCCACCGAGAGCAGGTCCATCCTCGGCAGGCGCCGCAGCCGCTCGTGGAGCGTCTCGCCCACCAGCAGCTCGAAGATGATCGCCGGCCCCTGCTGCGTGTCCTCCACCATGTCGAGCATGCGCGCCACGTGGGGGGAAGACAGCATCCCGACGGCCCGGGCCTCCCGCTGGAAGCGCTTGTAGATCGCCTCATCCTGCCGCACGTACGGGTGCAGCAGCTTCAGCGCCACCATCATCCCCGTCTGGAGGTGCCGGGACTCGTAGACCTCCCCGACACCGCCGCGCCCGAGGCTCTTGATGACCTCGTAGCGCTCCGCGATGATCGTTCCCGGGAGGATGCTCACTTCCCCCAGTCTACCGCACTCCCCCCCGGAGGAAACCCCGACCTGAAGGATCAGCCATCCCCCACCACTTGACCCACCGCGTTGACCTTGATCTCGAAGGATCGTTTCCCGGAAGACACCGTCACCTGGATCGTGTCCCCGTCCAGCCTCGTGAATTCCAGCGACATGGCCCGGCCGCTCGGGGCCGCCAGCGTGTAGGAGCCGGCCTGAGGGATCGGATCCGCCCACCGGGCCTCCACCCCGCGGATCGCCAGATCCCAGGTCCCCTTCGCCCCCGTCCAGGACCGCACCCCGTCGATCTTGATGCCCTCCGAGAGCCCCCCGGCCAGCGGCGTCTGGGTCCGGTCTCCGGTCCCCTTGCCGGTGCGCCCGTCCGACAGCCTGGTCCAGATCAGCTCGTGCTGCACCCGCCGGCTCTTCGCGCTGGCGCTCCAGGTCACCGTCGCGGTCCCGTCCACCTTGACCCGCTGGTTCGACACCCCGAGCCAGCCGTGGCGCACCTCCACCTCTCCGGGCTCGGTCCGCTTCACCTCGATGGTGTGCGTCCCCTTGTAGGTCTGCCCCCGGTAGGCGCAGTTCCCCGGGTTTTTCCCGTACTCCACCGTCAGCTTCGCCCCCTCCAGCGTCACCCCCGCGCAGGGGAGCTGGCTCTCCACGAAGCTCCGGATCTCCTCCGCGGCCTTCTCCACGGCCTGCCCGAGGGTGAAGCTGGTCGAGATCTCGATGGTGGTGCTGGTGATGCTGGCCGCCTGCCCGTCCAGCCCTGCCTCCTCCACCGCCTGCGACGCCTCCGTCAGCGTCATCGGTCGATCTTCCTTGTCGTCCTTCGGCGGACAGGCCGTCAACGAGAGCATCAGCGCTGCACCCAGGAGCACGCGGACCTTCATCGGGAACCTCCTCGACCCCCGCATTCTAGCAAGCCCCGGGCCGCGATACCCCTCCGGTCGGCGCGCTCTGCCGTCGCCCCCGCTGTCAACGCCGGTTGACGCCGCCACGCTCAACCAGCCATCACGGTGCGGGATCCCGCCGCGGTCCGGAAGCTCACCCGGGCCTTGACCCCGGTGTCGTCCTTCCTGGTCGGGTCGCCGGTCTTCAGGAACGTCACCCGGAAGGAGTCGGCCTCCACGGTGGCCAGGGCGACCCCGTTGGCCCCGCTGTCCGCGTGGCGCAGGTACGGGTTGGCCTGGAGGAACACCTCGTCCAGCTGGGGGATCAGGTCCAGCAGCCCCAGGGCCTTGAGCACCGAATTGCCCTCGACGGCGGTGCGGGCGATCTCCCGCAGGGACTGGGAGCTGATCCCGGCCACCACGTACTCGACCCCCACCGGCGTCGGCCCCGGAGCGTCGAAGTCCGTGTGCAGCTCGGCGGCGTAGAAGCCGTGGATGTCGCCGGTGCAGGCCACGAGGTTCTCCACGCCGGCGAGGGCCCCCAGGATCTCGGCGCGCTCGGTCCGGTAGCCGTCCCACTGATCGCAGGTGAAATAGAACGCCCCGCGGTACTCCTCCGGCAGCGTGTCGAAGCTGGAGAGATCCAGCACCATCTGCCACAGCTGCACCTCGTTGGCCCACAGCTTCCAGGTCGCCTTGGACCCCTTCAGGGCCCCGAGGAACCAGCTCTTCTGCTCCGCCCCCAGCATCGTCGGCTTCGCCGCCGCCTCCTTGGGGTCGAAGCCCGCCTTGAGGACGAAATTCCGGGAGCCCAGCCCGGTGTTCTTGGAAAACTTCGCCACCGCGTCGTCGGTGGGCCCCTCGGGGATCACGTGGTCGGAGCGGTAGAGCCGCTGGTCGGTGACGAAGAGGTCCAGGTGCTTGCCGTAGGAGAGGGAGCGGTAAATCGTCAGATCCTCCGGGAAGCTTGCGTCGGCCTTCCGCACCACGTCCACCGGCTGGAACTCCGCCCACGCCTGGTTCGCCGCGGTCCTCCGGTCGGTGCTCTTCTCGTCCCCCTGCGCCTCGTTGAAATCCGTGGCGTGGTCCTGCCAGCAGTCGTTGGCGAACTCGTGGTCATCCCAGACGATCACGAAGGGATAGCGGCGGTGGACCTCCCGCAGCACCGGGTCGCTCCGGTAGGCCCGGTAGAGCGCCCGGTAGTCCGCCAGGGAGCGCGCCGCCACGTTCCCCTCTCCCCCCAGCGCCAGCCCGTCCGGCAGCTTCACCTCCCGGTCCGGCGTCGGGCTCTGGAACGACGGGTTACCGGTGGTCTCGTAGATGTAATCCCCGAGGAACAGGACAAAATCCAGGTCCTGCCCCTCGTCCAGGAGCGCCTGCCAGGCGTGGTAATAGCGCCCGATGAGATCCTGGCAGGAGGCGAAGGCGAAGGTCACCGGGCGATCCGCGTCCGGGGCCGGGGCCGTGCGGGTCCTGCCGACCTGCGAGGTCACCCCCGCCACGTCGAACCGGTAGAAGTAGGTCGTCCCCGCGCTCAGCCCCTCGACCCGGAGGTGCACGGTGAAGTCCCGCTCCGCCGAGGTCTCCACGGTCCCCTGCGCCACCACCGCCGAGAGCGCCTCGTCGGTCGCCACCACGTAGCGCACCTGCGCGGGCGCCGCCGGAGCCCCCGCCCCTGCGGGCTCGAACCGGGTCCAGAGGATCACGCTCCCCGGCTTCGGATCCCCGGACGCGACCCCCTGCGGAAAGGCCTTGAGGCTGTCCACGGAGGAGGATCCCGCCGGGGTCTCCTCGGGATCCTCTCCGCAGGCGGAGGCGACCACGGTGACCACGAGCGATTGGAGGAAGCGACGGCGCAGCATGATCCCTCACACCTACCACAGCCCGGGTGCGCCATGGCCCCGGCTGCGGTACGAGAGGCCGGATGCGCCTCCCGACCCCGCCCTGGCCCGAGCTCCCCCCCGCCCAGCAAGCCCTCCACCCCGTCCCCCTGCGCTACGAGGATCTCGCCCAGGACGGGCGGCTGATGGTGTCCACGCTCGGCCCCCTCTACGGCGCGGTCGCCTGGCGCGAGCTGCTCCAGAAGGCCCCGGTGTCCTCGGCGGCCCGGGAGCAGGGCGTGGTGCCCATCCTGACCCGCCTGGTCCTCGACGGCGGCGGGGGCCCCTTCAGCCCTTCCCTGCCCCTCGACGTCCGCGCCGGCTACGAGCTATCCCACTCCGTGGACGAACGAGGGGAGGTCGCCCGGCTCCATCTGGAGATCTGGGCCGAGGCCCGGGGGCCACGGGGGCATGCCTACGACCTGCTGGCCGAACCGGGCCCGGAGCAGCATGCCGGCAGCGTCTACGCGGAGCATGTCTTCACCCGCCTCTTCGCCGCTCCCGGGGAGCGCAAGGTGCTGCGCCTTGACCTCCCGGGGCTCCCTCCGGTCCCTCCGCGGCGCATCGAGCCCCTGTCTCCGGGCGCCGTGCTGTCGCTCCCCGAGGGCGCCGAGCCGCTCGATCTCCCGGACATCGACCGCGTCCTGGCGCTCTTTTCCCTGGGGCACACCGACAGCAACCAGCACGTCAACTCCCTGGTTTACCCGCGCATCTTCGAGGACGCAGCCCTCCGCAAGCTCCGCTCCTGCGGGGTCAACATCGCGCTCCTGGTCCGCCACGCGGACTGCATCTTCCGCAAGCCCTTCTTCGCCGGTGAGGCCGCCTGGATCCGGCTCCAGGTCTTCTCCCTCGGCGACAGCTTCGGCGCGGTGGGCGCCTTCCTCCCCGAGCGCGAGGGCCCCGAGGGCCGCCCCAGCGTCCTCGTCCGGCTGCGCTTCGAGCGCTCATTGGCGAGAAGCGCTCACCTGGCGCCGTGATCGTGGGATCTCAGCGCCGCAGCCCGGGATCTCAGCGCCGCAGCCCGGGATCTCAGCGCCGCAACCTGAGATCTCAACGACGTGGATGGGGATGACCGCCGCCGGGGAGAGCCTCCCCGGCGGCGGAGTGACGCTCAGCCGGGGGAAGGCTTCGCCTCCGGAGAGGCAAGCGAAGAGAACTTCCAGAGGATCAAGCGGCTCGCCAGGACCCCGCCACCAAGGAGGAAGAAGCCCAGGGCGAGGAGCGTCACCCCCCACTCGAAAGGACCGCGGGGCCAGGGCGCCCCCGACCAGGAGAGCAGCACGTCGGCGGGGACGGCGGCCCCGAAGAGCAGGCCCAGGGGAGTCCGGAGTTTCCATGCAGCCAGCAGGTTCAGCAGCACCAGGACCGCGGCGGGCAGGGGCAGGTGCTCGGGCAGCCCGAAGCGCATCTGCTGGAGCCACACGGAGAGGTAGGCCGCCAGCAGCGCGCCGAGGAGCAGGCGGGCGCGCTCCTGCGGGGGGAGCTCCTCCATCGTCGCGGCGCGCGGGGGCGTCGGGGCCGCCGGGGTCTCCTGGCGGTACGGCGAGGCGTCCCCGGGGCTGGTTCCGGCGAGGATGGAGGACTCCACCTCCCGAGGGGAGAGCGCGCGCAGGGTCATCGCCAGCGAGATCCACAGGGCGACCTTCCCGGGGGGCACGTTCATCAGGAGCGATACAAGCACCGCGACGCCGGCCAGGAACCAGAGCTGCCACTCGCTCGCCCGGCGCGCCGCCAGGTAGGCCACGACGGCCAGCAGCACCTGCTCCAGCCCGACGGGGGTCTGGACCGACCAGCAAAGCATGTGGAGCGAGAAGGCCGCCCCCCAGAGGAACCAGGTAGCCCAGCTCGCGCGCCGCAGCACCGTCTGGCCCCAGCCATCGAGGGCATCCAGGGACCGGACGCTCGCCTCAAGCCTGGCGGGCAGCGCTGCCAGCAGGGCAAAGACGTACAGGCCGAGCAGCAGGCCGCCGGGGTAAGGGTCCAGGCGGTAGACCAGGAAGGGCAGCGCCGCGAGGCCCGCGAGGCCGCCGGCGACGACCAACGAGGCGCGGCGCTCCAGCTCGATCCGCAGCGCCCACCCGAGGGCCCGGAGCTTGAGCAGCGCGACCGCCAGCCACATCCCCGCCGGGAGCACCCCCAAAAACCCTGCCATTCCGGCGCTCTCCGTGAGCAGCGTGAGGTCGCACTGGTACAGGGCCGCGAGCAGGCCGAGCTGCACCGCGGAGCGACGCTGTCCTCCTCTCATCAGCAGCGCCGCGGCGCCGATCAGCGACCAGGCGTACAGCTCGGACAGCGCCCCCACCGCCATCATGGCCGGCAGGCTACTGGCGCCGGCCAGGCCCCGCGACACCAGCGTCAACCCCGCCAGCACCAGCGCCGCGCTCAGCAGGTAGAACGGGTTGTATTGCACGAACCACCGGTGCAGCAGACGGGGCCAGAAATCTTCCATCGTGCCGCCCGTTGTGGAGGACTCGGTTGCTTCCATACCCGGGCTTCAGCAACAGGTATGCCGCGAACAAAACCCTGCATCTTGCCCGCCGCACCCCCGGCGCCTTGCCAGATTGGCGCGCGAGCCGCGACGCGCTGTCCAAGTTGGCGGCCGGGGAGCGGCCTCACCCCGCGTCGCGGTGGTGGCCAAGCGCGATCAGCTCCACCGGGAACGGGAGCGCCCGCACCAGCTACACTCCGCGCTCCGAGGCGCAACCCTCCAGGAGCCAGGAACCATGAACGCCGAGACCCTCTCCCTCCACCTCCGCGACCACGTGCTCTCGGTGGGGCTGAACCGCCCTGCCAAGCGCAACGCCTTCAACATCGCCATGCTCCGCGAGCTGGCGGAGGCCTTCTCCCAGGCCGAGGATGACCCCGAGGTCCGCTGCCTGCTGCTCTTCGCCCACGGCGATCACTTCACCGCCGGCCTCGACCTCGCGGAGGTCGGCCCCCATGTCGCCGCCGGCGGATCCCTCGCCCCCGAGGGCTCGGTCGACCCCTTCGGCCTCTCCGGCCGCAAGCGCAGCAAGCCATTCGTCCTGGCCGTCCAGGGGTACTGCTACACCGTCGCCGTCGAGCTGTGCCTGGCCGCCGACGTCGTGGTTGCTGCCTCCGACGCCCGCTTCACCCAGTTCGAGGTGCGCCGCGGCATCATGCCCTTCGGCGGCGCCACCCTGCGCTTCGCCCGCGTCGCCGGCTACCAGAACGCCATGCGCTACATCCTCACCGGCGACTTCTTCGACGCCGAGGAGGCCCGCCGCATCGGCGTCGTCCAGGAGGTCACCGAGGTCGGAGGGCATGTCGTTGCTGCTCAAAAGATCGCTGACACCATCGCGAGGCAGGCGCCGCTGGCGGTGCGGGCCTCCCTGGCGAACGCCCGGGCTGCCCTGGAGCAAGGGCACGACGCCGCGCTTGCTGCCCTGATGCCGGCGGCCCGGGCGCTCATGAGCACGGAGGACGCGCGGGAGGGGGTGGCGAGCTTCCTGGAGCGGCGAGAGGCCCGCTTCACCGGCCGCTGAGCGGAACCTCCACCCCGTCTTATCCCCCGGAGAACTCCCTGCGCCCCAGCCGGGAAGCCCTCGCCTGGCACATGGAGCGCATCTTCAAGAAGGCGGGTTAGCGAGGCACAGCTCGCCACGCGGACAGAAATAATTTTCCCCCTGTCAGTCCCGGCTCCGGCGCCGCGTCGGTACCCGGCACCATGTCCCGCTACCGCCTACGCCTGTCGCTGTTGCTCCTCCGCTATTGACGCGGAGGACTCGAGCACGACATCGCGCGGTGTGAAAGCGGGTGGTTCCCGCAGGCGGTCCGTAAAATCGCGGCCCACAGGGCGAGAGGTTCGATCCCTCCGCACCGCACAGCTCCAACCATCGGTCCGTGGTGAAACGGCAGACACGCCAGCTTGAGGTGCTGGAGCTCCTCCGAGGGCGCTGAGGGTTCGACTCCCTCCGGACCGACAAACAGGCTGCAGGCTGGAGGCTGCAGGCTGCAGGAAAATTCTGACCTGCAGCCTCCGGCCTCCGGTCTCCAGCCTCCCACGCCGGGGTGGTGGAATGGCAGACACACCACGCTCAGAACGTGGCGCGCCTCGTGCGCATGGGGGTTCGACTCCCCCTCCCGGCACCCGCGACCTGTGTTGAAATCTGGAGGTCCACGGAAGGCTGTCGCTGCGGTACGCTGGGGGGCGTTCCGTGGCTGAACCCCTCAAGCTCTTCTTCGACCGGGCCCTGGTCGCGCGGCTCGGCGCCAGCCTCAAGGCGGCCCACCCTCCCTTCGCGGAGGACAGCTTCGTCGCGCAGGCCTCGCGTGGGCTGGAGGGGCTGGAGCTGCTCGACCGCGCGAGGCACATCGCCTCCGCCCTCCGCGGGCACCTGCCTGCGGACTTCGAGCAGGCTTGCGAGGTGCTGCATCGGTCGCTGGGGCCGCCGCTGTCGGGGACCGAGTCCTTCGGGATGGCCGTTTTTTTCTACCTCCCGCACGTGATCTTCGTGGCCGACCACGGGCTCGGACACTTCGAGGCCGCGATGGCGCTGCAGCGCGAGCTGACCCGGCGGTTCAGCGCCGAGTTCTCCATCCGGGCCTACCTCGACCACCACACCGAGGCGACGCTGGCGCGGCTGCGCCTGTGGGCAACCGATCCGGATCCCCACGTCCGCCGGTTGGTCTCCGAGGGCACGCGCCCCCGGCTGCCCTGGGCCCCGCGGTTGCGTGCGTTCCAGCGCGACCCGACCCCGGTGCTGGCGCTGCTCGAGCTGCTGCGCGACGACCCGGAGGAGTACGTACGGCGCTCGGTCGCCAACAACCTCAACGACATCGGCAAGGATCACCCCGACCTGCTGATCGCCACCTGCGAGCGGTGGGCCGAGGACGCCAGTGCCGAGCGCCAGCGGCTCATCGCCCACGCCCTGCGCTCGGCCATCAAGCGCGGCGATCAGCGAGCCATGGCCGTGCTCGGTTTCTCGCAGCGGCCGGAGGCTCGCGTGGAGGTCTCCTTCTCCCCGGCGAGGGTGAAGATCGGAGGTACGGTGGCGCTGAAGGTGAAGGTCCAGAGCGAGGCGTCCCGGCGACAGAGGCTGGTGGTGGACCTCGCGGTGTTCTTCGTCAAGGCCAGCGGCGAGGCCAGGGCCAAGGTGTTCAAGCTACGCAACGTCGAGCTCGCTCCAGGCCAGACCATCGAGATCGCCAAGACGCTGTCGTTTCGCCAGCACACGACCCGCAAGCACCACCCCGGCGAGCACCGGGTGCAGGTGTTGCTCAACGGGGCGTCCACCGAGGTCGGCACGATCCTCGTGGCCCCGTGAGCCTTTGCCCTGTTCGCGGCGCGGCGAGCCCCGGGGCGGGTCTGTCCGCGGTTCGTGAGGCCGGGGAGCGCCTCACCCCCCTGGCCCCCTCTCCGTCTCCCGCGGAGAGGGGGAGACTCCCGGCAGATAGAGAGGCCGAAGCAGGGAAAGAAGGGCGCCACCAGGCCTCAGAAAGAACGAACACCCCCTGTGGGTCGAAGAGAACCCCTGCCCCCCTTTCTTCGCTCTGCTGAGGATCCCCCCTCTCCGCGGGAGACGGAGAGGGGGCCAGGGGGTGAGGCGCTCCCCGGCCTCACGAATCGCGGACAGACCCCCCGGGGTGTGGCCGCCAACGAGGGTCGGGACCTGGTTGACGGGGGGGGCCGTTCGTGCCAGAAACCCCAAACGTTTTGCGTGTTTGGAGGAATGGCCGAGCGGTTTAAGGCAGCGGTTTTGAAAACCGCCGTGGTCGGAAGGCCACCGGGGGTTCGAATCCCTCTTCCTCCGCCATTGCTGTCCGCGGCGAGTTCTCTCCAAAAGACATCCCTCCTGCTCCTGTAGATGAGCTGCTGCGCCCTCCTCGCCCCCTTGCCCACGGCGGATGGATCCATCCCGGGAGGGCCTTGGATCAATACCGGAGCGGCGATGGAGCGCCGTACTCGGGGACAGCGCGGCGGTTCGGGGGCATCCCGTACTTGGGGGCGGGGCGGTGATCCGGGTTGCTGGTGGTCAGCGTCGGCGTCGGCGTCGGAGGGCTGACGCTCTGGCTGGTGACCGGCGTCGGGGTGGGCGCCGGGGTAGGGGAGGGAGAGGGCGCCGGGGTGGCCATGGCGCCGGGGGCGCTGGTCTGCCCTGGGGCTCCGGCCTGTCCGGGGGTTCCGGCGGGATTTTCGGGGGCAATCTCGCCGGTCTTGCACCCGGCCAGGAGCAGGGCCGCGGAGAGAGCCAAGGAGGCGGCGCCGAGGGGGCTGTTCAGCGAGGAGGAGCGAGGGGAAGCGCAGGTGCGCTGGTGCCCGCAGAACGGGCAAGCGGGGGCGTCGTCGCGCACATGGCGCCGGCAGCCAAGGCAGGGGGCGAGGGGGGTGTCCATGCGGGGGAGTATACCTTGCCAGGTAACCTCCCTGTTCCGGTGCGTCTGGACTACGGTCGGCACCTGATGGTTCATGACGCGCATCTCCGGTGCATGGCTGGCTGCGAGGGTACCTTCGAGGTGACCGCGGCGATCTACCGATGTCCTCGCTGCGGGGGGCTCCTCGATGTCGAGCACGATCTGGAGGCGCTCCGGGATCGGAGCGCCGACGCCTGGAAGAAGCTCTTCGAGGAGCGCCACCGCGGCGGTCGATGGCCCCACGGCTCCGGGGTCTGGGGCAAGCGGGAGTGGGTGATGCCCGCGGTGGAGGACGACGACATCGTCTCCATGGATGAAGGGGGAGCGAGCCTGCTGCGCGGGGGGCGCTACGGAGCCTCGCTGGGGCTCGCGGATCTGCGGATAAAGCTGTGCGGCAACAGCCACACAGGCTCCTTCAAGGATCTGGGCATGACGGTGCTGGTGTCGGTGGTGCGCAGGGCGCTGCGGTGTGGCTCGACGATCCGGGCGGTGGCCTGCGCCTCCACCGGCGACACCTCGGCGGCGCTGGCGGCCTACGGGGCGGCGGCAGGGATCCCGACGGTGGTGCTGCTGCCCCGGGGCAAGGTGAGCACCGCCCAGCTCGTCCAGCCCCTGGCAAACGGCGCGCGGGTGCTGGCCCTGGACACGGATTTCGACGGCTGCATGGCCATCGTGCAGCGCCTCGCCGCCGAGGGGCACGTCTACCTGGCCAACAGCATGAACCCCCTGCGGATCGAGGGGCAGAAGACCGTCGCCATCGAGATCGTCCAGCAGCTGGGCTGGGAGATCCCCGACTGGGTGATCCTCCCCGGGGGCAACCTGGGGAACGCCTACGCCCTCTTCCGGGGGTTCTGGATGATGCGGGAGCTGGGGCTCATCGACCGCTTCCCGCGGCTGTGCGTCGCCCAGGCGGAGGCCGCCAACCCCCTTTACCTTGCCTTCCGCGAGGGCCGCGACCTCGATCCCATCGCGGCCCGCCCCACGCTGGCCACCGCCATCCAGATTGGCAACCCGGTGAGCTTTCCCCGGGCGATGCGCGCGCTCCGGGCCATGGACGGCGTCGTCGAGCAGGCCAGCGAGGAGGAGCTGGCCGAGGCCGCCGCCCGGGCGGATCGCGCTGGCTTCTACACCTGCCCGCACACCGCCGTCGCCCTCGCCGCCCTGGAGAAGCTCGTCGCCCGCGGCGTCATCGGACGCGACCAGCGGGTCGTGGTGGTCTCCACCGCCAGCGGGCTGAAGTTCACGGAGTTCAAGGTGCGCTATCACGAGCGCGCGCTCCCGGGGCTGAGCTGCTCCGGGGCCAACGCGCCGGTGGTGCTCCCGCCGGAGTACGACGCGGTGCTCGCGTCGCTCCTCGGGGGGTGATCAGCCCCAGCCGGTCGCCTGCACCAGCGCCGCCTGGTGCCGCGCTCCGGAGACCCACAGCGGCCGACCCACGCAGGCGTCCACCTCCACCACGTAGCAGCACTTCGGCTTGCCCAGCGGATCCTTGAACTCCATCGGTCCCTTCGACGTGTAGGGGCACGAGGCCTTGTATTCCGCCTCGATCAGCGGGTACAGCTCGGGGGAGCCAAGCTCCGGGCACCCCGCGGCGGGTGGATCCACGCAGACAAACAGGCTGGAGAACTCGGGCGGGTTCTGGTCACACTCGTAGGCGCCTTCCGGCTGGCACTTGCAGGCCGCGACGTCGTACTCCGGCTTGCACCAGGACTCCGGGACGCAGGCCCCGCCGGGCTTGCACCCCTCGATCGTTCCACCCCCTGCGCCGGCTCCGCTCGCACCGCTGCTGCCACCCACGCCGCCGGTACTACCGCCCGCGCCGCCCCCTCCGTTTCCAGCCTCCGAGCCACCTGCTCCGGCTCCTCCGGAGCCTCCGGCCCCTGCGCCGCCCTGGCCTGCGCCGCCCGCGCCGGCTTGCCCCGAGGCGCCGCCCTGGGAGGTGACGTCCTGCCGGGGCTCGGGCTCGGGGATCTCGGATTTCCCTCCGCAGGCAGAGCCGACACTGACCACAAGGAGAAGACGTGCAAGCAAGGCATCGCGCATGCTGCTCATGGTACCCAGGAGCGCCGGAGGAAGGGGCCTGAATTCGCGACGACCGAGGAGGGACGAGCCCGCCCTGCTCCGGTCTGCTTCGAGCAAGGGGCCGTGACGGGGGTTCGGGTTTGCGGGTATGCTGATCGCCCTTCCCCCTCAACCTGCCCTGTCCCCAGCGAGCCCTGCCCCATGTCCTCCTCCCTCCCCACCGTCGGCCACCTGATCGACGGGCAACAAGTTTTTGGCGATCCTCGTTCCCAGGAGGTCTTCAACCCCGCCCGGGGGGTCGTCGAGAGGCGCGTGTTGCTCGCCAGCAAGAGCACCGTGGAGGCCGCGATCGCGTCCGCCGAGAAGGCGTACCCCGCGTGGCGCGCGACGCCTCCGCTGAAGCGCGCCCGGGTGATGAGCAAGCTGAAGAACCTCCTGGAGCAGCATGCCGAGCGCATCTGCGGTTTGCTCACCGCCGAGCACGGCAAGGTCGCCGGAGACGCGATGGGGGAGCTCCAGCGCGGCATCGAGAACGTCGAGTACGCCTCCTACGCGCCGGAGCTGCTCAAGGGGGAGCACAGCCGCAACGTCGGCCCCGGGATCGACTCCTGGAGCGAGCTGCAACCCCTCGGCGTGACCGCCGGGATCACCCCCTTCAACTTCCCGGTCATGGTGCCCCTGTGGATGTGGCCCATGGCGGTGGCCTGCGGCAACACCTTCGTCCTCAAGCCCTCGGAGCGCGACCCCTCCAGCGCGATGCTGGTCGCCCAGCTCGCTCACGAGGCAGGGCTGCCGCCGGGGGTGCTCAACGTCGTCAACGGCGACAAGGAGGCGGTCGACGCGCTCCTGGATGACCCGCGCGTCCAGGCCATCAGCTTCGTCGGCTCGACCCCCATCGCCGAGTACATCTACGGACGCGGCTGTGGCAAGGGCAAGCGGGTGCAGGCCCTCGGCGGCGCGAAGAACCACGCGGTGGTCATGCCCGACGCGGACATCGGCAACGCGGTGAGCGCGCTCATGGGCGCCGCCTACGGCTCCTGCGGGGAGCGCTGCATGGCGATCCCCATCGTGGTCGCGGTGGGCGACGCCACCGCCGACGCGGTCATCGAGGGGCTGAAGTCGGAGATCGCGAGGATGAAGATCGGCCCCGGCACCGACGCCCGCAACGACATGGGGCCGCTGGTCACCCGGGCCCATTTCGAGAAGGTGAAGGGCTACGTGGACCAGGGCGTCAAGGAGGGGGCGACCCTGGTCGTCGACGGGCGCGGCGTGAAGATCCCGGGCCACGAGGAGGGGTTCTTCCTCGGAGCTTGCCTCTTCGATCACGTCAAGCCCGGCATGGTCATCTACCAGGAGGAGATCTTCGGCCCGGTCCTCGGCGTGGTGCGGGTCAAGACGCTCCAGGAGGCCATGGATCTGATCAACGCCCACGAGTACGGCAACGGCACCTGCATCTTCACCCGCGACGGCGAGGCGGCCCGCTACTTCTCGGACCACATCCTGGTGGGCATGGTCGGCATCAACGTGCCGCTGCCGGTCCCGGTCGCGTACCACTCCTTCGGCGGCTGGAAGCGCTCCCTCTTCGGCGACCTCCACGCCTACGGCCCCGACGCCGTGCGCTTCTACACCAAGCGCAAGACCATCACCCAGCGGTGGCCTTCCGCCGGCGTCCGCGAGGGCGCGGTCTTCAGCTTCCCCTCCAACCGTTGACCCGCTCAGCGCCCCGGGACGCTGATCAGCGCGAGGACATCCGAGCAGGCCAGGTGAGCCCGCTGTAGCTGCGCGTTGCTCACCTCGCGCACGTGAGCGATCTCGTTGCGCACCGGCGCGATGACGTCGATAGCTCCCTGGAGCTTGGCCTTCGCGTCCTGTGCCGGTATGCGCCTGCGGGCGGCTTGCCAGACTTCGCCGGCGAACAGTAGCCGCGGAAGCTGCCCCAGGTAGAGGTAGTCCACGATGCTCAGCGGGTCAGCGCCGACAGGCCGCGAACGCAGCGCGCGCTCCAGGCTTTCACGCTCGGTGCCCGAGAAGGTATCGCGGATCTTCTGGGCCGCGTTTGCCTCGAACACGCTCGCGTAGACCTCGCGCACAAGGCCACGGAGGGCACGTTCCGTCGCGGAGATGCTCTTCCAGACCGCCTCGGAGCCTGCGAGGAACCAGGGCGGCTCCAGCGGGGCGGCGTCTTTTTCTCCGCCGAGCTTGCGGTAGGCCACCCGGATGAGTTCTGCCATGCGCTTGCGACGCTCGACCAGGAAGGTTTCGTAGTCGAGGTTCTCCCAGCCCACGGGGAGTGCATGCTCGGCGCAGGAACGGCCCCAGCGATCCTCGTCGATCCCCCATTTCTCGCGGACGCGAGGCACGTAGACGGATGGAGAGCGACCTCCGATGAGGGTGTTCTCGTACCAGCCAACGTCGGCCAGGTTGGCGATCTGGTTGATCATACGTTGGTCGCGGATCTTCTGGGTGTTCAGCCAGGCCTTCGGGAACAGGTGGTGGATCTCTATCGCCGAGCGGGTTCCTTGCCCGTGGGGGTCGAGCATGTCGCGCATGGTCTGATCCCCGAAGAGTGCTCGCGCTCCCAGGACGATCTGCGCCGCACGAAAGGCGAGTGCTGCCGGGGCGCGGCTGCGCTGTGTCTCGAGGTCTTGCACCAGGCGGTTGGTCCAGAAGTCGCCGGAAAGTGCCTCGGAGAGCGCCCTGTCGAGCGCATCGACAAACGCGTCTGCGTCTCCGGGGTGCAGGCCGGCGATCCGTCCGAGATCCTCCTCGAAGCGGGTCTCGGAGGAGGTCGTGTACCTCGCCGAGAGCAACGTCGCGAAGATCCAGCGAGAGATCAGCTCGTCCAGCTTGGGCTTGCCGACGCCCACGCGGCGGCCCAGCACGTACAGAGAGTAGGCGTTCAGGATGGCGTTGTTCGAGGCGATCAAGGCATCGCTCACGAAACCCGCGTGAACGACCCGCAAGGTAAAATCACGCCAGTGTGTCCGGTCGAGGCACTCCTCGGCAGCCTGCTCCAGGCTCACAAGACGAGCGCGCCGGGCCTCGGCACTCGTGTCTCCGCTGTTCGGGTCGACCCCCCGCAGGAACCGGTAGATCGCGGGCATCCTGGCGCGGTGAAAGCCGACGGCGCAGGTGACCCGTAGCAACTGCTGCGCGTCGATCTCGATGACAGACTCTTTCGACATCTCAACGGAGCGAACCTCGATCCTGTCCCGTAGATCACCGTGAAACACCGACAGGAGCGTGAGCACGAAGTCCGCGTGGTTCAGGCGCGTTCCCTGGTTGTTGATGCGCACAAATATCTCGGCGATATCCTCCTCGCTCGCGTCATCGGACCCGGCCGATCTCTGGATTGTCACGACAGGGAAGGTGTAATTGGCGATACCCTGGGCCCGGTCCAGGTTCTCCTCGACGGCGCGTTCGTAATCCTCACCCACATCGCGTCCCTTGGCGCGCAGAGCGGCGAAGATCTCCCGGGCCATCTGGCTCTTGGTGCGCTTGTTGTCCCAGAGCTCACGGACATCCTGGATGTATTCGGGATCCTTTTTGATGGCGGCATCCGACACCTCGAAATGCCCATCCCTGGGGCGAAAGGCCACTGTGATGCGCCTTCTGGATCCGTCTCGATCCGTGATCTGGGCTCCTCGCATCACCGCCAGGAGCGAGGTGAGCCGCTGCTGTCCGTCGATGATCAGCGTCGTCACCCGTAGCGTATCGATGCCGCCCACGTTGCGAGCTTCCATCCCATCCAGAACCTGCCACAGGACCAGGGTACCAACCGGAAACCCGACAAAAAGCGAGTCAAGCAGGTCGCGTACCTTCGTGTCCTCCCAGACGAAGGGGCGCTGTAGATCGGGGAGGGCCATCGTTCCCTGCTCGATCATACCGAGAAGCGTCGAGATCGAGATCTGCTGGTGGATGAAAAGAGGAGCCCTCCCTCGTACCCGAGGCACCGCGCGCTCGGGTTCTTCGTCCGGTGTGGGATCCTCATCGATTCTGGCGATGGCGCTCGGCTGAGGTAGCTCTCGACCGACCTCTCGGGAGAGATAATTGACCACTTCCGGGGCATGCGAATCGAGCGAAACGGGTCGCCGGAGCTGCTGCATGGCTGCCGCAACGAAGCGGGCGAAGGGCTCCTCCAGCCTGTCCCGCACCAGGGCCATGCTGGTCAGCGGAATGAAGAGAACCAAACCCCCAGGGATCGCCTTCCATTCCTCGTTTTCTCGCTCCTCGGCCCCGAGTTCTGCGCGGAGTGTGGCGTCGATGGGGCCCAGCACGCTCAGCTCGATCCGGCTTTGACGGACACGCAGTGCACGCAGACGCCTCACCTGCAAGGCCACCGCGGTCCGGGTTTCGACGACGACCCAGCCGTCAGGGCGTTCTTCGTCTGCGATCTCGATGGCTCGGGCAAAGAAGGCCAAAAGTTCGGATCGAAGCTGGGGGGTGGGGATGATTTTCTGGAATTTTGCCTGGATGGCCTCGATCCCGCTCATCGTGCTCTCGCTCATCGCCTTCTCCTTGTGCCTGAACAAGTAAAGCCTGGATCACAGGACGCAGGACGGAATTTTTCCAAAATCTGACAGAACGAACACGTGGACAGAGGCAGGAACAGGGGGAACCTCACCCCTTGTCCGCGAGGAGCGTCTCCAGAAAGGCCCGGGGGGAGAGGGGGGGGGACTCGGCGAGGGCTTGGTGGAAGATCACCGTCGAGGGGGAGAGGCCCGGGAGGGTGTTGGCCTCGATCAGCAGCACCTCGCCGGTGGCGCGGTGGAGGAAGGCGTCCAGCCGGGCGTAGCCCTCGATCCCGAGGGCGTGGGCGGCGCGCTCGATCCGCTGGCGGACCAGGGCGAGCACCCCGGGAGGGACCAGCTCCGGCGGCGGCGGCGTGATGTTGACGCCAGTGCCCCCCTGGAACTTCTCCTCCAGGCTGAGCACGACGCCTTCCGCCACGGTGAGGCTGGGCGTCAGCGCCCGGAGCGCCCCGCGAGGGCCCAGCACGCCGACGGTGACCTCGATCCATCCCCCCTGGTCGATCAGCTCGATCGTTCCGGATGCCACCCGGAGCCGATCCGTCACGAGGAAGCGCTCGAACAGCAGGCTCTCCAGGTCGCCGGGCAGGCGGATCGCCGGCTCCCCCGGGCGCAGCGCTCCCTCGGGGATCTCCGGCGCTCCGGCGAGCACCAGCTCCAGGTAGCGGCCCAGATGTCCCGGGTGATCGAGGCGGCAGACCCCGGCAGAGCACCCGTCGCCCACGGGCTTGACGATCAGGGAAGGGCCACCCAGCTCCGCGAGCAGCTCGCCCCAGATACGGTCGATCCGGTCGGCCGCGAGCGCGCCGTTTCCCAGGAAATTCGCGAGAGGATGCACCCGCTTACGGAGGGTGGAGAGGCCCGGCTCCCCCAGGGCAAGGATGGCGCGGCCGGTGGCTTCCTTGTCGATGCACAGGGCGGAGGCGGCAGGGCCCGAGCCGTTGTAGACGGCAGAGCGGGCGTCGAGCATGGCCTGGATCCGTCCGTCCTCGCCGATGCCCCCGTGGAGCCCCAGGAAGACCGTGCGGTGCGCGTCGAGGAAGGCGTCGAGGGACCAGCGCTGCGGAGGGGTCAGGGGCGCGTGGAGCTCGTGGTCCGCGAGGCCCAGGCGGCGGCGGGCGGCAGCGGCAAAGCGCTCGCAGCGGGGGGCCAGCTCGGGCCAGGAGCGGCAGGCGTCGAGGACCTCCCGGACCGTGTGGGCGAGGCAGAGCGTGTAGGGGACGCTCCACACCTCGTCCTCGGCGGAGAGCAGGAAGAAGGAAGGGGCGTAGCGCGCTGACGCCCGGAGCTTCATCCAGACGTTGGTGGCGCTCAGCAGCGAGACCTCCCGCTCGGCGGTGATCCCGCCCCCCAGCACCGCCACCGGGGTACGCCCCGGGGCTCCCTCGATCTCGCGGAGAGGAGGCGGCGTCAGCCCGTGGGAGGCGCAGGCCCGCTCGACCAGGTACCGGAGGGTGTCCCGGTGGCTGAGCCCGAGGCGGCTGGTCTGCTGGAACAGGAAGCTGTTCTGCTCCATGCCGCTGATCGGATTCACGTCGGTGAAAGCGATCCGCCCGTCCTCCAGGAGCCAGCCGTCGATGCGGGCAAAATGGCGCATCGAGAGGAGAGCGAAGACCCGCTCCGCCTCCCGCTGGATCTCCTCCACGGTCCCGTCGGGGAAGCGAGGCGGCGTGTGAAGCGCCACCTCCTCGGAGGCCAGGTACTTCTTCTGGTAGGAGAAGACCGAGGCCCGGCGCAGCTCGATCTCCGTCGGCGGGAGCGCCACCGGCTGCCGATCCCGCCCCTCCAGCACCAGCACGGTGAACTCGCGCCCCCGGAGCCGGGGCTCGATCACCAGCTCGTCGTGGCCCTCGGCCAGCAGCCGCTCGGCGGCCAGCAGGGCCTCCTCGGGGCCGGAGACGGCGGTCACCCCCAGGCTGGACCCGCCTCGCCGGGGCTTGAGGATCAGCTCGCCCTGGCCCTCCGGATGGGCGCGGAGCTGGCGGAGCAGCTCGCCGCGGTCGGCGGCGAAGGAGCCTGCCCGGACGATCCAGCCGGGGAGGACCACCAGGCCCGCCTCGCGGAGCAGCTCGTCGGCGCCGTGCTTGGGGTAAGCGCGCTCGCAGGCGTGGGCCTCGGAGCCCCAGAACGGCAGCCCCCAGGCCGCGAGCCTCCGCTGGATCTGGCCGTCCTCGCCGGTGGGGCCGTGGATGAGCGGGAGCACCAGGTCCACGCCGGCGAGCCAGGCCCGCTGACCCTCGGCGTCCAGGGGGGGGGATGCGCCCAGCTTGAAGTCGAAGTCGAGGGGGGTGTTCGAGTAGAGCTGGGCCCGCTCGACCGGGAAGGCCGTGTCAAGGTTTCGATAATAAAGGTAAAGAATCTCGATCTCGCCGTCGGCGCCGGCGGCGTCGAGGTGGTCGCAGACGCTCCGGGCCGAGTTGAGGGAGATCCCTCGCTCACCCGAGGGACCGCCGCAAAGGACCGCGATACGGAAGGGGGCCATGGTGGGCCCGCTTATACTCCAGCCGCCGGGGGTGGGGGTCGCTCCGGGGCGGGGAGGGAAGCGTGCCGGGGGATCCGTGCGTATACTGGGGTATCATGCGCTCGATCCTCCGCTCCCTTGTGCTGTCGGCTGGCTTGTTCCTCGTCTCCCTCACCGCCTTCGCTGGCCCCGCGACCGACGTGGTGAAGGCCAAGCAGACCACCCTGGTCGACCTGCTCAAGACCAAGGGCTCCGAGAAGAAGGCCGCCGCGGTCTTCGACGAACTGCTCGACTACGACACCATGGCCAGGGAGTCCCTGGGCAAGGAGTGGGAGAACCGCAGCGACGCCGAGAAGAAGGAGTTCTCCGATCTGCTCAAGCAGCTCGTGCGGAAATCCTACGAGCGGAACCTGAAGAAGACCCTGAACTACGAGATCGAGTACGTCGGAGAAGCCTCCAAAGACGCCCGCGTGGAGGTCAAGACCAAGGCCATCAACAAGTCGAACACCCGGGAGGAGCCCCTGGAGATCGCCTACGCGATGGCGGAGGTCGGCGGCCAGTGGCGGGTCCAGGACATCGTCACCGAGGGGGTCAGCCTGGTGAGCAGCTACCGCAGTCAGTTCACCAAGATCATCAAGAAGGACGGATTTCCGGTCCTCATCAAGAAGATGAAGGACAAGCTCGCCAAGGGCGACGTCTGATTCAAGGAGCGCCCTGGCACGCCGGGAAGAGCGCGCACTTTTCGTCAAAACACTGCGCCGGAGGCTCGCACCCGGGGAGCACGAGGCCGCAAGCGGCCCCGTCAGGGCGGTACGGGGCGCAGGCGGTGGCGTTGGCCTCCGTATCGATCTGGCAGGCCTCCCCCACCGGGCATCGCGCCTTCGCCTCGGTGACCGGCGTGCAGGCGGCCCCCGAGGCGACCTCCTCCGTCGCCACGCACGCCCCGTTTGAGCAAAAAAGCGCTGCCGTCGCGTCGCAGACCTTGTCGGGGCAGGGATCACCCTCCTTCGAGGGAGGCTTCTGGCAAACCTGTCCGATGCAGAGCAACCCGGGGAGGCAGTCCGCCGCCGCAGCGCAGCTCGCCCCGCTCTCCTTGCGCTTGGCGCATTTCCCTTGCTGACAGGAGAGGCCCGGCGCACAGAGCGACGGCTCGCAGGCCTCCCCCTCGGAGAGCTGATCGGAGCACGTCCCGCAGGAGGAGACGACGATGCACCCGCCGCTCGCGCACTGGGCGCCGCTTGCGCACGGCTGGCCTTTCTCTCTCGTCCCCTTGAACCCGCAGGAAGCGAGCGGGCTGTTGCGCTCCTCGCACCCCAGCGACGCCCCCTCGATCTTCGCCGCGCACGACGTCAATCCCTCGTCCGTGAGGCTGGTGTCCTCCAGCTTGCGGGTCGCCTCGCAGAGCTGCCTCGTGCGTTCCCGGCAGCGCGCTTCCCCCGCTGGTCCTCGGGCCGCGTCCGCCAGGGCGCACTGCGCCTTGAGCCGCGAGCAGTGCGCCTCCGCCACCCGCTCGCAGGCCGTCTGCGGCGCCCCTGCTGCCCCTGCCTTGCCTGCCTGCCCGCCCTGGCCTCCTTGCACGAAACCCCCGGCGCCTCCTCCGGCGCCCGCGGTGCCGCTCTTCCCACCGGCGCCCTGGCCCGCGGCTCCCCCCGCCAGGGTCGAGGGATCGCCCCCGGTGTAGGTGTCCGAGAGCATGCAGGAGGCCGCTGCGCCCCCGGAGAGGGCGAGGAGGAGCAGGAGGAGCGAGGAGGGTTTCACCGGAGGAAGAGGGCTTCCGCGATCTGCACCGCGTTGAGGGCGGCCCCTTTCCTCAGGTTATCACCGACGATCCACAGGTTGAGGGCGCCCGGCACGGCGAGGTCTTCGCGGACCCTCCCCACCAGCACTTCATCCTTGCCGGAGACGAGGGCGGGCTGGGGGTGCTGGCCAGGGGCGTAGGGGCGCTCGTCGAGGATCATGCCGGGGGCGCCGCGGAGCAGGGAGATGGCCTCGGCGGCGGACATGGGGCGGTGGAACTGGACGTGGACGCTCTCGGAGTGGCCGTTGAGGACCGGGACGCGGACGGTGGTGGGGGAGACGCCGAGGGTGGCGTCTCCGAGGATCTTGCGGGTCTCGTGGACCATCTTCAGCTCCTCCTCGGAGTAGCCGTCGTTGCCGGGCTTCCAGTCGGAGAGGAGGTTGAAGGCGAGGGCGCCAGGGAAGACGGTGGGGGAGAAGGGCTCGCCGAGGGCGAGGGCGCGGGCATGCTGCTGGAGCTCTTCCATGGCGGCGTGGCCCTTGCCGCTGGCGGCCTGGTAGGTGGAGACGACGATGTGCTTGATGCGGGCGGCGCGGTGGAGCGGGGCCAGGGCGACGACCATCTGGATGGTGCTGCAGTTGGGGTTGGCGATGATGCCCCTGGGGCGCTGGCGTGCGTGGTCGAGGTTGACCTCGGGGACGACGAGGGGGACGTCCGGGTCCATGCGCCAGGCGCTGGAGTTGTCGATGACGACGGCGCCGGCGGCGGCGGCGGCGGGGGCCA
>CAZSDX010000015.1:0-8227 GCA_964605685.1 uncultured Polyangiaceae bacterium
CCTTGCGTGGAGGCCGTGGCCAAAAGCCCCGGCCTTCAGGCCGGGGATGGTTTACAACGCTTTCCCGTTCTCTGTTTTCGATATGTACGAGGGGCGCTCTCCCGCGGTCGCAACGCGGATCCTGGTGCTCGATGGTGCTGGTCGCACAAGCGAGCTGCACCGCTTCGACGCTTTCCAGTGCGAGCCTGCCGCTCCACAGCTCGAGGACATCCGCTCCTGCGGCGATGCCGCTGTCTGGGGGCAGATCTCCTACGTTGCCCGCGATGCGCAGATCTACCTGGATGCGCATCGGAAAGAGGTCTCTTCGGGGGAAGATGTGCGCGTCGTTGCCCGGGTCTGGCGCCTCCGGGAGCAGCCTGGCCCCTCCCCCTACGAGGACTGCGAACTCGCGCGCTGTCGCGCCGTCCGGAGGGCCCCTTGAGCCTGCTCTGGGGGTCGCCCTACGACGGCCACGACCGCTCTTTGCTCCGCAGGGGGCTCGCGTTGGTGGCTGGGGTGGTGTTTTTGGTCGAGGTTCTGTCCGTCGTGGACATGCTCCAGGACGCTCACTTCCGAGCCTCGTACGCGGTCCCTGCCTCCTCCCTG
Organism: uncultured Polyangiaceae bacterium; assembly: GCA_964605685.1. Classification (GTDB taxonomy): domain Bacteria; phylum Myxococcota_A; class Polyangia; order Polyangiales; family Polyangiaceae; genus JANWXX01. The sequence goes on from CAZSDX010000015.1 coordinate 586, forward strand.
GGGGCCTGGGTGCTCCTCGTCGTCATCCTGGGGGGGCTTCTGCTGGTTGCCCTGGATCGCCGGGTGATCCTCGCCGGCTCCGCGGTGCTCTTGGCCATGCTGGGGGTGAGCCTGTGGCAGACCTCGTTGTTTGGGTCTCCCTCCCGGAATAGCTTCTTCCCGGGGGCGATGCTCCTCGGCTGGGTGCTAGGGCAGGCGTGGGCTGGGCTCCTCGCCGGTAAGGAGGCGTACGGCCCCGAGGGGCGCCACTTCCGCGAGCGCCTCGCGGAGGCGGGAGCGATCGGGTGCATCGCGGCGGCTTACGTCGGCTCGGCATGCAGCAAGCTGCTTGCCAGCGGAACTGGCTGGGTGAACCCTCACCAGCTCCGGTGGTTGATCCTGGTCCAGGAGCCCCTCGCGTCCTGGCCCTGGCTGCTTGCCTATCGCGACTTCATCCTCGAATCTCCCTCGTTTGCCAGCTTCCTCGCGCTGCTCACCCTGATCGTGGAAGGCGGCGGCTTCCTGCTCCTGCTGGGGCCGCGGGTGCGCCTCTTCTGGGCGCTGATGATCTTCGGGCTCCACCTGCAGATCTTGCTGCTCTGCCTGATGCCTTACTTTGAACCTCTGGCGCTGCTGCTGGTCTTCGCGGTGCCGTGGCCTGCGCTGCTGAAGCACCCGCGTATCGCCGATCCCCTCCTCGAACGGCGGCCCGAGCTTGATCGTAGGGACATTCCAGACTCTGTCTGGATCCTCCTCAGCGCCATCGTCGTCCTTGGGTGGCTACTTCCCCGCGGATGGATGGCGTTTTTACACCGCTCACGGGGGAGCTGTGGGGGTGAGCCGCAGCACCAAGGCATCCAGCAGCGCGTCGAGCTCTGCGGGGGGGATCCGGTGCTGGTGGAGGTTGTAGAACAACGAACGTCCGGCGGCCTTCCTCGGCGGATCGTGGGGGCTCACGCCGGGTTGTTCCACGACGAGGATGCCCTGAACGGTGCCGCGGCGTACCTCGATTTCGATCCTTTCGGCAGAGCGACAGACGATCTGCTCGACGCGAAAATCAGCGAGCATCTGCCCCTCCAGGAGGCCCCCGAGCACGGCCCGCTGTCCCTGGGGGCAGGACGCCGCGGGAGGGGGAGCAGGGGGAGGGGAAGCAGGGGAAGGCGCGGGGTGCCCAACCAAGCCCCTTCGGTACCCCTGTACCGAGAGGACTCCGAAGACGATCACAACGCAGGCCATCGGAACGGGGCGCGGCATCCCCACAAGCATACCGCGGGCAGCCTCAAGCGCGGCCCCGGATCCTCGCCTCCCGCCGTGCTCCTCGCGCTCCGCTCGGGCTCCGTGCCCTCGGGCTTCTTCGGACCAGATCGTCTCCACGGCGACCCTGGCTGGGGTAGCATGGTTCCCTGTGCCCAAGAGCGCCGCCTCTCCCAGCGAACCAGCAGGGTTTCGGGACCCCCCCTCCCTGGAACCCGAGGCCCAGGCGCTGCGGCGGCAGATCGCCGAGGTGCTGGTCCGAGCTCCCACCTTGCCCATCGATCTACCGGCGTTTCAGATACGCCTCCTCGGCGTTCGTACCCCCAAACAGGCGGTGGAGCTGGTGTTGGGCAAGGAGAGCGCCGTGGCGGCGCTGCGGATCACCGCGAGAACAAACCCCGACCTCCTGCCCCTGAGGCGGGGCTCCGCGGTGGATGTCGTTGTGCGCTCGCTGCACGAGACCGCAGCGCGACACCGCGCTGCGCTGGATACCATGGCGCGCCGGCTGCAGGCGGCCATCACGCCCGAGCAGCGAGACCGGGCGTTCGAGCTCGCCAGGCAGCTGCGGGCGCTCCCCGTCGGGATCCCCCTGGAGTACTTTCGTCAGCTGGTGCAGGGCGTCTCGGCGCAGGGACTCGTTCGCGTGGGTTTCGGCTGCAACCAGGATTGCGGCCTCTGCTGGCAAGATCGGGGCTGGGGGCGCTTCCCTCCGGAGCAAGTGCTGCGCTGGATCGAAGATCTGCGAACCCAGGGGGCCCGGAGGCTGAGCATCTCGGGCGGTGAGCCCACCCTGGATCGCTCGCTGGAGCGCTACCTCTCCCGCGCCCGGGAGCTCGGCTTCGAGGAGATAAGCCTCGAAACCAACGCGATCCTGCTCGCCAGGCCAGGCCTCGCGGAGCGACTGCGGGACGCCGGCCTGAACTTCGCGTTCGTGTCGCTCCACAGCGGAGACCCGGAGGTCTCGGATCGTATCACCCGGGCGCCCGGAACCCACGCCCGCACAATCCAGGGGGTTCATCGGCTGATGGACGCGGGGATACCGACCAAGTTCAACGCGGTGATGACAGGAGAAGGGATCGATCATCTCCCGGCGCTCCCGGGGTTCTTGCACCAGGAATTCGCCCGCCACCAGGCCGAGCTTCGCCTGATGATCTCGTACCCGACGGATCCCTACGATCACGATCTTTTCTCCGAGATCTTGCCGGAGCCAGAGCGACTCCGCCGGGCCCTTCGCCTCACGCTGGATCGCTGCTTCGAGCTGGGGATCCGCGTGAGCGGCCTGGACGGGCCCTGCGGGCCTCCGCTCTGCGCGCACGGAGCGGACCCGCGGGTCGCTTCGCTGGAACTCCTGAAAGAACCGCTGTCCTCCCGGCGCTACCTCCCCTCCTGCGAGGGATGTTCGGTGCGTCACGCCTGCTTCGGGGTCAGAACCCGCGATGCAGATCTCTTCGGGGAGCGCTGCACGGTCCCCGTGAGGCCCCAGAGCCTACCGTGAGCGAGCCCCTGACCCCGAGCGATTCCACGGAAATCACACACTCACTCCGCCTGCCGCGGTGCATCGAAGCGCAGGCACCAGGGAGGCTCCCCTCGCGGGGAAGGAAGACCCCGGACGGCTCCTCCCTCCTCGATCTGCGCCCCGACCAGCAACCCCGCAAGGCGAACGTCACGCGGGGATGCCCGCCCTTCAAGCGTGGGTGCAGCCGACCTCACCACACGACCGGCAGCGTCGACGATCACCTGGGCCCGCGCCCCATCGCTGCTCAGGATCATCGCGCGCGCGAGCGTGCTCATCAGGGACCGGGCTGCGCCAGGATCCTTCTCGTGGAGCAGCGACCGGAGCGCCTCCGCCTGGGTCACCGCGGCCCGGCAGTCCAGGCGGCAGGGGTAGAACGACACCAGCTGCGCGCCGCAGCTCATCAGCATCGGGTTAACCCGCGCGTCCGCGGCGCGAACCCACGCGTCGCGTGCCGCGACGTAATCCTCGGAAAATCCTCCCTGCCCCCCCGCGGTGAGCCGGTCCACGCCTCGCGAAATTCGCGAGCAGAACGCCTCGACGCAGCAGGCCGGAAAGCCCAGCGCCCGCCCCAGGGCCCGGTGCGCCGCAGGGATGTCCTCCGCCGTCACGTGGCCGGGTAGGATCGCCGATTCCGCGTCTCGCAACGCAGCGGCAAGCGCACCGGTACGTGCCGCGTAGAGCACCACCTGCTCCCTCCCCTCGATGCTCGCGAGCTGCCTGGCGCGAAGCACCACCGCGCCTCGGGCGAGCCGCCGCTCGACCTCCTCCGCTCGCCCAGGCTCCGTCGTCCGGCGGATCGCGGGTTTGAGCCCCGAGGCGAAGGCCAGCCACTCCATATCAAGACGCGCCATGATCGGAGGAACATCGTACACGTTCCTCCCTTGAGGGGCCCCACCCGCTCGGCGCGGAAGACTCCGCGCAAGCCGCAGCCGTTCAACCCTCCGCGGTCGACGTGCACGGCTCGATGCCGCGCGCTCCGAAGGCTCGGAGGTACCTCGAAGGGAGCCCCGGGCAACCTTCCTTGAGCAAGCATCGCGAGCACTCCGGGGCAAAGACCATGGAGTCTCGCTCGGCAGCCCGGACCGCGAGCCGGATCTTGCCGCGGAGCCCCGGGGGGACCGCGCACGGCGGTACCCCCACACAATCCTGGATGGCCTCCCACGATTTTTCTTCCTGGAGCAACGCCTCGCGAAGCTCGTCGAGAGGAACGAGACGCTCCTCCGCGCCGGGCATCGACCTGTCCGGGATGAACATGGTCGCGACGACCCTCCAGCGACGCTCCCGGAGCCACCGGAGCGTCGCTGGAAGCACCCGGACCGCGCGCCGGGTGAGCACCAGCGCGAGCTCGACGGGAACCTCATGGAGCAATTCCAGCGCGCGGACGAGCCTGGCGTGGGCGCCGGGCGCGCCGACGAGCGCGTCGTGGACGGCGGGGTCTCCTGCCTCCAGCGTCGTGGCGATCCGCTCCAGCCCCGGGAGGGCCGCGACACGGCGAGCCAGGGCAGGATCTGCGAGCTCTGTCGAGGGGCCCTGTACGCGGAGCCTCGCGCCCTCACGAGGGCGTTCGAGCGCCTCCAGGAGCGCGTCGCGGTGGGGGTGGCGCAGCCAGTCGTGGCCGGTGACGGTGAGCAGGATAGAGTCCGGCCTCGACCAGAGCGCGTTCAGGATCTCGTCGAAGGCACCGGTCGAGACGAGATCCAGCTTCGTGCGGCTCTGGAGCCGGAGCAACCCGCTGGCCAGGCGGTGGTAGGGGCGATCCCGGAGGAGGGGTTCCTCGCAGAATTCGCAGGCCTGTGCGCAGGGGTTCTCGAAGTAAATCTGCACATCCGAGACGGGCTCACCGCGCGCCAGCTCTTCCTCGATGACGAGCCTCGCAGCGCGGCGAATCCCCCCGGCGCCGGGGAGCGCGCGGGCGATGCTCCGCGAGAGGTGCGTCTCGCGGAGGAAAGAAATTCGCCCGCTGCGCCGCCCGCCAGGCCGGGACTCGCCGAGGACCGAGGACAGGGAGACGAGTGCCTCTTCCCTGGCCAGCATCGCAGCGATCACTCCCTGGCTCGTGGCGACCGCGCGCTCGCTTCCCTTGCGGTAGGCGAAGGCGAGCCGTTGCCCTTGGCGATAAAAGGGCCGCGAGGAAGCCCGCATCCACCACTCGACAGCGAGGTGCTCCCCTTCTGCATCCTGGAAGAGCGCCACCCAGCCGGAGCCCTCCCTGCGAACCTCCGCGAGGGTGGCGCCCTCCGGAAGGCACGAGGCGACCAGCGAATCCAGGGGACGAACCACCTACGCGCGCTCCTGGGGGGCGGGAGGACCATCCAGCCGAAAGGACAGGATTTCGAAGGTTCCGCGGGGACCGAACTCCCGGGCCTCCAGCCGCGTCCCTCGCGTGAGCAGGCGCGCCTGAGCCTCCGGGGCCACCGGCCCTTCGGGCTTACCGAGCGGTTCCTCGATCCGGAACGAGAGCGCTTGCCCCCCCCTGTCTCGCAGGATCTCCCCTCGGAAAAAGAGCGCACCTCCGCCGGCGAACAGCAGGGCGTGGAGCGTGTCCCCTCGGCGAAATTTCTCGGGAAACTTGCCCAGGATGGACCGGTACGCCGCGGCGAAGGCGGTCAGGTAAGGTCGCGCGGGGGCGAGAGGAGCAACCAGCTTCGGGCGCAGATCGGTCGCGGAGACCTCGGCGCCGACGCCGGGCGTGGTCCCTCGTCCTCTCTCGCTTTCGGGGGACGCGCGGCACCATCGGGCGGCGGTGCGATAGAGGTCTCCCTTGGAAGGGAAATGGCGACGTAGCTGGAGCATCACCGGAGGAGCCAGGCCGCCGAAAGGATCGTTGTTTCCGCGCCCTTCGCGCCAGGCATCCCACAGCATGGCCTCGCTCGCCTCGAGCAGGGGCTCGCGTTCTTCCCAGCTCATCCCGTCCACCTCGTCATACTCCAGCGAATCCGGCGACTTCCGGAAGCGGGTCGCCCCTCGCAGCGCCCTCGCCCCCCGCACGCGCACGCCGAAGCGCTCGGGCCTCCGCCCGACCGGGGAGTCCGCGGTCATGTAGAAGGAAGACGGGGCGATGTCGTCGATGGCGAAGGCATTTTCCCGGAGCCAATCGCGCGTCATCGCCAGCTCTTCCCGGGTCTCCGAGGGGAAGCAGGTGAGCAGGTTGACGCGCAGCAAGATCTCGTTCCGGTGGGCCTCGCGTATCACCTCGGTGGCATGCTCCGGCCTGTGTCCCTTGATCATCGCCTTGAGGACGCGCTCGGAGGCGGATTCTACCCCGATCGTCAAGCCCGCGCAGCCGGCCCTCGCCATCAGCTCGATATCCCCCGGCTCGCAGGGGCGGACGCGGTACGAGTCGGACCAGCGCAGATCGAGCCGCGCTGCGAGCAATTCCCGGGAGAACTCCGCGGCCAGGAGGTTGATCTGCGTATCGAAGAGCAGGAACTCCCGCGTCTCGTGGCGCTCCGACAGCAGCGCCAGCTCGCGCACCGCCTCGCGCACGGGCTTGTGCTCCTGCGTCCCGCCGGTCTGGCAGAACGCGCAGGAGAACTGGCACTCGAAGGTGAAGAAATACGGCAACACGAGCGTTGCCCCCAGCTCCCCCCGGTAGTGGGGCGAAGAGGGCAGTACGAGAGGGACCGGGTCCCGCCGGTAACGAGGCAGATCGTAGATCGAGAAATCCGGGATGGGCCAGCCGTCCGGCGCGGGCGCCTTGCGCAGACCTCCCCGGACGAGCTGCACCACCTCGTCGTTCACCTCGATCGGCGGACCGGCGCGTCCCTCCGGCATGGCGCACAGGACACCGAACGCGTGCCGAAGCTGCCTCGGTGTGGTGGCTCGGGTCACGATGTCCGCGCCGGGCATGCCCGAGCGCTCCAGGAGGAGCCGGATGTGCTCGACGGATACCCCACCGACGATGATCCGCGCCCCCCATCGCCTCTTGAGCTCGACGGACAGGAGCGCCACAAGCGCGGACTGGCTCCCTCGGTCCACGGAGATGGCCACGATGTCCGCCACCTCCCGGTAGGGTTCCAGCAGCAAAACCAACCCGTGGATGGCGCCCTCGACCTCCTCGTCCCTGGCACCCTCAAGGAAACGTTCCAGGCGCGCGCTGTCCGCCAGCGGAGAGGGCTCGCAGGACGCGGAAGAGAACACCTCCAAGGCGAGGTCCACCGCACGACTCACCAGACCGTCCGCGGCGATGCAGGCCGCGACGATCGCCGGACCGAGCGGGGGAAAACGGAACAGCAGGTGCCCGGGCGGCGCCGAAAAATCTGGCGGGAGCACGAAGAGTACGGCCCTGGGGCGACGCACGATCCCGGGAGTGCCCGCGAACATCCCGGAAGGATAAAAACGAACAAGACCGGGAGGCGAGGGGCAATTTTTTACCGAGGAAGGTCGATGCGCACCCGCACCCGCGGGGGGCCCAGCTCGACGAAGGCGATGCGGCCTCCGTGGGCCTCGACGGCGGCACGGGCGATCGCCAGCCCCAGCCCGGAGCCCGACCCCTTGCGCGAGGTGGCCGCCCGCTCGAAGAGCCGGTCGCGCACCTCCGCGGGAACCTCCGCCGGCTCGTTGACCACGTCGACCCGGACCCGGGCGGGATCCTGGTCGTCGATGACGATCTCCACCCGCCCCTTCCCGGTAGCGCCGACCGCGTTGTCCAGGAGGTTGGCCAGGGCCCGGCGCAGCGCGGCCCGATCCCCCCGGAGCTTGCCGGCCTCGGGGGCGGGCGTCTCCTCGGGGGCGCCCGCGGTCCGCAGGGTGAGCTGCACCTGGCGCGCCTCGGCCAGGGGCCGCACCGCGTCCAGCGCCTCCGCCGCCAGCGAGCCGAGGGGGCCGGTCTCCTCCGGGGCCAGCGCCGAGGTCTCGAAGCGGGCCAGGGTGACCAGATCCTCCAGGGTGCGC
>CAZSDX010000015.1:8298-29500 GCA_964605685.1 uncultured Polyangiaceae bacterium
GTGGCCTTGATGGCGGCGGCGGGGGTCTTCAGGTCGTGCCAGGCGTCCCGCAGGAAGGCGGCGGCGTAGGGGCGCCCCTCCAGCTCCCGGCGCATGCTGGCCAGCGCCCGCGACAGGCGCCTCGCCTCCCGCCCGTGACCCCGGGGCAGGTGGGCCCCCAGCTCGCCCTCGGCGATCCGCGACGCCGCCTCGGTGATCTCCTCGATGGAGCGCGCCATCAGCCGCCCCACCGCCGCCGCCCCCGCCGCCGACAGCCACAGGAGCACCGAGCCTACCACGAACGCCTTGGGGGCGATCCGGGCCACCACCGGCCAGACGCCGGTGAGCCACACCTCCTCGGCGATCACGTAGAGCCCGGTGAGCAGGGCGCCGGTGAGGGTGGCGATGGCCAGCGCCCCGAAGATCCGGAGCCGCAGCGACGTGCCCTCCTGGCGCGCCCTCCGCAGCCGCCGCGCGATCTGCACCAGCAGCAGCAGATCCGCCGCCAGGCACACCAGCGCCGCGGCCAGCAGCTCCGGCGAGGGGGTCACCTCCGGACCCACGGCTCACCCCTCCCGCAGCTTGAAGCCCACGCCGCGCACCGTCTCGATCAGCGTGGCCGGCGCCCCAGCCTCCTCCAGCTTGCGCCGCAGCCCCTTGAAATGGGAGTCCACGGTGCGCTCGGTGAGCGCGTAGGAGGTGCCCCACACCCGCTCCACGAGCTGCCCCCGGGAGCGCACCCGCCCCGGCGCCTCCGCCAGCACCGCCAGCAGATCGAACTCGATCTTTGTGAGGGGTATTTCGTGACCCGCCCAGGTGGCTCGACGGCGCTCCGGGTCGACCTCCAGCGCGGGCGGGGGGCCCTGGGGGGCCGCCGGGGCGGGGGGCGGGGCGACGGAGGCGCCGCGGCGGAGCACGGCGCGGACGCGGGCGACGAGGGCGCGGGGGGAGAAGGGCTTGGTGACGTAGTCGTCGGCGCCGGCTTCGAGGGAGGCGACGCAATCGATGTCCTCGTCGCGGCTGGTGAGCACGATGACGCGGGGGGCCTGGTCGGCGCGGCGCAGCTCGTCGAGGAGGGAGAAGCCGCTGCCGTCGGGGAGGGTGAGGTCGAGGATGACGAGGTCGACGCCCGGGTCCGCGAGGCGGGCCCTGGCGTCGGCGAGGGAGCCGCGGGCCTCGGCGGCCATGCCGTCCCTGCGGAGCGCGTAGAGCACCGCGTCGGCGATGGGCTGGTCGTCTTCGACGACGAGGATGCTGGTCATGTGAGGATCAGGAGAGGCTGGGCGGGGAGAGGTCCGGGGTGTCGAGGAGAGGAGCGCGCCCCAGGCGCGGGGGGTTGGGCCCGGAGGGGGCGGGCTGGGGCGGGTCGTCGATGGCGCCGTCCTCGTGGAAGCGCCTGAGCTCCTGGCTGACCTGGCGCAGGTAAGCCTGCTTGATGTGGAAGGGGAGGAAGCTGCTCTTGAAGCCCGCGAGGATCATCGACTTGATGTCGCGGAGCGAGATATCCATGGTCGTGTGGCAGAGCCACAGCTCCTTGGAGACGGTGGTGTCGGTGACCAGCCGGTTGTCCGTGTTGATGGTGACCCGGAGGCCGAGGGCCTGGTAGAGCTTGAGGGGGTGGGAGGCGAGGTCCCGGACGGCGTTGGTCTGCACGTTGCTTGACGGGCAGCACTCCAGGGGGAGGCGGTGGTCGTTGACGTAGTGGAGCAGGTCGCCGTTCTCCCGGAGGCGGCAGCCGTGGCCGATGCGGTGGGCGCCGCAGATGTGGATGGCCTGGGCGATGGACTCGGGGCCGTAGGCCTCGCCGGCGTGGATGGTGACGTTGATGTTGTTGTCGCGGACCAGCTGGAAGGCCGCCCGGTGGTGCTTGGCCGGGTGGTCGTACTCGGCGCCGGCGAGGTCGAAGGCCACCACGCCCCGGTTCTTGTAGGCGACGCACAGCTCGGCCATCTCCAGGGAGGTCTCCGGGGAGATGTTCCGGATGCCGCAGATGATGACGTTGGATTCGATGCCGTACTTGGCCTGGGCCGCCCGGAGCCCCGCCAGCACCGACTCGACGATGGCGGTCATCTTCAGCCCCCGGCGCCCGTGGAGCATGGGCGAGTAGCGGACCTCCATGTAACGGACGTTCTCCCGGGCGGCGTCCTCCGCGAGCTCGAAGGCGGTGCGGTAGAGGGCGGCCTCGGTCTGCATGACCCGGAGCGTGACGTCGAAGGCCTTGAGGTACTCGACCAGCGATCCGCAGTTCTGGCCGAGGTTCATGAAGCGCCGCAGCTCCGCGGGGTCGCGGGTCGGCAGATCGATCCCGTCCTGCTCGGCCAGGTCCAGGATGGTCTCGAGGCGCAGCGACCCGTCCAGGTGGACGTGGAGGTCGGTCTTGGGGAGCTGCCGGAAGAACTCGAGGGGTAGCTTCGTTTCCATGGCCCACGCTAGCATAGGTCCGTGGCCTCGGCTCCCGCATCCCTCGGCGCCCTGCTCCAGGGCTTCCTCAAGCCTCCGGCGTACCTTCGCCCCAGCAACATCGACGACGCGACCTGGCGCCGCGTGGTCGGCCCCGGCGTCGTCCGCTGCGCCATGCCGCTGCGCCTGCGGGACGAGGTGCTCCTGGTGCGGGTCTCCTCGTCCGCCTGGGCCCAGCAGCTCTCGATGATGCGGGAGCTGCTCTGCGAGCGGCTGACGGAGGCGGGCTACAAGGTCCGTGACCTGCGCTTCAACGTCGGCCCGGTCCACCCACCCCGGCGCCTGCTGGGCTCCTCCATCTTCGTCCCCTACCTGCGCCCCTTGCCCCTGCCGCCCCCCCTGGAGGACGCGCTGCTCCAGGTCCAGGACGTCTCGCTGCGCCTCGCCATCGCCCGCGCCGCCTCCGCCAACCTCGCCTGGCAGCGCTCCGTCACCGTCGACCCGCCGCTGCGGAGCCCCTTGCCCGGGCTGGTCTCCCCGCTCCGGGAGCCGCCCCGGCGAAAAGAGTGAGGCGCGGGGGTCGTCCCTGGGGCTACCCTGCCGGCCCCATGACGACCCTCCAAGGAAAGACCCTCTTCATCACCGGCGCCAGCCGCGGCATCGGCAAGGCCATCGCGCTGCGGGCCGCCCGGGACGGCGCCAACATCGTCATCGTCGCCAAGACCACCGAGCCTCACCCGAAGCTCCCCGGGACGATCTACACCGCCGCCGAGGAGATCGAGGCCGCCGGCGGCAAGGCCCTGGCGCTCCCGGTCGACATCCGCCACGAGGAGCAGGTGACCGCCGCCGTCGCCCAGGCGGTCGAGCGCTTCGGGGGCATCGACGTGCTGATCAACAACGCCAGCGCCATCAGCCTCACGGGCACCCTCGACACGCCCATGAAGCGCTTCGACCTGATGCACCAGATCAACACCCGGGGCACCTTCCTCTGCTCCCAGGCGTGCATTCCTCACCTGAAGAACGCGGCCAACCCGCACATCCTCACCCTGTCGCCGCCCCTCAACATCGAGGCCCGCTGGTTCGCCCCCCACGTCGCCTACACCATCGCCAAGTTCGGCATGAGCCTCTGCGCCCTGGGCATGGCCGAGGAGCTTCGCCCCCTGGGCATCGCCGTCAACACCCTCTGGCCTCGCACCGTCATCGCCACCGCGGCGGTGCAGAACCTCCTGGGGGGCGACGACATCGTGCGCCAGAGCCGCACCCCGGACATCATGGCCGACGCCGCCCACGTCATCCTGACGCGCCCCAGCCGCGCGTGCACCGGTAACTTCTTCGTCGACGAGGATCTGCTCCGGCAGGAGGGCGTCACCGACTTCGACAAGTACCTGGTCACCCCGGGCACCACGCCGCTCCCGGATTTCTTCCTCTGACCGGACGGTGCACCGCGCGATGCGTTCCTCCCCCGAACCCGCCGTCGACCCGGAGATCGCCGAGGCCATCGAGTACCTCCCGGACGGCGAATTCGAGGCCATGCCGGGCCTCGATCCGGAGCAGACCCTCCGCTTCTTCTCCCTGGCGCGCAGGCTCTACCGGCGCACCTGCGAGCAAGCCAGCGGCCTCCACCACCTGCCGATGGGGCCGATCGTCCTGGTGGCCAACCAGGCGGGGCAGTTCCCCCTCGACGCGATCTCCATCGCCGTCGCCTCGCTCCTCTACGCCAGCCCCCCCCGGATGCTCCGGCTCCTGCGCCCCGGTAGCTCCCGCTTCCCCATCCCGGCGGCGCTCACCGAGGCGGGGATCACCCCGGTCACGGAGGTCGCCGGCTCCACCCTGCTCCGGGAGGGCCATGCGCTGCTCTCCTTCCCCGAGGGGCTTCTCACCCCCAGCAAGATCGCCCGGGACCGCAGCCGCCTCTTGCCCTTCGCCCTGGAGCCCTTCCGCCTCGCCATCCACCACCGCGCCACCCTGGTCCCGGTGGCGGTGCAGGCGGTCGTCCCGCTCCTCGGGGCGGTGAACTTCTTCCCGCTGCCGTCCCGCCTGAAGATCACCGTCGGCGAGCCCATCGCTGCCCTGGGCGACGAGCGCCCCGAGGGGCTCGCGGCCTCCCTCCAGGCCCGGGTCCAGCGCCTGCTCCACGGGGGGCCGCCCCTGCTGGGACGAGGCTGAAGGGCGCCTCCCCCCCGGCCCCTTCTCCGTCTCCCGCGAAGGCCTTGTTCAGATCCCCGTCCCTCGTCCACGACCACGAGGACGGGGATGAGGCAGAATCCACCATCATCGTCGCTCCGCCTGACGCCTCGACCCCAGCCCTGCGCGCTGCTACCGTCCTTGCCCATGGCGGAACCTGCCACGTCGCTTCCTCACGCTCCTTCCCCGGAGCCGGTTCGCTGGCCCCCTTGGCCTGAAGTCGCTTATCCCGTTTGGCCGGACGATCTCTCCCGCTGGTATCTTCCCGAGGATAACGACGACATGACCTGGGCGACGCTGCTGACCGCCTTGCAGCGCCATCTCTTTCCTTCCCTTCGCAAGCTGCTGGAAGAGCAGCGCCGCGATTGGTTCGTCGGCTACGAGCAGAAGATGAAGCTGGATCCCCACGACCAGCGCATCGGCGTGCTTCCCGACCTCTACGTGCTCCCCTGCCAGCCCCAGGACCCGAACTTCTCCGAATGGCCGGCCTACGATCCGGACGTTCCGGCGCCGGTGTTTGCGCTGGAGGTGGTGTCGCCCTCGAACTGGGCCAAGGATTACGTGGAATCGCCGCAGAAGTACGCGAAGCTCGGGGTGGAGGAGCTGCTGCTCTTCGACGAGCTTGCGCTGGAAGGGAGGAGCCCCGCGTCGGAGCCCTACGTGCTGCAACTGTACCGAAAAGACCGAAGGGGAGCGCTGAAGCGTGTGCATGCCGGGGAAGGCCCCGTCTACAGCCAAACGCTGGGGGGATGGTTCCGGACGGTAGAGAACCAGTTGACGATCTCGCGGGATAAGCAAGGCAAGGAACTCCTCTTCACCTACGCGGAGACGGAGCGGTGGTGGGCGAAGCTGGGGGAAGCGCGGACAAAGGCGGAGGAAGAACGCCTGGCGAAAGAAGAAGCCCAGGCCGAGGCCGAGCGGGAGCGTCGCGCCAGGGAAAAGGCGGAGCAGGCTCGCCAGCAAGCTCAGGAAAAGGTCGAGCAAGAGCGCCATGCCAAGGAAGAAGCCCAACGCCAAGCCGAACGGGAGCGACACGCCAAGGAGGAGGCCGAGAAGGCCCAGAAAGCCGCCCAGCAGAAGGCCCAAGACGCGGAACGCAAGGCCGACCAGGAACGCCTCGCCAAGGAGGAGGCCCAACGCCAGGCGGAGCGGGAAGCGCAGGCTCGTCAGGTCGCCGAGCAGGTGAAACGCCAGGCGGAGCAAGAAGTGCTGCGGGAGGCTCGCCTCGCGGTGATGGACCTCTGCGATTCCTTGAACCTGCCGTGGGACGAAGCCAGGCAGCAGCAGGTCGATTCCCTGGACCTGCCCGCGTTGCGCCAGCTCCGAGCTGCCCTCAAGCAGCAAAAACGCTGGCCCGGCTTACCACGCCCCCGTCGCCGTCCCGTCTCCGTTCCTCGTGCTCGTAGCCATGAACGTGGCCGTGCCCGTGGGAGGTATACTGCACCGGCCCCACCGTGGAAGTTATTCCGGAACGTCCGCGGGGGTAGGGGCGCAAGATCTTGCGCCCCGACGACGCCACCACGAGCGCGTCCGTCCCCTGGAGCTGCTCGGCCCGGCGACGGCTCAGGGGGCGGGCGGGGAGGGGACGAGGCCGGCACGCTCGAGGAGGGCGCGGTCGTCGTTCTTGTCGGGGTTGGGCGTGGTCAGCAGGCGGTCGCCGTAGAAGATGGAGTTGGCGCCGGCGTAGAGGCAGAAGAGCTGGGCCTCCTCGGACAGCTCGGTACGGCCTGCGCTGAGGCGGACGCGGCTCCGGGGCATCATGAGGCGGGCGGTGGCGACCATGCGGATCAGGTCGATGCCGGGGACCGGGGGAAGGTGCTCCAAGGGGGTACCGGCGACCCGGACCAGGGCGTTGATGGGGACGCTCTCCGGGTGGGGGTCGAGGCGGGCCAGCTCGACGAGCATGGCGACCCGGTCGTCGATGGACTCGCCCATGCCGATGATACCGCCGCTGCAGACGGTGATGCCGGCCTTGCGGACGTTGCGGAGCGTGAGGAGGCGATCCTGGTAGGTGCGGGTGGAGATGATGGATTTGTAGTGATCGCGGCTGGTGTCGAGGTTGTGGTTGTAGGCGTCGAGGCCGGCCTCCTTGAGGCGTCGGGCCTGGTCCTCGGTGAGCATGCCGAGGGTGCAGCAGGCCTCCAGGCCCAGGGCCTTGACGCCCCGGACCATGTCGACGACGCGGTCGAAGGCGGGGCCTTCCTTGACCTCGCGCCAGGCGGCGCCCATGCAGAAGCGGGTCGATCCTGCCTCCTTGGCGCGGCGTGCGGCGTCGAGCACCTCGTCGACCTGGAGCATGCGCTCGGCGCCGACGGCGGTGTCGTGGTGGGAGGACTGGGGGCAGTAGGCGCAATCTTCCGGGCAGCCGCCGGTCTTGACGCTGAGGAGGGTGCAGAGCTGCACCTGGTTGTCCGGGTGGTGGGCGAGGTGAACCGCGCGGGCCCGGTCCACGAGCTCGAAGAGGGGGAGGTCATGGAGGGCTCGGGCCTCGGCGACCGTCCAGTCGTGGCGGATCATGGGAAGAGCGCTCGTCATGGCCGCGTCATACCACTTTTGTTCCAAATCTTGTTACGTTCCCCGCCGATGCTCCCAGGCTTCGGAAAACAGACCATCGTCGTCGGCAGCGCTCCTCACTGCGACGTCGTGCTCCAGGGACCCGGGGTCGCCCCGGAACACGCGCGGATCGTGCATCAGGGCAACGGTGTCCTGGTGTACCTCGACGGAGGGGCGGGCCCGTCGTTCTGCAACGGCCAGCCGGTTCCTCCCGGGGGGCAGGTGCCCTTTGATTTCCGCACGACCTTCGCATGCGGCGGGGTGCAGCTGCCGCTGAACCACCCGGCGATCATCCTGATGCTGATGGCGCGGGGCCAGGCGGCGGCGCCGCCGGGGCAGCTGATCGTGGGGCGAGATCCGACCCGAAGCAGCCTGGTGATCCAGCACCCGTCGGTGTCGAGCCAGCATGCGACGGTGATGCTGGACCGGATGATGGTGGCGGACAACAACTCGACCAGCGGGACGTGGGTGGGGCCGAACCGGATCCCGCCGGGGGCTCCGGTGCCGCTGGATCCGAACGGGGTGGTGGCCTTCGGGCCGGTGCCGGTGCTGGTGTCGGTGCTGGGGCAGGTGCTCCAGAGCTTCGCCGGCGGGGGCGCTCCGGCGGGGGCGCCGATGGCGCCGGGGGCGCCGGGGACCATGGCGATGCCAGGAGGGATGATGCCGTCTTCCCCGGGGATCAACCCGGGGCAGCCCGGGCCCGTGGCGGCTCCGTCGATGGCGCAGCCGGGCCCCTACGGGTCCGCGCAGCCTTACAAGAAGTCGCAGACGGTGCTCGGCCGGCTGCCGATGGGGGCCGGGAGCAAGGACACGATCCGGATCGGCCGCACCCCCGACAACGACATCGTGGTGGAGCACCCGCAGGTGTCCAGCCGCCACGCGGCGCTCATCAAGCGGGGAGGGCAGCTCTTCCTCCAGGATCTGCGGAGCGCCAACGGCACCTTCGTGCGCAACCAGCGGATCCCGCCGGGGGCGGAGGTCCCGGTCTCGAACGGCGAGCGGGTGATGATCGGGCCGAGGCCGCTGATCATCCAGGTCGAGGGCGAGAGCGCCCAGGTGGTGAGCCCGGACGTGCAGGGCGACTGGGGGAACCGTCCGCTCTACGAGATCGAGGCGTGGGGGCTGGTGGTGGAGGTGCCGGATCGGGACAATCCGGGCGCGATGAAGCGGCTGCTGAACGAGGTGTCGTTCAAGGCGCTGCCGGGGGACATGATCGCGCTGATGGGCCCGTCCGGCGCCGGGAAGACGACGCTGCTGATGACGCTCAACGGCTACAAGCCGCCGTCGGGGGGCATCGTCCGGGTCAACGGGCAGGATCTTTACGAGATCTACGACGCGCTCCGCGGCAGCATCGGCTACGTGCCGCAGGACGACATCGTGCACCCGGAGCTGACGGTGTTCGAGGCGGTGAAGTACTCGGCGCGGTTCCGGCTGCCCCCGGATTACTCGGAGGAGGAGATCGACCGGCAGGTGATGAGCACCCTGTCGGCGTTGGGGCTCGACAGCCTGGCGCATTTGCAGATCGGGAAGCCGGAGAAGAAGGTGCTCTCCGGGGGCCAGCGGAAGCGTGTCAACATCGCCCTAGAGCTGGTGACGGACCCGGTGATCCTGTTCCTGGACGAGCCGACCTCCGGCCTCGCCGCGGACGACACGACCTCGCTGATCACGCTGCTGAGCAACGTGGCCAAGTCCACCGGCAAGACGATCATCATGACGATCCACCAGCCGGCGAAGGACGAGTACGAGCGGTTCAACCTGGCGCTGATCCTGGGCTACGGGGGCATCCCGATCTTCTACGGGCCGACCGCGCCGGACTCGTACAAGTTCTTCGGCTCCTGGAAGGAGAAGACCGGGAAGCCGAACGACATCGACAACCCCCGGGACATGTTCGACATGCTGCGGCTGCGGGAGAATGTCGTCTTCGACCAGATGAGGGCGCAGAACCCGCAGGTGCCGAAGGTCGAGGCCCGGAAGGTCGCCTGCGCCGCCTGGCAGCAGGAGTTCCAGCAGACCCGCACCTTCCAGATGATGTACAGCGGATCGCGGGCGGTGGGCCAGGGGCAGAGCCAGCGGGGGATCCCCGACAGCGCGGGGCGACCGTCGGGTCAGCTCCGGCTGCTGCTGTCGCGCTACTTCAAGGTCAAGATCCGGGACGTCGGGGGCACGGCGATCATGCTGCTCCAGGCGCCGATCATCGGCGCGCTGCTGGCACTGGTCTTCGGGGGGCAGAGCGAATCGTTGCCCTTCTGGTGCATCGGTGCGCTCCAGGAGCTGAAGCGAAAATCCGGCGGAGGGGGCGGGGATCTGAACGCGATCCTGGCCCAGATGACGAAGACGACGGACCACGCGGCGGCGATGTTCTTCCTGGTGGTGTCGGCGATTTGGTTCGGCACGTCGAACGCGGCGCGGGAGATCGTCAGCGAGCGGGCCATCTACCTCCGGGAGCGGATGGTGAACCTGGGGCTCATCAACTACGTGATGAGCAAGTTCGTCCTGCTCAGCTTCTTCTGCGTCATCCAGTGCACGGTGCTCCTCGGCATCGTGTTCTTCGCCCTGGGCTTCCACGGAGGCATCGGCGCCTTCGTCATGGACCTCAGTTACCTCACCAGCGTCTCCGTCTGTGCGGTCGCCCTGGGGCTTCTGATCTCCACCAGCGTGGAGTCCAGCGAGGCAGCGATGGCGCTGACCCCCATCGCCCTCATCCCCCAGGTGGTGCTTGGCGGGATGATCGTCCCGATGACCACCAACGAGACGCTCAAGTGGTTGATGTTCGTCATCCCCGCGCGCTGGGGCTTCCAGGGGGTCGCCGCCCAGGAGCGGATGGCCATCGCCGACAACCCCGCCTGGGTCATGAACCTGGGGAACCCGGGGCTGAATTCTCCCGACGATTTCCTCTCCGGAGGGCGTTTTCAGTGCGCCAAGGCGCAGCTTGCCTCGGACACCTTCAACGGGGCCTGGGGCTTCCATCAGTACGAACAGACCTGGCTCCCCTTCGCGGTCCTCGGGGGGATGTCCGTTGTCCAGCTCGTCCTGTTGCTGATCTTCCTCAAGCGCCGCGATCCGGTCTGAGCGGCGGGTTCGAGGCGCCACCGGGCGCCCCAAAAGGCCGCACACCGGGGGAGCGACTGGGGGTATGCTCCCGCCTCGTGCGACTCCTTGACCGCCAGGTCACGCGGCCCTCTCTGGTCTCCGCGGCCTGTATCCTCCTGCTCCCGGGCGCATCGTTCGCCCAGGATCCCCCCGCCCCGCCTGCCGAGGAGAGGCCCGCCGCTCCCCCACCGGAGCCCCCGGAGCCGGAGGCCCCCCCCAGCCCGACCCGCCCGCCCCCGGCCTATGCCGCAGCGGCGATGACGGCGCCGTCCACGGGCAAGTTCGAGTTCGGCTCCTACGGCCGGGTGATGACCTCCCTGGACGGGCGCGGTGGCCCCGGGCGCGACGCGGACCTGGTGGCGCACGGCACGCGGCTCGACGAGGATACCTACGCGGAGCTGGAATTCCGCCGGGAGGATCGCTGGACGCTCAAGGGGGCCGACCCGGTGACGACACGCATCGTCGCCACCATGGCCATCGGGGAGCCGATCTTTCACTCAAGCGGGAGGTTCGACGCGAAGCTTGCTGTCCGGAACCTCTACATCGAGGAGCGAGACATCGGCTACAAGGGTCTGGTGGTATGGGCGGGGAGCCGGATGTACCGCGGGGACGACGCGTACCTGCTGAACTGGTGGCCGCTGGACAACCTGAACACGGTGGGCGGCGGGGTCCGGCTGAACCTGCCGAGCAAGACGGAGATCGGGTTCCAGGTGGGGTCAAACCGGCTGGATGATCCGTACTTCACGCAGAGCGGGGTGCGGGTGGCGCCGAACAACCAGTTCGGCGTGGTGACGGTGCCGATCCTGAACCGGCCCAAGGTGATCGAGTCGCTGCGGGCGGAGCAGCTGTTCATGGGGGACGGGAAGGGGGGGTTCAAGGTGGTGCTCTACGGGGAACTGCACCAGCTCGGCAGCGGGCAGCGGGAGCGGGAGCCGGGGCGCTACGAGAGCATGCCGGGGGACAACGGGTACGTGGCGGGGCTGCAGCTCGGGGCGTTCACGGGGGAGCGAGACACGCACCTGAACTTCTTCTTGAGGTACTCGACGGGGATCGCGGCCTTCGGGGGGGATCTGGCGGTGCCGACGTCCTTCGCGGCGGACCGGACCACCGGGGACTCGCGGGAGCTGTCGCTGGCGTTCTCGGGGAACTACGAGGTGGGGCCGCTGGCGGTGATGGGTGCGGGGTACATCCGG
This sequence comes from uncultured Polyangiaceae bacterium, assembly GCA_964605685.1. GTDB lineage: Bacteria > Myxococcota_A > Polyangia > Polyangiales > Polyangiaceae > JANWXX01. The sequence continues at coordinate 19,698 of CAZSDX010000015.1, forward strand.
ACGTTCCGCGGGGCGAGCACCGACGCCTACAGCTACGCGAACGTCGACGAGGGGATCGTGGTGCTGCGGCCCCACTACTACTTCACCGAGCGGACGGGGATCTTCGTGGAGGGGTCGTACCAGTCGCACCGGCGCGGGGTGCTGGTGCCGGCGACGGGGAAGCAGCTCCAGGGGTCGCTGGTGCGCTTCGGCGTGGCGCCCTTTTTGAGCCCCGCAGGGAGGGGCTCCTACGTGAGGCCGCAGATCCGGCTGATCTGGCTGCTGACGCGGCGGGACGAGGGGGCGCGCTCCTTCTACGCGGCCGACGATCTCTTCGCCCGCCGCCAGACCGAGCAGTTCTTCGGCCTGTCGGCCGAGTGGTGGTTCAACTCGTCTTACCGGTGATCCATGCTGACCCGAACCTTGCTGGCCCTCCGTCCCTTTGCCCTCGCCGCTGCCTGCGCGCTGGCCTCCTGCATGAACCTCCCGGAGGAGGAAAAGCCGGTGCTCACCACCGAGAAGCGGGACTGGCGCGAGGACATCATCTACCAGGTGCTCATCGATCGCTTCGCCAACGGCGACCCGACGAACGACTACAACGTGAGGCCCGACGACCCGGCGCGCTACCACGGGGGAGACTGGCTGGGGCTGGAGCAGAAGCTGGACTACATCTCGGCGCTGGGGGTGACGGCGCTGTGGATCTCGCCGGTGGTGAAGAACGTGGAGACGGACGCGGGCGTGGACGGCTACCACGGCTACTGGGCGCAGGATCTGACCCAGACCAACCCGCATTTCGGCGACCTGGCGGGGCTGCGGAGGCTGGTGAAGAAGGCGCACGAGCGGGGCATCAAGGTGATCGTCGACATCGTGACGAACCACATGGGTCAGCTCTTCTTCTACGACATCAACCAGAACGGGCAGCCGGACATCCTGATCTACGAGTCGGGCCCCGACGGGGCGCCGCCGGGGAACCCGGTGAAGCCGAAGCCGGTGGTGCACATCACCGAGTACGACCCGGACTACGACCCGCGGGGGATCCAGTCGCGGACCAGCCTGGGGGAGGCGGGGCCGGCGCCGATCATCTTCGTCTACGATCCGGTGGCCAACAAGGTGCCCTCGCTGCCGGCGATCCTCCAGGAGGCGCGGGCGTACCACCGTCGCGGTCGCGTGGTGAACTACGAGGCCATCGTGGGCCGCGTCTGTGATGACGACACGCTGCGCGCCTGCACCTGCGCCGGCACGCCGAAGGATCCCTGCGAGGAGTGCGACGGGGCGGCCTGCATCGACTACTACGATCAGACGGAGACCGGCGACTTCCCCGGGGGCCTCAAGGACGTGGCCACCGAGCTGCCGGAGGTGCGGGCCGCGATGACCGACGTGTACGCCCGCTGGGTCGAGGAGACCAACATCGACGGCTACCGGATCGACACCATCAAGCACGTCGAGCACGGGTTCTGGCGCTTCTTCGTCCCGAACCTGAGGTCGCGCCTGGCGGCCCAGGGGAAGGCCAACTTCTTCATCTTCGGGGAATCCTTCGACGGGAACGACCAGCGCAACGGCGCGTACACCCGCCCCGGCGAGATGGACTCGGTCTTCTACTTCGCGCAGAAGTACCAGGTCTTCGACGACATCTTCAAGCGGCGCCCCCACGGCCCCACCCGCAAGGCCCGGGACCTCTGGGCCCAGCGCCCCGCCAACTACGGGACCGAGCCTCAGCCCAACGGCCCGGGGTTGCCTCCGACCAAGACGCTGGTCAACTTCCTCGACAACCACGACGTCTCCCGCTTCCTCTTCGAGCAGCCGGATCTCAACGCCTTCCGCGCCGCCCTGCTGGTGCTGCTCACCGAGGACGGTATCCCCTGCCTCTACTACGGGACCGAGCAGGATTTCCGCGGCGGCAACGACCCGGCCAACCGGGAGGATATGTGGCCCACCGGCTACAGCACCCAGGGGGAGACCTTCCGGTACACCGCCCGGCTCAACCGGCTGCGCCGCTCCTACAAGGCCCTCACCCTCGGCGACCAGCGCGTGGTTTTCCCCGCCGAGACCCCAGAGGCGGGCGACGAGCACATCCTCGCCTTCGAGCGAACCGGCGGCGACGCGGGGGCCGCCTACGCGCTGGTGGTCGTCAACGCGGATCCGGAGAACCCACGGCGCTCCGGCTCCGACGTGGCCCCGCTCAAGGCCACGGCGGCGCCGGGGACGGTGCTGGTGGACGTGCTCAACGGCAAGCCCCCGGTGACCGTGGGCGCCGACGGCTCCGTGGACTTCGTCCTCGACCCGCTCCAGGGGGCCATCCTTGTCCCTCAGGATCAGGTGATCCCGGGGCTTTGATGGGGCGCGTATCCACCCTCCGCTGGTCCGCGCTGGCCCTCGCGCTGCTCGCCGGCTGCGGGCCGAACCGGGGAGCCTTTGATCGGGCCCTGGCCGCGGGCGACCGGGCGAAATCCGCCGGACGCCACGACGAGGCGGCGGCGGCGTACCGGGAGGCCGGCGACGTGGCGAAGCGGGAGCGGGATCGGGATGAGGGCTACTTCCGGGAGGCGGCTTCCCTGGATCAGGCAGGACGCCACCAGGAGGCGATGGCGGCCTACGACCGGCTCATCGCCCTGTCGCCGGGAGGCGAGCGGACGCCGAGGGCGGTCTACGAGCGGGCGCTGCTGGAGGTGCAGCACGGGGACGCAGAGGCGGGGTGGCAGGCGCTGGAGCGGGCGCTGTTCGCGTACCCCGGGGCCGGGTCGGCGCGGCGGGTGCTGCGCAAGGTGGTCGAGCGCCACGAGGAGAAGGAGGGCGCCGGGGGGGGGCGTCGGTGGCTGGAGTCCAACCGGGAGAAGCTGCTGGCGACGGAGCTGGGGGAGGACACGCTGTACCTGATCGCCAAGGCGCTCCAGGGGGAGGGGAGGGGGGCGGAGGCCAGGGCGCTGTTCGTGGCCTGCGCCGAGCGGTACCCCTACCCGTACGGCTCGCTGGCGGACGACGCCTGGTGGAACGCGGCGGAGCTGGCGGAGCAGCAGGGAGACTACGCGGGGGCGGTGGATTACCTGCGGAAGCTCCTGGCCCCGCGGGAGGTGGCGACGATGAAGCAGGGGAGCTACGAGCGTCCCCGGTACTCCGCGGCGCAGTTCAAGCTGGCGGAGCTGTACCGCGACCGGCTCGGGGATGTGGCGAGGGCACGGGAGGAGTTCCGGCGGCTGTACCGGGAGCACACGACGTCGGTGCTGAGGGACGACGCGCTGTGGAACGAGGTGCTGCTGGCGCGCAAGGTGGGGGATGAGCGCGGGGTGTGCGACGCGATGACGAAGATGGTCGCGGATTTTCCGGAGAGCCGGTACGCGGGGTGCGCACCGCAGCTATGCGCCTCGGCGGGCTCCTCGCCGAAGGCGCCGCCGTGCCGCGGGTACCTGAGGTCGGCGCTGGGGATCGAGTGAGCCTGGGGCTCGATCAATCGTCGTCGTCGTCGTCCTCTTCCTCGTAGCTGTCGTCGTCGTCGTCGTCGAGGTCGTCGTCGTCGTCGTCGTCGTCGTCGTCGTCCGTGCTCTTGGCCTCGTACTTGATGTCGATGCCGATCTCGCCGAGCTGGGTCTCGAGGAGCTCGAAGAGCTCGTCGACGTCGTCGCCGCTCCACTCGTCGAGCATGTCCGTGAGGAACTCGAAGAAGTCGCCGCTGTCGAGGCGGCGCTCCAGCTCCTCCACCTGCTCCTCGGAGAAGGCTTCGTGGATGTCTTCACGAAGCGCCTCCGTGTCCCCCTCCTCGATCGCGTCTTGGGCTGACAAGCGGATCAGTTTCACGGCGCGTTTGTCGAGGTGAATCTCCATGATGGGTGCGTCCTCCGAGCGAGTGTTCCTGCCTTTAGATGAGCACGCGGCGCGACGTCAAGGTTATAGGGGGTCGCCCCCTCGGGGTACCCCGCACCATGGCCTCCGCCAAATTTTCGCTACCCGATTGTGGAATTTTTCGTACCACCCAGGCGCTGCCCGGCCACGAGGAGGAGGTGCCCGCCGGGATCCTCGTCTACTTCCACAACCACTCGGACTCGGGGCTCCCCCAGGTGGTGCTGCCGGACCACTGCGCCCACAACCGCTGGCACTTCCGGGGGCCCGGGGTGGTGTTCCGCTCGCTGGCATGGGCCGCCTCTCTCCAGAAGATCCCGGCGCAGGGCTTCTACTTCCTCAAGGAAGAGCTTGTCTTCGACGGGGGCTCCTGGCCCATGCACACGCTGATCCAGCTCGGCTACACCCGGCGCGCGGAGCCCATCCTCTTCATCGCCCAGGAGCGAGCCGTGCTCCAGGAGAACGACCTCTTCTTCTCCGACCGGGGCGTCCGCGTCGAACCGGAGGCCCTCGACATCCTGGTGCCGCTTGTCCTCCATCGGGAGATGCCCGGCGACCCCGCCGGGGGGGACCTGGGCTAAGCTTCCCTGGTGCGAGCGCGCGAGGTTCTGGGCCCGGGTGGGCCGCTCCAGAAGTTGCTGCCGGGCTACGAGCCCCGGGAGGCGCAGCTCGTCATGGCCGACGCGGTGGAGCGCGCGCTCCAGGGGGAGCGCAGGCTGATCTGCGAGGCCGGTACCGGCACCGGCAAGACGATGGCGTACCTGGTGCCGGCGCTGCTCAGCGGGCGACGGATCGTGGTGTCCACCGCCACCAAGGCGCTCCAGGAGCAGATCTCCACCAAGGACCTGCCGCTGCTGGCGCGGCTGGGGCTCCGGTCGCCGACGGCGCTGCTCAAGGGCATGGGCAACTACCTGTGCCTGCGGCGGTTGGCGCAGCTCCAGGCGGAGCTGGAGAGCGCCAGCGTCGAGCGGCTGAAGAGTATCTTCGCGGTGGCGCAGGCGGTGAAGGGCTGGCTGGAGGAGGACCACGAGGGGGATCTGTCGTTCCTGCCCGGGGTGCCGGAGCGGGATCCGATCCGCCTGGAGATCGCCGCGTCGAGCGAGGCGAGGGTCGGCCCGGGGTGCGTGTACCACGATAGGTGCTTCGTGACCCGGAGCCGGCTCCGGGCGGAGTCGGCCCAGATCCTGATCGTCAACCACCACCTGTTCTTTGCGGATCTGGCGCTGCGGGGGGTCGGTTTTGGCGGGGGGGTTCTCCCGGACTACGACGGAGTGATCTTCGACGAGGCGCACCAGCTCGAGGAGATCGCCACCGAGTTCTTCGGGGTCCGTGTGTCCACCGCGCGCCTGGAGGCGCTGCTGCGGGACGCGGGGCGCTCCTTCGAGGTGGCCTCGGTGGATCCGAGGCCCGTGGAGGTGCTCAAGACGGTGTCGGCGCACTTCTTCGAGGCGGCGGCGGCGGTGCTGGGGTCGGGGCCCGGTCGCATCCCGCTCAGCCCTGAGCGCTGGAGCCGGGACCACCTCGCGGCCTACCACCGCCTGGACACGGCGCTGGAGGCGCTGGCGCTGGCCGCCGGGCAGGAGCACGAGGCGCTCCAGGGGATAAGCCGCCGAGCGACCGGGCTCCGGGGCGATCTGTCGGCGGTGGTGGAGGGGGCACGCAACCAGGTGCTCTGGGGGGAGGTGGGGCCGCGCTCGGTGGCGCTGGCGGCGGCGCCGGTCCGGGTGACGTCGATGCTCCGGGCAAAGCTCTTCGGCCTGGTGGGGCCGGTGATCTTCACCAGCGCCACCCTGGCGACCCGGGGCGGCTTCGCCTACATGCGCGAGCGTATCGGGCTCACCGACGACCTCGGCCCGGTGGACGAGCTCTGTCTTCCCTCGCCCTTCGACTACCCGCGCTGCGCCCTGCTCTACGTGGCCTCCTCCCTGCCGGAGCCCCAGGACCCGGGGTTCTCCCGGGCCGCCGCCGACCACGTGGCGGAGCTGCTGCGGCTCTCCGGCGGCGGCGCCTTCGTGCTCTGCACCTCCGTGCGGGCGATGCAGGCGATGCACGGGCGCCTGGCCTCCGAGGGGCTGGAGCTGATGCTCCAGGGGGAGGCGCCGAAGACCGCCCTGCTGGAGCGCTTCCGCGCCTCGGGCCACGCGGTGCTGGTGGCCACCATGAGCTTCTGGGAGGGCGTCGACGTGCCGGGGGACGCGCTCCGGCTGGTGATCCTGGACAAGATCCCCTTCCCGGTGCCCACGGACCCCCTGGTCGCCGCCCGCAGCGTCGCCATCCAGGAGGAGGGCGGCGACCCGTTCCTGGACTACCACGTGCCGTCCGCCGCCATCGCGCTGAAGCAGGGGTTTGGCCGGCTGATCCGCTCCACCTCCGACCGGGGGGTGGTGGCGGTGCTGGATCGCCGCCTCGTCGCCCGCCGCTACGGGCCGCAGCTCCTCGGGGCGCTGCCGCCGGCCCGGGTCACCGAGTGGGTCGAGGATGTGGCCGAATTTTTCGCCCATCACCCACGGTACCCCGCCGGAACATCGGAGGAAGGAGGCTCCTCGTCGCCCGCTGCGGCGCGCAGGTGGTAGACCTCGGGGCCGGGGAAGGGGTCCGCGCCGAGGCCGCTCGCCCAGCCCTCCACGCCGGACCAGGCCCCCCAGCCTCCGCACCGCTCCAGCTCCTCCCGGAAGGCTCGGGCGGTGGCGAGGCGCTCCGAGGGGCGGCGGTCGAGCGCCTGGAGGATGAGCCGGTCGAGCGCGTCGGGGACGTCGCTCCGGGTGGGTCGCAGCGACGCCGGCGCCTGGAACCGGATCTTCCCCAGCATGCCGAGCAGGTCGCTGGCCTCGATGCGAGGGCGCCCCGCGAGCATCTCCCAGAGCAGCGCGCCGACCTGGAAGAGATCCGATCGCGCGGACGGCGGCTCGCCCCGGGCCTGCTCCGGCGTCGCGTAGCGGAAGGCGTCCCGCTGCTCCGGCGACAGCCAGGCGCTCGGCCAGGAGGGGAGCCCCCAGGCCAGCCCCCGAAGGAACACCCCCCCGGGCCCCACCAGCACGTTCGCCGGGGTGATCCGCAGGTGGAGCGACGGCCCCGCGCCCCGCGGCGCGTGGAGCTTCTCCAGGATCGCGAGGATCTCGACGGCGATGGCGGCGGCGACGGGGGCCGGGACCGGCTCGGCGCGGCGTCGGGCGGCCTCGAGCAGCGAAGAGAGGAGGGCGCCGGGGGCGTAGTCGTGGGCGAGGAGGAGCGCGGTGGCGGCGCCGGAGCGGACCAGGAACGCCTCGCGGAGCCGGAGCAGGCCGCGGAGCTCGAAGGCGGCGAGCTGGGCGGCCTCGCGGAGGAGCCGGTCGGCGCGAGGGAGGTCCGAGGAAACATCCTCGACGGCGCGCTCGAGGACGACGAGGTCGGCGGGGTCGCGGGCGGAGGAGGCCAGGAGCAAGGGGCGCTCCGGGGGCGTGACGAGGAGGTAACGTCCGAGGTGGGTGCGCGGCGCCACGGCCTCAAGTGTAGGTCCTTTCTTCCCGCGGGGGCGCGGCTGCGCTAGTCGTGCCCGCGGAAAAGGAGCTGACCATGACCGAGATTTCTGCAGTTTTCGCCCGGGAGATCCTCGATTCTCGCGGCAACCCGACCATCGAGGTCGAGGTGCAGACGACCAGCGGCTTCGGCCGGGCGGCGGTTCCCTCGGGGGCGAGCACGGGGGAGCACGAGGCGCTGGAGCTGCGCGACGGCGACAAGAAGCGGTTCCTGGGGAAGGGCGTGCTGACGGCGGTGAAGAACGTGCAGCAGACGCTGGGGCCGGCGATCCTCGGGATGGACGCGCTGGATCAGTCCGCGGTCGACCAAGTGCTCCTGGACGCGGACGGCACGGAGAACAAGGGGAAGCTGGGGGCGAACGCGATCCTCGGGGTGAGCATGGCGGTGGCGCGGGCGGCCGCCGACTCGGTGAGCCTGCCGCTGTGGCGCTACCTGGGCGGGCTCCAGGCGCGGGTGCTGCCGGTGCCGCTGATGAACATCATCAACGGAGGCGCCCACGCCGATAGCGGCCTGGAGGTGCAGGAGTTCATGATCGTCCCCCACGGGCTGCCCACCTTCGACGAGGCGCTCCGGGCAGGGGCGGAGATCTTCCACGCCCTCAAGGCGAACCTGAAGAAGGACGGCCACAGCACCAGCGTCGGCGACGAGGGCGGCTTCGCCCCCCGGCTGTCGACCAACGAGGAGGCGCTCACCCGCATCCTGGCGGCCATCGAGGCCGCGGGCTATCGCCCCGGCGAGCAGGTGGGGCTGGCCCTCGACACCGCCGCCAACGAGTTCTACGACAAGGAGACGGATCGCTACACCTGGGACAAGACCCCCCGCACCCGGGAGGAGCTGATCGAGCTCTACGCCGGGCTGTGTGCGAAGTACCCGCTGGTCTCCATCGAGGATGGCCTCGCGGAGGACGACTGGGCTGGCTGGAAGCTGATGACCGAGAAGCTGGGGAAGAAGATCCAGATCGTGGGCGACGACCTCTTCGTCACCAACCCGAAGCGGCTGCGCCGCGGCATCGACGAGGGCATCGCCAACGCCATCCTCATCAAGCTCAACCAGATCGGCTCCGTCACCGAGACCCTGGACACCATCCGGCTCGGCGCGCTCCACGGTTACCGCTCCATCATCAGCCACCGCTCCGGCGAGACGGAGGACGCCTTCATCGCTGACCTCGCGGTGGGCACCAACGCCGGCCAGATCAAGACCGGGAGCCTGAGCCGCTCCGACCGGATCGCCAAGTACAATCAGCTCCTGCGTATCGGCTACGAGCTGGGCGCGGGCCAGGTGTACGGCGGCCGCGCGGCCCTGGGGCTCTGAGCGTTGCGGCGCGGGGTTGGGTGGGTCGCCCTGGGGTCGCTGCTGCTGGGGTGCTCGCGCAGGGCGCTGCCCGAGGACGCCCGCGCCGTCTACGAGCTCCGCTGCGCCCCGTGCCACGGCACCACCGGGCGAGGGGACGGCCCCGCCGCGTCGGGCTTGAGGCCGGCCCCCCGTGACCTGAGTGATCCGGTCTGGCAGGACCGCACCGATGACGCGTACCTGCGCAAGATCATCGTCAACGGGGGCCTCGGCGTCGGGCTGAGCACGCGCATGCCAGGGAGCCCGGACCTGGCCGGGCGCCCGGCGACGCTCGACGGGCTGGTCCGGGTGGTGCGGGGATTCCGCCGCCCCTGAGCGCCGGGAAGATCGTGCGAGTAAGCCCCGAGGGGTGTGTCTTCTCTTGGGTAGGTACAACATTTGATAGAACGTTGTTCATGACCGAATCCTCCTCCCCACCCAGGGTCACCTACCTCGTCGCCGTGGACACCTCGGCCCTGGCCGATCAGGTGCTCGACCAGGCGGTCGCCCTCACCCTGAAGACCGCGGGCGCCCAGCTCCACGTCGTCCACGCGGTGGACACCATCCCCATCGCTGCGGCGACGGTGGGCGGGTCTCCCTTCGGGGTGCCCAGCGCTGCGGTCCTGCTCAAGGCGGGGCGCGAGCACCTGGAACGGCTCCAGTACCGGGCGGATCAGCAGGGGGTCTCCGCGACGGGCCACCTGATCGTGGGGAACCCGCGGGCGGTGATCCTCCAGCTCACCAGCGACATCGGGGCGGATCTGCTGATCATCGGGACCCACGACCCGGGCAAGCTGGAGCGACTTCTGCTGGGCTCCATCGCCGAGACGTTGGTGCGCAAGGCTCCGTGCCCCGTGTTCGTGGTGAGGACCAAGCGGGCGCAGCACCCGGATGTCCCCGAGATCCTCCCGCCTTGCCCCGACTGCGTCGCGGCGCAGCAGGCCAGCAACGGGGAGAAGCTCTGGTGCGAGCGCCACTCGCAACACCACCCCCGGGCCCACCGTTACTACGAGTACTCGGAGGGCTACGGGGTAGGCTCCTCGACCTTCCGCCCGGAGTGACTCCTGCGCCTCACCGGGCGCGGCGGCGGCGCAGCGCCGCCAGCCCCAGCGCCAGCCCCGCGAGAAAGCCCGGCGGCTCCCGCGTCC
>CAZSDX010000016.1:0-27869 GCA_964605685.1 uncultured Polyangiaceae bacterium
CGGCGAGGTCGAGGGCGACGGCGGCTGCGGGTGCAGCGAGGCCGGGCGCGCCAGCGAGCCGAGGGCGGGGCTGTTCTCGCTGGCGGGGCTGGCCGCGATCTTCCTCCGTCGGCGCCGCAAGGCCTCCTGAGGGAGCGACCTCGCGGTCGGCGCCGTGCCGAAGCGCGAGGGACGCGGTGCTGGGTCCACGGAACCTGGGGGGATTTTCCCTGGACCCGCTCTGTTGTCTGGCTCAGGCGGACGAGTACGAGGAGCTCTGTTCCTCCGGGGCGACCACGACGGTGATCGATGTCCGGGGGGTGCGCACGTCGAGGAAGGGAAACCACACCCTGGCCAGGCTCGATCCGGCGCCGGGGCTCGCTCGGCTGGCCCTGGGGCACGGTCGACGAGGTGGTGCAGAGCCGGTGAGGCCGCGCCCGCTGTGGTAGGAACCGGGTCAGTAGCGATACTCGCGGCACAAGCGCTGGATGATAGAACGATCCTGGATGCACAGAGGAACGCCTCGTCCGGGGGCCAGCACGAGCAAGAGGCGCCGAGCCTCATCGCCACCTTCCTCGGCGTTCAGCAGGCCTTGTACCAGCGGCACCATCTCTCCGGTGGTGGTCCCTCGCGCGAGCGCATCGTCCAGGTGAGCCAGGTGAAGTTGGTCGGTGTCACCCAGGCAACCGAGGGCTCTCAGGGTGCTGGCCGCTTGCCCGGAGAGGCCCGTGGCTCGCTGCGCAAAGGAGAGCCATCGCAACCGGGAAGCCTGCACGTGGTCGGGAGCCTGCGACCAGGCATCCTCGGGCTCAAGGCGCTCGATGGCCTCTGCGTGACGACCCAGTTGCGCGAGCGCGCGTCCCGCCGCAAGAAGCACGAAGGATCGAGCAACCTTTGAGGTTTGCTCCTCTTGCAAGAAGGTTCGGACAGAGGTCTCGATGAGATCGAGGACAGCCTCTTCTTGCCCCAGGATTCCCAGGACACGAAGCCGCTCACAGAGAGCGTAAGAGCTCTCCGTCCGGAGCCTCAGGGACTCCCAGATCTGCAACGCTGTATCCAGCGAGGCGGCAGCCCTCTCGAAGGCACAGGCTGCGGCCTCGGCGCGACCGATGGCTCCTAGCAGGGTGGCGTCTGCCGGCAACGGGGAGATCACGGAGATCAACCGGGACGCTCGTTCTGCGGTTTCCAGCGCGAGCAAAGGATCCCCGTCCGCCACCGATTGCACGACGTGGGCGACGATCAGGAGGCGAGTCTCCCGGGAGAAGGCTCCGAGGATATCTTCCTCCGGCCACAGGAGCAGCGCCGCCTCCCCCAGGTGACGGCGGGCCACATCTCGCGCGAAGGCGGCCTTCCAACGTAGCAAGAGATCCGCCGTGTGCCGCAGCAACAGGCCGCTTGCGAGCGCCGCGACCACCCTCCACCCGAGCTGCGGAGGCGCCCCCTCCAGCGTCAGGCGCCACAGGCGCTCCACGACAAGCCCCAGTCTCTCCGGCGGCAGCTCCAGCTCACCATCCCGTAGACGAGCCTCCAGCCCCAGCGCGTCGTTCGCAGCCTCGGGGAAGGTGCGAACCCCCAGGATACGAACCTCGTGGGTACCGCGGTGGCGCTGCAGGCGTTCCGCGCTGGAAGGCTCCTCGATGGAAGGACGCCTTCCGGAGAGGAGGACCGTGGGGGGGGGGATGAGCCCTCCGTCCAGGAGCCGACCACAGCGGAGGAGCGTGGCCTCCCGAGGAGGCAGCACCAGCCCCGAGGACGACAGCGTTCCGAGCACAAGGAGCCCAGGACGAAGCGGCAACCGGAGGGTGTGGGCCAGCAAGAGCAAGGCGACCGCGAGGCCATGGTCCTCGGCCAGCAACCCCGAGGAAGGAGCGCCATCTCTCTCCGGGCTGGCGAGCGACGGCGCCTCTTGGTTCGTGTGCGAGGACTCGTCCAGGTTCGTGAGCGGTGGTTCGCCCAGGCCAAGCTCCACAAGGGACGCTTGCAGGAAGATCGCGGTACGACGGACCACGGGATCCTCCGCGGCCAGATCTTCCTTGCCAAGCGGCAGAGGCCGGTCTTCACCGAGGATCGACAGGGAGTGAGCGGCAGGATCGGATCGAGTCACGAGGGTGCTCCAGCGAGCCAGGAGGTCAGGGAGGACAGGACGAGGCGCCGGTCGAGGAGACCTCGTGAAGCCGCGGATTGAGCGTCGAAGGTCAAGATACAGTCCAGGCACGCCCCCGGGCACCAGCTGTCGTGGTGTTCGTTGAGGTAGAGGACCTGGCAGGCCTCCTCCAGCCAGCTCTTGCCGAGATCAAGGAGCTCGCGCACATGCCCGACCCCGCCCGGGATGTTATCGTAGAGCACCACGCAGTGAGACGTGACGCTCGGAAGGGCCAGGACACCCAGCTCCCGGGTGTCGACCTCCAGCAGCCGCGCTCCGGCGATCTGCAAGGCGCGCCCGAGGGTCTCCGCGAAGGCCGCAGAGCGCAGCGAGGATCCTCGCAAGTTCTCCTGGATCAGCAGCACATCGGTGATCTGGCGCGCCGCAAGCACATGATGACGGAGCACCGGCGCCTCGTCCTCTCGCCAGCAGCGAGACCTCGGATCGCTGGAGGTCAGCGGGGCATGACGCTCGAATCCGCGCGGGAGGTGGACCGCTCCCTGGCTGGACCCGTTCCACTCGCTCTCGGCGTAGCCGCAGGCCGTGCAGAGCGCAAACCCCAGCGAGAACCTGCCCCGGTTGAAGACAAGGATCTCGCCGTCTTCTCGGTAACGCGCCTCCAGCCCCCGGACCCCGCCGAGCGCGTCGACACGAAGCTCCTCGGTGATCGTCGGGCCGAAGGTGACGGTGGCCTGCTCCGTGGAACCTACCTCGGTTGCTTCCAGGCCGCGCACCGGCGGATCCCACCCGGCGCTGAGGAACCCGTGGCGAGGCAGCAGCAGGCGCTCGCAGCGTTTCCCAGGGCGCGCGCAGGCGTGGCAGACCTCGGGCTCGGACGCGATCCGGTAGGTGATGTGCCCCTTCTCGCAGGTGATCATGTACCCCCGCTGGCCCAGCGTATCGTCCGCGTTGTTCCCGACGAAGTGCCGGAGCACCCCCCGCGAGGTCACGACCTTGCCGCCGACCAGCACCTGGGCTCCCGGAACGTACTCGGAGAGCGCCAGCAACGACGAACGCTCCAGTCGGATCGAGTCCTCCTCACGTAGACGCCAGGGGCGATCCTCGTCCGGCACCATCACCTTGAGCCGCTGGACCCCCACGGGAAAGCCGAACTTGGGGAGGAACTGCCGGTCGCTCAGCGCCTCGATCACAGTCATGCTTGTCAGCGTATCGATCTGCCGCGAGAGCGCCCTCGCCGCCCCTCGCTGTCGGGACAATTCGTTCGATCTGGGCTGCACCGGGATCAAATTGTACGCCATCCGCAGCTCGTTCAGATCCTCGAGGTAGGGGGCGGTAGCCTGCTCGAAGGACTCCCTCACGCTCCGAAAAAACAGGGGAAGATCGCCGAGTTTTTCCGCACCAGGGGTACCTGCAAGCAAGAAGGTCAAGGCGTCGATGACCCGCGGAGGAGGGGCCAGCGCGAGGCGGGTCAGGTGCTCCTTGAACTGCTCCGCCAGGGAGCGAGGTTCGAGAGGAGGGAGTTCCGGTCGCGTCGTCGCTTTCCTGTCCCACCAGGCGGGAGGTTTCTGGCCAAGCAGGCCCTCCAGGCGACCAAAGACCTGCATGGCGCCGGTCGCCTGGGTGAACTGTTGACGGAAGAAGTCCCCGAGGAGCCAGGCATGTGCGTGACGGAGCGCGATGCGCAGGCGCTCGAAGATCACCCGGGGACGACGCAAGGGCCGCCCGATGTACCGATCGAAGCGAAGGAAGACCTCGCGGTCAAAGGGGCGAGGGTGGCAGAACGACACCGCGATCGAGGAGCCGTCCGCGCGGCGCCCCGCGCGCCCCGCCCGCTGCAAGTAGTTCGATTTCCCGGGGGGGGCGTTGGCCATCAGCACCCCGTTCAAGCCTCCGACGTCGATACCGACCTCCAGCGTGGTCGAGGCGCTCAGCACGTTCCGGGCCCCCTGCTCGAAGAGGGCCTGGATGCGGCGGTTGGTCTGCGGCGAGCGCTGGGCGCTGTGCTCCTCGGCCCAGAGACCGAGGCGAAAGATCCGCCCGTCGACCCCCTCGTCCCGCCCGAGAAGCTCCCGCCGAGCGCGACCGATACGCACGTCCCCGTCCAGCTCGCCAGCGGAGACCGGGACCAGATCCGTACACCCGGCCTCTGGCGCCAGCCCCGCCTCGCCACCCTGCCCCGGGAAGGCCCGGGGCCAGACGCGGCCGGATGCCTTGCTCCGCCAGCACTGCTCCGGAGATCGCAGCGCCAGCTCCGGGAACTTGAGCCGCAAAGCCCGGACCGTCTGCCATGGATCGATCTGCCGGCTCTCGTCGACCTCGATCCACGGAAGTTTTGCTCCGGAAAGCTGCACGAACGCGGCGTCCAGGAGCCGCTGCGAAAGCTCGTCTGCCTGGGCCCCGGAGACCCCCAGGCGCAGGAGCACCGCCGAGGCAAAGGCGCGGCGGCGCTGCCGGAGCTCCTGACCGCGGAAGGCGACACATCGCCACCCGCTCTGCTCGAGGCTGACCCAGCGACCTAGCCACCCTTCTCCGAAGGTGTAAGCGTCGTCCAGCTCCTCGCTGCCCAGGGTGATGCAGCCATCCGCGCGTAGCGTGTCGCAGAGCAGCGCCAGGAGCGTGGGCCAGGCTCGCGCCAGCCCCTGACGCACGTTGATCGGCAGCAGCGCCTCCAGCGCCTCTGGAACTTCCATCCTATCCAGTTCCGGGTAGACCAGCTCCACCAGCCCCAGCCCCTCCAGCGTGCGCTGGTTCGTCGCTCGCCGCGCCAGCTCGCGCCCGAGGAGCCCCAGCAGCCGCTCCTCCTTGAGGCTGGCCTCGCCGTTCTCCTCCCAGAGCTGCTGGCTCCAGGGAGGCTCCTGGGCGTCGGCACACTCCTCATGAAGAAGCTGTTTCATGCGGGCCTTGAAGGTCGGGTCTCCTGCGATGGCCGTGGGCAAGTTCTTGATCGGGTGCCCCTTCTTTTGGGCCTCGATCTCGGCCTTCCCCCGCGCCACCTTGTTCTGTAGCTGAGGGTTGTTCGGGTTCCTCGCGAGCTGCTTCTCCAGCAGCGCTTGCAGCTCGATGAGGTTGTCGAGGCTCTCCGCGAAGCCCACGGTGCCCAGGAACCCCACCAGCGCCGCCTGGAAGACGCGCCGCGCGTGAGAGTCCGTCAGCAGTGGGCCGAGGCGCGCCGCCGAGCGCCGGCTGTCGCTGAAGGCCAGGAGCCGGCGCCCCTCCGCCGGCAGCAGCGCGCGGAGCGGGGATGAGATCGGCGGCAACGCAGGGAGCATGGTCTCCGCCAGGAGCAAGGTCGTCAGGGGGGCTCCACAATGGTAGGGGCGTACCGAAGACTCCCGCTCTCCCCGCGGACCTTTCTGGGTCACAAGAACCTCGGAGCAGCCAGGGCAGCGCGGCTCCATCTGCTCCTCGGGGACGCGCTGCAAGAGGATGCTCTCGCCCTCCCCGAGGATCTCTCCCGACGCCGCGACCACCGACAGCGCGCTCGCTGGATCCGGCGTGTGGAGGTGGAAAAACAGCAGCTTCCCTGGGAGACGAAGGCTCGCCCAGCCCCGCACGTAGTCGTCGTCCTCCATGGGCTCCCCGGGCTCCTCTTTGCGTGGCTCCCGGCTCACCAGCAGCGGTTCACCGCAGTCCTTGCACCGAAGCAAAGGCATGGCGGCCGCGCGGCAGAACGGACAGCGCTCCTGGTGACCCCCCAGCAAGGAGCCTCGCCCCTCGATCCGGTAGGGCCCCGAGCACCGGGGAGACAGGCACACCGACAACCCTTCGGAGCCTCGCACCGGGGCGTGGAGCCGGTGTGGCAGCAGGGGAAGCTCCTGGACGGCTCGCCGCGCGCTGGCCCCCAGCGTCAGCAACCGCACGGTGGCCAGCAGACGCTTCTCCGGTGGGCAGCCGGCCTCCCACAGGGACTCTGCCAGCTCTTGCAATGGCATCCGTTGGCGCTCGAACAGCAGCGTCGCCGCCTGCCGCAGCACCCCGCTACCCTCCAGGGCATCGTGGAGCGACACCGCCGGGGAGACCTCGTCCGCCGAGCCCCCGGGCAAACCGGCGCTCCGCAAGAGCTCCCGGAGCGCCCTGCTCTGCTCGGGATCCTCCAGCAAGGAGACCTTCCCCTCCGCGTCGAGGTGCAAGGTGTCCACGTTGACATCCATGGAGAGGAGCGCCTCCATCAGCCCGGTTGGGTCCTCCTGTGAGGTGCCGCGGAAGGAGGGAGGCTGGGATCTCCCCTGGATGACCTGGATCGCGGCTTTCTGCTTGCTGGACAGGCTGGCACCGAACGCCGTGAGCTGCTCCTGGATCTGCGCCTCGGAGCCGGCCCCGAGGGTGGCGGATGCGGCGAGGAAGATCACGTCTTCCGGCTGCTTCCCGCAGCGTTCGAGCAGGCGACGGAGGAGGAGGGCGATCTCTGCGGCCAGGGTGCCGTTGTAGAGGTGGGCCTCGTCGAGCACGACGACGCGCAGGTTATCGCCGAAGAATACCCCGTCTTGCGGCCTGCACAGCATGTACTCGAGCATCGAGTAGTTGGTCACGACGACGTCGGGGATCCGGCCTCCGCCCGCCTCGAGCCTGGCCCCTTCCGCGGTCTCGTGGCCGCGGGCCTGCTTGCGCGTACGGAAGGACGGCAGGGGCCTCGGCGCGATGCCGGCCTTCACCGCGCTCTGGTGATCCTCGGGCGTTTCACTGGTGAAGTGGAAGAACGTGAGGTGATTCTGCCCACCGAGCCACGAAGAGAGCCGCCTCACCTGGTCCACGACCAGCGCGTTCATCGGGTAGAGCAGCAGCGCCGACATGCCGTGGCCGTGGCGCCCCGGGGTTCGCCACAGGTCGTCGAGCAGGGGCAGCAGGAAACTCTCGGTCTTGCCGGCGCCGGTCCCTGCGGTGATCACCAGGCCAGGTCGCCGCGAGCGCGTTCTTGCCTCGTGCACCGCCACCAACGCGTCCCGCTGGTGGGTGTAGAGGAGCCGCCCCGGTGGCATCGCTCCGGAGCGTTCGAGCTGGTCCACCAGCCCCGCAGCGATCACCCCGCGAGCCTCCAGATCCCGGAGCGTTTCTCCGGAGGTCTCTGCACCGAAAGCCCCCTCCACCCAAAGATCGCCGACCAACCCTCCGAGCTCGGGTGGGCCGCTCCAGAGCTTCCGGGCTAGCTCCCGCAAGGTCTCATCCCGGAGGTGCCCTTCCTCCAGGGCCAGCTCGGTGAGGCGATCTTTCAGGGTATCCACAAGCTTCAACGCATCCAGGTGCATGGTCACTTTTCTCCAGCAAGGGTCAGGCTCTCGTAGGCCACGAGGCGGGCAAAGTCGTCCCGGTGCAGCAGCGCGCGCTGTCGGCGGGAGGGGTTCCTCATGGCTCCCCGGAACTCCTGCTCCAGCAGCGTGCTGCTCGCCGCCAGACCACCGCTGAGCTCCCGGATACGTTCACTCCGGTAAGATTTGGCTTTCTGTCCGGAAAAGCCCGTGTTGGGGGGCACCCGGAGCGCGATCATCCGGAAGGCATTGGCCCACCCGCTCTCCAGCGCGTCGTTCAGCAGCCGTGGTAGGGTCGCCCCCAACCTCAGCAGCGCCTCGAAAAACGGAGCGAGTGCCTGCGCCTGGGGCTGGTGGAGGTGGTTGAAATAGACCCTCTCCCGAAGCTCCCGGGCGGTCTGTCGTTCCAGCGGTCCGGCGCAGCCCAGCCCAAGCTCCTTGCGAGCGTCGCTCCAGCGCTCTTCCAGGGGGAGGACCAGCGCCTGGTCCCCCGAGGTCAAGCGCAACGCAGGCGGGGGGTATCCGGGCACGACACCCCACTGGAACAGGGCATCCGCCAGGTGCTTCCGTGCGAACATGGCCACCTGGAAGCGCGGAGAGTTAACCGGGTCTTCGCCGGTCTCCTGGAGCAGCGGGAGGCGCAACCAGCGCAGCAGGAGGAGCACCTGTGCCGACTCCAACCCGCAGCGCTCCAGCTCGTGGTGCCAGCCATCGAACCACCAGGAGCCGAGGCAGGTCCCCCGGTAGTTCAGCCCCAGCGCCCGGATCCCAGACGGCAGCTCGAATTCCACGGCGTGCTGTCCGTCCTCCGCGCTGCTCAGGCGACAGGGAAGCGTGAAAGGTTGCCCGGACCGGGGCCACGCGATCAGCAGCGAGGAGGTCGATTCGAGTTCCAGCGGGAGGGCCAGGCGCAGCCGGCTGTGGTGCGTTCCTTCCTCGAAATTCAACACCAGCCCGTGATCCACCACGGCCCCCGCGAGCGTCAGCTCCGGCGCGTCCTCGCTGACCCCGACCAGCGGTCCATCCAGCGCAACAAGCGGCTCGCCCAGCCCCAGGAGCCCCCGCAGCGGTGCGGCCCGGAGCCGGACGCGTCCGGTATCCTTGCTCCCCGCCATAAGCCGTGGCTGCTGCCACCCTTCCGGGAGCACCACCCGGGTCGGCGCCAGGCGGACGGCGCGCACCTCCAGCTCGTCCTGGGGCTCCACCCGCCGCTCGCCCCTGGGCTCGCAGACATAGAGCCCCACGGCGCGCCGCTCCCGGGGCTGCACGACCGGGGCTGCCCGCGGGGTCCGGCGGCTCCAGCACAGGAGCGGTTCCTCTCCGAGATGGACATCGATCCGGGGAGGCCAGGGCGGGGTCATCTCCAGCAAGACCCCCCCCTCCACGCTCAGCGACGGGAGCTCCGGCACGCTCCGGGCCCCCTCCGGGACCCAGAGCACCAGCGATACCTCGTGATCGGACACATGCTCCAGGCGTTCACCGGAGGAACGAGCAAACACCTCGACGGAGCTGCGCTTGAGCCGCACGGTCTGTGTGGTCAGCGGCTCCTGCGGGGCCTGCGCGTCGACCAGCGCCACCACGATCTCCTCGCGCCAGGGGAGGTCGATCTCCGTGGGCTGAAGGGTCTTCATCGAATCCCCCTGCCGCAACAGCTTGCAACGAGGCTCTCCATCGACGAGTAGAACGACCTTCTTGCACCCCTCCGCGCCGACGGGCTGCTCCAGCACCGAGGCCACCAGCCTGGGCGGGGCTCCGTCTTCGGACCACAGCAGCCTTGGTACTCCGAGGAGCATCGGTTCGTCCTCGTCCTCGGTCGCGATGGCGAGGGCCTGGGTCGACGGCGGCAAGGAGACCCTGCGGAACGCATCGGCAACGAGGGCGATGTGATCGTGGCCATCGAACCAGGGGGAGCTGGACAGGGCGATACGCGCGGCGCTGCTGTCGTCCCTGGTCCTGGCCTTGCGCAGCGTCGCCCAGACCTTGCCGAGGGAGGAGCCCTGCTCTGCGAGGATCTTCTGCAGCGCGATCGGAGGGGGGTGACCCACGAGCCACTCGGCCAGGTGTCCGGGGGTGTCCGGGATCGGGAACACGAACTGGAGCGACAGGGTGGTGGCCCAGGCGTGCCGGGGCTCCTCGTCGTCGAAGACGTGGCGTAGTCGGAAGAACCTCGCGGCCGCCTCGAGCGCAGCGCGGAGGGCCGGGGTAGGCTGGCCGTTCCCGTGGAAGAGGAGCTCCTCGGCGCGAGGGTTGAGGCGCAGCAGACGGATGGTGCTCCAGACCTGGCCCAGCTTGCCGTGGAACCGGAGCTGCTCCGCCATCGCGGCCAGCAGCAGCAAACCGATGGCCTCTTCCCGGTAACAGAACCGCTCGCGAGCGACCTCGGGAGGGTCCGGATGTTCGGAGGCACCTTGCGGTGAGTAGCTCAGCTCGAGATGGCGCAAGAGCGTATCCCGGGAGAGCCCCTGGTACCACGCCCAGAGCGCCTGACGATCTGCGTCGTCCAGGCGGAGTTCCGCGATGGACCACCCATCCCGGAGCCCTTCCGCAGCCCGGCGCTGCTGCACCAGCGCGACCCCACCTACCATGGACTGTTGATCCCATCCGTCGAGCACACCCATCGCACACCTCGTGTGGTTCCCCACAACCCGCGGGCCTCGTCGTCTATGTTGACTCCAGAGAGGCCTGTATCGTCGTGGATCTGACAGGCTACCCGGGAGAATTTTTGCGGGCTTGCGACGGCTCCGGGAGGTGTGCCACGTTGACGCCATGGCCGGAGGAACATTTGCCTGGAAAATCCCGTGCGATGACTGCGCTCGCGAGGGGCTTTCTGCGCCGGCCTGGCGCGTGATCGACGGGAGCGAGACGGACTACTACGCCTGCGCCCGCGGCCACTCCTTCGGGATCCACTGGCGCCAGCTCCCGAGCGCCCCGATGTGGCCCGACCCCGCCCGCGAGGAGATCGCGCGCGTCGCCTATTTTCTCTGGCTCGACCGGGGGCAGCCCGGCGGCGACGGCGTGGGGGACTGGCTGGAGGCCGAGCGCCTGCTCGCGGGGCCGCCGCCAGGGCTCCGGAGCTCCCCGTGATGCTGACCCCCCTGGACGTCAAGATCCTCATCCACCTGCTGGTGACCGGGGGGAGCGTCGCGCTCGTGGGGTGGCTGCTCCCCGGGGTCCGGGTCAAGAGCCTGGGTCACGCGGTGCTCTTCTCTTGCCTGCTCGCGCTGCTCAACGCGGCCCTGTGGAGCAAGCTGGGCGTCCTGCCTGGCGTCTCCCGCGAGCTCTCCGGCGGCCTCGGCTCGCTGCTGCTCAACGGGGTCGTATTCTACCTGGTCGGGAGGATCGCCCCCGGGATCGAGGTCTCCGGCTGCTTGACCGCCAGCGTCGCCTCCTTCCTGGTGTCCCTGCTGAACGGGTTGCTCCACGGGGCGCTGCGCGACCTGCTCCGGTGAGGATCGCTGCGGGCGTGCTCTTCAAAGCTCCAGGTCGCCCAGGTCGCCCAGGTCCTCCTGGAGCTGGCGAACTTCGTCGTCGTCGATCCTGGTCTCGATGGCCTGCGCCAGGGCGGCCGCGCCCTCGCCCCACAGCTCCGCGAGGGTGTCCGCCACCCGCCGCGCCTCGCCCGCGGTGAAGGAGGCGAAGGCCCGCCGGAGCCCCGGTAGCGCGCGGAGGAACGCTCCGTCGTCGAGCTGCTCCAGGAAGGCGCTCATGGAAGACCAGAGGAGGCGCCGGGACAGGAGCGCCATCCGGTTGCGGGAGGCGAGGCCCTCGAAGAAGCCGGCGCAGCGGGAGGGATCCATCCCGGGGGAGATGCGGCGGGCGATCCGCTGATCGAGGCGCTGGTCGTCGAGGACGCCGGCCTCCAGGAGCAAGGCGCAGGCGACGCCGACGGCGAAGGGGTGCGCCAGGTCGTCGTCCGCGAGGGCGTGGAGGGCCTCGTGCCAGCGGTCCGTCGGCAGGGGTTCGCCCAGGTCTTCGAGGAAGGCCACGAAGGAGACGTCCGCCATGGCGCGGCCCAGCTCAGAGGCCGCGTCGTCGTCGCAGCGCGCCGCGGGGCCGACCAGGAGCACCGCCCGGAGGAAGAGCTGGGCCGCCAGGGGGCGAGCGGGGGAGGTGTCCACGTCGTCGACCTCCCGGAAGCGCGACATGCTCGCCATCGAGCGGGCCGCCCGGGCGACGGAGGGGAAAGAGCTGTCGGTGACCGCGAGTTGCTGGAGGTGCCGCAGCGCCTCGGAGAACAGCGCAGGCAAGGCGCAGCGGCGTCCCTGCTCGACGATCCGGGCGGCGTCGGCGGCGTCGGTGGCCTGGGCGAGCCGGTCTGAGAGGCGGCGGGTGGCGGCCAGCTCGACGCTGTCCCCCAGGAGAGAGCACTCGGCGAGGCGCACCTCGCAGTCCGGAGACCACCGGGCGGACCAGCGCTCCTTGAAGGTGTTCTCGCTGCGATCGGCCTCGGTCGTCCTGTCCTGGGCGAAGCCGATCTCCAGGGCGTCGAGGCGCCGGAGGAAGACGGCGACGCGGCGGTCCCGGAAGGCCGCCTCCTGGCTCTTGGCGAAGCGATCTTCTCGCAGGTCGAGGGCCTGCCCCCTGTCTGCGCGTCCTTTGATGACCTGCTCCTTGTCCTTCAGGTAGTCCGAGAGCTTGAGGTCCAGGATCCAGCGGTGAAAATCCTCCTGGATGGCGGTCTGGGCGACGCCCGGGGGGAGGGAGCCGATGGCGTCGCCGATCTCCACCGCGTCCAGGTGCCGGGCGATGGCGTCCCGGTCCCCGCGGGCCAGCAGGGCGACGGCGGCGTCCCGCAGCTCGGCCAGGGTGGGGGCGACCCGGTCCTGGTGGAGCGCCGCCAGCGCGGTGGCCAGACGCACCGCCTCGATCACCTCGGCGCTGGAGCGGATCATCCCCGCGGCGCGCAGCTTGCTGGCGAGCTCGGTCATGTAGCGCGCGGGCAGGCGGGCGGAGGTGCCCGCGGAGGCCTCCTCCCAGAGCGCCTGGTAGTAGGCGGGGGCGTGGTTGCCGGCGCCGTAGCCGGACCGGGAGCTGAGGCGGCGGTAGCTGTAGGGCATCAGCGCCAGGTTGACCGGAGGCGAGGGGAGGGCCGCGAGCCGGGCGTCGTCCATCGGGGGGATCTCCCAGCGGAGCGCCGGGGCGTGGTAGGCGCCACAGACCACCACCAGGCGATCCGGATCATGTCCCTCGGCCACCGTGCGGCGGATCTCCCGGCGCATGAACGCCTCGCGCAGCAGCGTCTCCTGGCGCTCGGTGTCGGTCTCGTCCCGGAGCGAACGGAGCCCCTGGCCCAGCTCGAGGATCGCCTCCTGGTAGGCGCCCTCGTCGGTGAGCTGCTCGAACTGGCGCTCCCACCAGACCTCGTGGTGCGGGTCGCCGGTGACCCTGGCGATCTCTTCCCAGGGGTCGTCGAGGTAGCGTTGGGTATCCGTGGAAGGAGGGGGGCCTTCCGCCGGGGCGGGGGCTGCCTCCAGCCCGAGGAACACGCTGGCGGGGAGATCCATGAAGCGGACGAGACGCTTCTTGCGGGCGGCCCAGGTGGCAGCGATCCACTCCGGCGAGTAGGCCGCCAGAGGGAAGAGGATGGAGCGGATCGGCGGGGCGCGCGTGAAGGCCAGGATGGCGATGGGAGGCTTGGTCTTCCTGTGGAGGAAATGCTCGATCAGCGGCGAGGCGTCCGAAGGCCCCTCGATCAGCACCGCGGTCGGGTCCACGCGGTCCAGCAGCCGCTCCAGGTGCCAGGCGCCGAGGGGGGAGAGGTGGCGGACGCCGAAGACCTGCCCCGTGGGCCCCTCCGCCGGCAGCCCGGCGGACGGCGCTCGCGTGGCCCCGCGCCTCGACGCCATCAGAGGAGCTCTTTGCAGGCCCTGTACAGGCCGGTCCACTCGGCGCCGCGCTTCTTCAGGATGTTCTCCAGGTACTCGAGGAAGACCTCCTCGTCCCTGGCGTCCTCCTTGACGATGGCCCCCAGGATGCCGGCGGCCAGGTCCCGCTCGGTGACGGTGCCGTCGCCGAAGTGCCCCGCCAGGGCCATGCCGTTGCCCAGCACCGAGATGGCCTCCGCGGTGGAGAGCACGCCGGAGGGAGGCTTCACCTTGTTCTTTCCGTCGAGGGTCTGGCCGCGGCGGAGCTCCTGGAAGATCTGCACCACCCTCTCCACCGCTTGCCGTCCCGGCGGAGGCGCCGGCAGCCGGAGCGCCAGGCCGATCTCGGCGACCCTCCGCTCGACGATGGCGATCTCGGTGGCCATGTCCGACGGCACCGGGAGCACCACCATGTTGAACCGCCGCTTGAGCGCCGCTGACATGTCGTTGACGCCCCGGTCGCGGGTGTTGGCGGTGGCGATCAGGTTGAACCCCCGCTGGGCCTGGATCTGCAAGCCCAGCTCCGGGACCGCCAGCGTCTTCTCCGACAGCAGGGTGATGAGCGCGTCCTGCACCTCGGAGGGGCAGCGGGTGATCTCCTCGAAGCGGAGGAGCTTCCCGTCGGTCATGCTTCGGTAGATCGGCGACGGCACCAGCGCCCGGAGAGACGGGCCTTCCGCGAGCAGCATCGCGTAGTTCCAGGTGTACCGGATCTGCTCTTCCGTGGTGCCCGCGGTCCCCTGCACCAGGAGCTGCGAGGTGCCGCTGATGGCCGCCGCGAGGTGCTCGGACAGCCAGCTCTTGGCGGTGCCGGGCTCTCCGAGCAGCAGCAGGGCCCGATCCGTGGCCAGGGTGGCGATGGCGATCTCCACCAGGCGCTCGTTGCCGATGTACTTGGGCGCCGGGGTGACGCCCTTGAACTCCTTGCCGCAGACGTAGGCGAGCACCGCCCGGGGCGAGAGCCTCCAGCCCGGTGGGCGCTCGTGGGTGTCCGCGGCGGCGAGGGCGTCCAGTTCCCGCTGGAACTGCACCTCGGCGGGCTCCCGGAGCGCCTGCGAGGGGGATGGGGTCGAGGCAGAGGCAGGGGAGGAGCCACCTTCCGGCGGCCGGGCGGCTTCTTTCTTGCTGGCCATCGTTCAGACCTTCCGATCTCGTTCGAGGTAAGTGATCAGCTCCTCGTAACGGGTGATGATCCAGGGTTTCTTTGACTTTTTTGCTTTCTTGAGAGCCTCCTGGATGGATGGAATCACTTGAGAATTATCCAGTTGACGGAGGGCATGGAGTGCTTGATAAGGACAGGAAAGGATATCCTTTCGAAGCAGGGAAGCCGCGATGATGGGGGCAGCACGAGGTTCACCGATATGACCGAGCGCTTCGACGATCGGGTTTGCCGGGATGGATTCGTTGGCAAGCAAAGCGCAGAGAGGGTCGACGGCTTCCTTGGCCTTGAACGAGCCCAGGAGTTGAATGGCGTGAATACGCGGTTTTTGCAGCCGGAGCAGGGCAAGAATACCGGGGATAACGGAGCGATCTCCGATGTGAAAGATCGCCTCGGCAACGCTGTTGGCACAGACGTTACGACGGAGCAAGTTGAGGAGGATGTCCAACACGCCAGGAGCTCGAAGATTTCCAAGAATTGTTACGACATCACCTATCAGGTCTCGGTGAATTCGATTTTCCATGTTCCAGCTTGTTTGCTCGAGGATTCTGAGGGACACATCCAACCAGCGGGGATCGTTCTGAAAAGAATAGCGATTCTTTCTACGATTCCTGTATTTGAACTGTTCAGGATCCTGGTCATTGCTGGAATCCAAGAGAGGATTCTCGTCCTGCGCTCCTTGATCCTTCTCTACATCGGGATCTTCTTCGTCGAGAACATACCCTACTCCACCGACTTCACAGAGAAGCCTGCGGGCCAGGGCGATGCCTTTGTCCGTGGAAAGTGCTTGCTTTGTGAGGTACGGTTGCATACGCTCGAATACACTGTTCAGGTCAAGCTTAAAGAAGGCCCAAACGGCGAGATCGATGCCAGGGTCTTCGTTGTCCAGACGCTCGGCGAGTACCTCCAGAGCACGGTGCTCACCGCTGGCCTTGAGGGCTTCTCCGGCGGCCTCACGGATGGCAGGGCTTGGATGATTACGAAACAACTCAATCAGGCGGTCGAGTACCTCCGGGGAGGGGCGCAGGCTCAGCGCATGGATCACTTTGCAAACGAAATCGGTACGCTCTTGGATATCTTGAAGAGACTTTCGCTCGGCTTGCGATGTCTTTGTTGGTTTCTTGCCGACCCTGGACCGGTGGGTCTTTGGGGCTTTGATGTCCAACGTTTCAGAAGTCAAAATCGCCAGCAAACGCTCCGTCGTCTTCGGGTGGCGAAATCGTTGGAGGGCCTTGACAGCAAAAGGGATCACCTGAGAGCTATCCCTCAGCGCCACGAGGAGGAACTCCAACGTCGTGAGTCGATTCCCGGCACCCATGACTTGGACGCAGGCGGCGCGGACCTCGCGCTGGGTCTCGGTGCGGTAGAGGGCGCAGGCGCGCTCCTCGGCCTCGGCGGGGGCGACCCTCTCCAGCGCCTCGACCGCCGCTATCCGGACCTCCACGGAGGTGTCCTGCTCTGTCTTCTTGCGGGCCGTCTTCTTCCCCCGCGCCGACGCCACCACCGGGGCCAGGGGGAGCGGGCTCTCGGGGGCCTGGAGGCAGGCTTCCACCAGGGGCCTCGCCGCCTCGCCGCGGATCGCCACCAGGCACCGGAGCCTCCTCGCGTCAGCGACCTTGCCCCTCGGGTTGAACTGGCGCTCGATCCGCGCCGCGGCGGCCTCCCCGAGGGCAGGGAGGATCCGCTCGGCCACCCGATCCCCCAGGGCGGGGTCCGTCAGCGCCTTCACCCAGAGGTCCAGCAGCCTCAGATCCCGGAAGGTGCCCCGCTCGACGGCCTCCTCCACGACCTTGTACCGCTGGATCTTCTTCCCGGAGAAGCTGACCCCGGAGGTCAGCGCCCGGTGGATCGCCTCCAGGTCGTGCTGGGGGGTGCTGGTCTCCAGAGGGGCGGCGGGGGGCAAGGGCTCCAGGCCCTCCCCCGCGGCGGGCCTGGCCTGGGCCCCCCGGATGCGCAGGTTCATCACGCCGAGGTTGAGCAGCTCCGTTGCGGCGGCGCGCCCCCTGGCCTCGAGCACCTTGCCGATCTGCGCCTGCGCCGCCGCCAGCACGGGCACCTTCGCGGCCAGCTTGCCGAAGGCGTCCTGCGCCCGGAGCAGCCCCTCGTCCCCGCCCGTCGCGCCGCTGCCTGCCAGCAGCAGTCGCTGGAGATCTTGATCGAACGTACCGAACAGATCCTGCGTCATCGTTCCCTCGCTCACATCCCGAGACGGAGGTGCTTTTCGTCCACGAAGAGCGCCAGCGCCTGCCCGAAGATTCTTCGCTCGACCGGGTCGTACCAGAGCCTCACCGCCGCGCTCCCGGGGCCGTGGGCGGCCGCCGCGTGGGCCAGGTTCTGGCTCGTGGGGAAGCTCGCGTCGGGCGGGTCACGAAAGAGGAGCCTCTGCCCGGCGCTGTCCTCCATTGCCGGCACCGGCTCGCCCCTCCACCGGGTCTCTCCGAAGCGCCTCGCTTCCAGCAAGAACACCGCGTCCTGCCCCAGCAGCGGGTTCTTGAGCTGCTCCTTGAGCGCCTTCGTGGCCGCCTCCAGGGGGCGCGCGAGTGTATGGAGCTTCCGGTAGTCCTCCGGGGAACGAGGGCGCTCGCTGGCGGAGTCATTCTTGTCGCTCCAGCGGACGCGGCGGTTGACGGCGCCCGGGTAGAGGGCTCCCTCGCGGATCTCGACGACGCCGGTGCGTGCGTGGCGGAGCCTGGCGTCGGGCCGCCGGGCGGCGGCGAAGGGAAGGGAGGTCTGCTCGACGTGGACGTTGCCGTCGCCCAGGTCGAGGAGGTACCCCTCCGTGGTGAGCATCTCCACGACGGTGTCTTCGCGGCGGGTGTGGGCCAGCTCGATGAGCGAGCGCCCGGTGATCCAGTAGCCTGCCTCCTTCAGCTCGGAGAGTTTCCAGGCGCGGCCCAGCAGCGCCTCGATCATGGCGTCGTCCTCGCCCTTGGAGTCGCCCTCTTCCGCCTTTCCTTCGAGGAGACGCTGGCCCTTGCGGAGCGTCGCCCAGAGCTGGAAGAACTGCCCGGCGATCCTGGCCTGGCGCGCGTCTTCCGGGAGGGCGGCGCCCCGGAGCGAGGGGGCCTCCTCGTCCTCGTCCGGTTCTTCTTCCTCCTGGTTGAGCAAGCTGGCCAGGTGGAGGAGCTGATTGCGAGCGCCCTTCAGGTCGCTGTCGCCCAGGCGGTTGGCCTGGTTGATCATCGCCTGGATGCCCCTGGCCTTGAGCCCGCCGAGGCCCGAGGTGGCCAGGTCCACGAGGAAGGTCTCCAGGTTCTGGAGGGCGTCGAGCTGGAGCGCCGTCTTCCTGGCGAGGGCGGCCTTGTTGACCTCCCGGGGTTTCTCCTCGGCGCTTCCTTGCTTCTCCTTGCGCTCCTTGCGTTTTTCGCTTTTCTCCACGAGGTCCGCGGGGGGCTGGCCCACGGGGAAGCTCGACCCTTTCTGCACGAAGGCCAGCGCCAGCGCCAGCGCATGCTTGCAGGGGCGCTGCCGCGACGGGCAGTTGCAGCGCATCGTCGGGATGGCGCCGCTCGGCGTGAAATCCAGGGAGACCTGGTAGGGATCCCTGGCGGAGCCTTTGCATTCGGCGAACACCAGGTTCCCCTCCGGCGACCGCGCGAACCCACGGAACGCTCCCTTCTTCAGCAAGGCGCGGGCATCTCCGATGGTGCCTTCCGCGGGGGCGAGCGAAGCGACGATTTCCTCGGTCAGAGCGGCCATGCTTCTTCTCGGGAGAGGTGCGATGCGGATAACCTATCCTGGCTTCCTGCGTAGCACGAGGTTCTTTCCCTGGAAGCCGAGCCGCTCGTAGAGCGCCCGGGCGCGCGTGTTGTCAGGGCGGACCTCCAGGGAGACCGCGGCGGGGGCGCCGGGCCAGGGCCCCTGGCCTGTGGCGAGGGCGTCCATCAGGGTCGTTCCGTGGCCCTGCCCCCGCGCCTCGGCGGCCACGTAGAGCTCGTCGATGACGCAGACCTCGCCCCCGAATTCGTTGGACCAGAAGGAGATCAGCAGCGCGTAGCCGAGCACTCGCCCGTCCAGCTCCAGCACCACGGCACGTCCCCGCTGCGGGGCCTCACGGAGCGCCGCGAGGGTCCTCTGGATGCGTCCCGTCGTCATGGGCTCGGGGCCGGGATCCTCGTCGTAGAGCGCGAGGCAGAAGGTGGTGATGGCGGGGTCGTCGTCGAGGGTCGCGGGGCGCCACATGGAAGCTCCTCAGGAGGATGCTGCGTCCCTGACGCTATCAAAAAGATCGATGTCCCAGGCGACCAGATCGCGCTTCACCGCGTCGACGCGGTACCTCGGCAGGATGCGCGCGAGTTCCTCCCCTGACAGCACTCCCGTGATGGATCCCTCCTGCTGCCGGGCGTGCTCCATCGCATGCCAGACCAGGATCGCCGCCCCCACCCCCGTCGGATAGGAGATGTAGGTGGCCCCGGCGTAGGGGGTGTCGAGCAGCTCCTGGTAGCGGTGGTAGGAGAGGCCCACGGTCTCGATGAGCGTCTGCCGGTCGTTGCGGATCTGCTCCGAGATCCGGATCTCCGCGGCGGCGGCGAAATGGGCCCGGCGGATCACCCCGGTGCGCAGGTAGTTCTCGATACGTCGGGGCTTGTTCATCCCCGGGAGGATCGCCCGTACCACGCTCTCCACCGTCAGACCCGGCTGGGCGTCCAGCGTCCGCTTCGACAGCAGGTTCAGCTTGAACAGCGACTTGACCAGCTCCACCTCCGACCCCCCGGTCCACACCCCGATGGCCCGGATCTCCGGGAACGCCCGGCGGAACGACAGCAGCTCCTCCTGGTAGAGCGGGTACTGGCGGCTGGGGCGCGGCTCGTGGGGGAACTGGTAGGAGCGCGGCGACGAGAAGGGCTCCAGCACCACGATTCTCCCGTTTTCGATCACCCGGGGCCGCTGCGCCAGCTCCTCCAGCGCCACCACCGGCGACCAGGAGAACACCACCTCGTCCGAGTCGATGTCCTCCAGCAGGAAGAGGTCGACCCGCTCGATGGTCAGATCCCTCCGGTTCTGGGCCCGTATCTCGTGGATCCGACCGCCCACCAGGAAGTTGGTGATGCCCGGCGAGATCCCCAGGTTGATCAGCGCCGCCACGCCCTTCGCCTTGAGCGCCTCCTCGTGGCGGTACTGGGCGAAGGTCAGCGTCTTCTGGGTCTCCTCGTCGTACATGTCCGAGGCAAGATCCACCGCGTGGGCCCCCAGCTCCTCCGCCAGCACCAGCATACGCTCGTTCATCTCCGGGGTCGCCGCGTTCACCAGCACCAGGGCCCCCTTCAGGTACGCCATGTAGCGGGGATCCCTCGCCCAGATCGGGTCAAACTCCGGGAGCCCCACGAACTCGATCCGCTCGAACAGGTGCTCCGCGTGGAACAGCGCGTCCCGGGCCATGTCCACGCTCCGGACGAAGGCCACGAAGCGCACCGGAACCTCGTCCCGCTCCGCCAGCTCTGCCATGCACACCAGCATCACCGCCCCCACCGCCCCGATCCCGAAGAACACCACCGTGTCTCTCGCCATAGCTCCCCTTGTACCTCACCCCGACCCTCCGGCGTACGGCCCGGCGCCCCGGCGGGGTATGCTGCCCCGATGGATCTGGGTCTCAAGGGCAAGGTTGCGCTGGTCACCGGGGCCAGCAAGGGGATAGGCGCCGCCATCGCTCGCGGCTTCGCCGAGGAGGGGGCACGGGTGGCCCTCTGCGCCCGGGGGGTCGACGCCCTGGAAGCCACCGCCGCCGGGCTACGCGCCGCCGGGGCCGAGGCGCTGGCGCTCCCGGCGGACCTGCTCCAGCCCGGCGAGGTCGAGCGCGTCGTGCAGCAGACCGAGGCCGCCTTCGGCGCCGTGGACGTGCTGGTCAACAACCTGGGCGGCGGCAGCTCCGAGGACTCCGAGCAGGCCTGGGAATTCACCTTCGACATCAACCTCGGGGCGGCCCGCCGGGCCTGCCGCGCCGTCCTCCCCGGGATGAAGCTGCGCCGCGACGGCGTCCTGGTGTTCATCTCCTCGATCTCCGGCTGGCAGGTGGGCGGCTCCTCCCCCGCCTACAGCGCCGCCAAGGCCGCGGAGATCCACTACGCCCGCTCCCTCGCCCGCTCCCTCGCTCCCCACGGGATCCGCGCCCTCTCCGTGGCCCCCGGCTCCATCCTGTTCCCCGGCGGCGGCTGGGAGCGGCGCCAGCAGGCCGACCCGGACCGCATCGCTGCCTTCGTCCAGGCTGCCCTCCCCATGGGTCGTTTCGGAACCCCCCAGGAGGTCGCCGATGTGGTGGTCTTCCTGTCCTCCCGCCGGGCGAGCCTGGTGACCGGCGCCAGCGTGGCCGTCGACGGGTGCCAGATCCTGCCCTCGGTGTGAGGAGGGCGGTTCACGAGGGGGAGGGGTGGTCGTCGGGGTAGAGCAGGGCGAGGAAGGCGTTGAGGAGCGCGATGGCGGCGATGACCCAGAAGAGCACCTCCAGGCCTCGCTCCAGGGAGAGGCGCTGGGCCGCGTCCAGGGCGCGTGCGGCGCCGGCCTCCGGGTGGTGGGCGAGGTGGGAAGCCAGGATCCCCCCCAGCGCGCCGACCCCCAGCGTCCCGCCCATGGACCGGGCGAACAGGTTGAGCGCGGTTGCGACGCCCCGCTGGGACCAGTCCACGCTGGCCTGGACCGCGATGATCATCGCCGTGTTCGCCAGCCCCATGCCGACGCCGAAGACGAACATGCTGGCGCGCATGGCCCAGGGAGAAGCGTCGGAGGCGACCGCGGCGGCGAAGCCTGCGCTGGCGGCGGCGACCAGCCATGCGCCGAGCTGGATGGGCCTCCGGTAGCCGATCCGGACGATGAGCTTGCTGGTGACGGTGGCGGCGATGGGCCAGCCCACGAGCATCGGGGCCACGGCGGTGCCGGCGTCCGTGGGCGACCCACCCCGGACCTCCTGCACCAGCAGCGGGGCGTAGATCAGCGATCCCATCATCGCCACGCCGAAGAGGGCCGATGCGCTGGTGGCCACCGCCATCGCCCGGCGTGTCACCAGCGCCATCGGCAGCAGCGGGGCGGCCACCCGGCCCTCGACGACGACGAAGAGCAGCAGCAGGGCGAGCCCGGGGAGCAGCGCCAGGGCCGTCGATCCCCCCGAGGAACCGAGGAGCAGCAGCGACGAGGCGGCGGTGAGGAGGAAGGCCCCGGGGAGGTCGAGGGCCCCCTGCCCGCCGGCGCGCTGCTCCCGGTAGGCCAGGGAGAGCACCAGCAGCGCCAGCGCCCCGAAGGGCAGGTTGAGGAAGAACACCCAGCGCCAGCCGAGCCAGCGGACGATCAGCCCGCCCAGCAGCGGCCCGGACACGCCGGCGACGCCCCACACGGCGCCGAAGAGGCCCTGGACCCGCCCCCGCTCCTCCGGGGTGTAGAGGTCGCCCAGGACCGTCAGCGTCACCGGCTGGAGCGCCCCCGCCCCCAGCCCTTGCAGCGCGCGGAACGCGATGAGCTGGCCGATGGTGCGCGCCGCCCCGCTCGCCGCCGACCCGGCCAGAAAGAGCACGATCCCCAGGAGCAGGATGGGCTTGCGGCCCCGCAGGTCCGCGAGCCTCCCGTAGAGCGGCACCGAGACCGTCGACGCCAGCAGGTACGAGGCCCCCACCCAGCCGTAGAGCGTCAGCCCCCCGAGGTCTCCTACCACCGTGGGCATCGCCGTGGCCACCACCGTCGCCTCCAGGGCGCTCATGAACATCGAGAGGAGCAGCGCGGCGACGGTGAGCGGTCGGTTCGTCGGCAAGAGGCCCGCTCTATAGCACCGGCGCGCGCTCCCTTGCCGCTCCCTCGCGTCGTCCGGGCGGGTATCGGGGAAAACGAGCCGGGGCTAGACTGGCCGCCCATGGCACGAATTCGCACCCCCCTCTCCGACCGGCTCGGGCTCCGGTACCCCATCGTCTGCGCTCCCATGTTCATCATCTCGAACAAGGAGATGATCGTCGCCTGCGCCGAGGCGGGCATCCTCGGCACCATGCCCTCGCTCAACCTGCGGACCCGTGAGGAATTCCGCGCCGCCCTCGAATGGATCCGGGCCCGGACCGACCGCCCCTTCGGCATCAACCTCACCATCAAGCTGACCGATCCGGAGCGGCTGATGCACGACCTGGAGACCTGCCTGGAGTTCAAGGTCCCGGTCATCATCACCAGCTACGGGAACCCCTCGGAGCTGGCGCGGCGCGCCCACGCGGCGGGCGCCATCGTCTTCCACGACGTCATCCACCTGAAGCATGCGCTCAAGGCCCAGGAGTCCGGGGCCGACGGGATCATCGGGGTCGCCGCCGGGGCCGGGGGCCACGCGGGCACCACCAGCCCCTTCGTCCTCTACCCCTACCTGCGGGAGAACCTGAAGGTCCCGGTGATCGCCGCCGGTTGCATCGCCACCGGCCGGCAGGTGGCCTCGGCGCTGGCGCTGGGCGCCGAGCTCGCCTACATGGGCACGCGCTTCATCGCCTCGACGGAGTGCGGCGCCGAGCAGGCGTACAAGGAGGCCGTCATCAACGGCTCCCCGGAGAACATCGTCTACACCGACTCGGTGAGCGGCGTGCATGCCAACTTCCTCCGGGACACGGTGCCGGGGTACGAACCCGCCGACCGCGCCGCCGCCCAGAAGGACGTGCAGCAGGGCGGAAGGAAGTGGAAGGACATCTGGAGCGCAGGCCAGGGGGTCGCCCTGGCCAAGGAAATCAAGCCCATCGGCGCCATCGTCGACGAGATCGTCCGGGAGTACGTCGACGCCCGCTCCAGCCTGCCCGCCCTCGAGGACTTACCTCGCCCCGGAGGCCAGGAAGGATACCCGGGAGGACCTGGCGCGGCGGAAGATGGTAAGGTGGCGGCGCCATGTTGCCCACCACGACCGCCGCGCGCCCCGCCGCCGGGCCATCTCCGGGGCTTCGTATCGACGAACTGGCCTTCTTCGTGCGCCGTTCCACCCCGGACGGGGTCCGCATGGAAGTCCGCATGCTCGGGGCCCTGAACGCCTCGCAGCAGCCCGTGCTCCCGGTCTTCGAGGGGTGGGCACAGACCGCGGGCGAGCTGGTGCTGCGGGCGTCCGGCGTCTGCGAGGCCCCCTTCTCGGCGACCCTCGACTTCGACGGCGTCACCGTCGGCCCGACGGTGGCGGCCCAGGTGAGCGAGGGGGGCGCCACGGCCCCGTTCTCCCTGGAGATCGTCGTCCCCCTCAAGCTGCTGACGCCGCACCTGGGGCGCCCCTTCAAGCTGGGCCTCGAGCTCCAGCCCGGGGGCCGCGTCGTCCGGGTCTTCAAGGCCCAGCTCGTCGGCCTGCGCGCCCCGGGGCCCGCCTTCGCCTCCCTGGACTTGCTCGAGTCCACCGACTCGGTGCTCTTCGATGCCCCCGAGCGCCGCCTCTTCGACCTCCAGAACCCGGAGGAAGGCTTCTGGATCGGAACAGGAAAATGGCGGCTGCGGCTCTTTGCCGAGTGGCTCAGGACGGAGGGGGAACCCTACACGCTCGACGCCCGGCCCTCCTCGGTGCTCCACCGCTGGCAGCGCGCCAACGACCCCTCGGACATGATCTGGGAGGACGTGACCCGGCGCGCCGGCGGTCGGCGCACCTACACCGAGCTGGTCTTCGACTCCTCCCACGAGGCGCTCCAGCCGGTCCCTCCGGAGGGGAAAGATGTACCCATCGACCTGATCGTCGAGCAGCCGCTGGTCTTCGGCGATCACGTCGGGGTGCTGTCGTGGCATGCGGCGCTCCCCCTCCGGGTGCGGGATCCTCGGCCTCACCTC
Organism: uncultured Polyangiaceae bacterium; assembly: GCA_964605685.1. GTDB lineage: Bacteria > Myxococcota_A > Polyangia > Polyangiales > Polyangiaceae > JANWXX01. The sequence continues at coordinate 24,088 of CAZSDX010000016.1, forward strand.
AAGACCTTCCAGCGCCTGTCGGCGGTGGGCGTCGACTTCGGCACCACTGCCACCGTCGCCGCCCTCTACCAGCGCGGCTTCCGCTCGCTGCTGCGCCTCGGCAGCTCTCTCACCGGAAGCTCCGCCGAGAACCCGACCTACCTGCTGGTCGAGGATCACGAGAAACTCTGGTCCGAGATGCAGCGGGCGAGCGCCCAGCTACGGTTCCCCAACCTGCTCCGGGTGGTCAAGGGGAGCCACGCCGCCTACGAGGCCATGGCCGAGGTCCCCAGCGCCGTCATCGACGAGCTCAAGAGCCTGCCCGAGCGGGTGATCTCCCTGGATCAGTCCCCTCAGCTCCGCGACCGGGAGCGCCAGCGCGACTTCCTCCTCGACGAGGCTCGGGTCCGCATGCTCATCCGGACCTACGCCTACCTGCTGGGCAGGGCCATCAACCGCCCCGGTCAGGACGTCTACCTGCGCTACTGGCTCACGCACCCGGCGAAGTTCGACGAGCGGGCGCGCAAGCTCCTCGAAGAGGAGATCCGCAACGGGATCCTCCTGAGCATCCCCCAGGACATCCCCGCGAGCGAGGTCCACGTCTCGATGCAGGCCAGCGAGCCGGAGGCCTTCGCCGCCGAGGTCTGCCCCGAGCTGGCGGCGCACCCCGCCCTCGAGGAGCTGGTCGGCCGCTTCGGTGAGCTTCGCTTCGCCGTCTTCGACTTCGGCGGCGGTACCCTGGACATCGCCTGCGGCCGCTACCGCCCCGCCACCGAGCAGGAGCAGCAGGAGCACGGAAGCTCCACGGTGATCGAGACGCTCCAGGTCAGCGGCGACGATCACCTCGGGGGCGACTACCTCACCCACGAGCTCTGCTGGCTGGCCCACCAGCACGACAAGCACCTGCCGGAGATGGAGGAGAAAGAGGTGCCGATGATGCGCCCGGCCACGGTGCCCCCGAACAACCTGGCCAACAAACCTCACCTCTACAAGCGCAGCCTTGCGGGCCGGCAGAACCGGGTACGCTTCGAGCGAGAGCTCGGCCTGTCGCTGGTCAAGCACGGCCCCGACAGCGAGCCCAGGCGGGTGGAGGAGATGAGCGCCATCCGCCTCGATAACCAGGAGGTGCGGCTCCAGTCGCTGAAGACCGACCTGGCGGGGCTCAAGGCGCGGCTCCACGAGCACCTGCAGGAGCGGATCCGCGACGGGGTGAAGCTCCTCAAGACGATGCTCAGCAACACCCCCTGGGGCGGCGAGGGCGGCTGGAGGGAGCAGGGCGTGGTGATCCTGCTGGCGGGCAACTCCTCGCGGAGCGCCTTCGTCGAGCGGGTGCTGGCGGAGGAGCTGGGCATCCCGGGCCTCAAGGTCTGGAAACCCACGTCCAGCGCCCCCTTCGAGCAGGTGGTGCTCTACGAGGTCCCCTCGCGCAACGAGCGAGGCACCAGCATCGTCGGCGTCTCCCCCAAGACCGCCGTGGCCCTGGGCGCCCTCAACATCGCCAACCGGGTCGTCCACCTGGTGCGCCGCAGCCAGGGCTTCAGCTACTTCCTGGGCGATCTCCGCGGCTTCCCCCCGAAATTCCTGGCACTCATCCCCATGGGAGCCCCCGCCGGAAACCCGGACGAATTCGGCCCCCACTACGTCGACTTCGGCCGCTGGGACGCCCAGATGCCCCTGCGCATCTGCAAGGAGTACGCCCCCGGCAAGATGACCGCCGCCGACCCCCGCATCTTCTTCATCCCTACCGGCCTCCCCGCCGGAGAGCTCGGGCGCCTCTACATCTGCGTGGTCTCCCCCGAGGAGATCTCCCTCCACCTCAAGCGCGACGGCAAGGATCCGATCCGCGTCAACCTCAACCTCGCCAAGTTCATGCGCTGACCCATGAGCAAAGATCCCTTCGCCCCCGCACTCCGCGCGGAGATCGAGGCCGTCGTCGCACGCTACGAGGCCCTCGCTCGCTCCCACCAGGAGGCCCTGGCCGCCGCACGCGAGCACGAGGTCACCAAGCTCCGCAATGACCTTGCCGCCCTCCTCGCCGACCGGGAGCGCACCCGCGCCCAGGAGGCCGACGCTCGCGCCCAGCTCAAGGTCGCCCAGGAGCGCGCCGCCCTCCTTGACCGCTCTCTCGCCGACGTCCGCAAGCAGCTCGACGAGGCTCGCCTGCGCGCCGAGACCCTCCAGACGGAAGCCCGCGCCGCCGTCGACCGCGAGCGGGAGGAGTCAAGAAAGACCCATGCGGCCACGCAGGCCCAGCTCGACGAGGCCCGCCGCCAGCTCGACGAGGTCCGCCGCCAGCTCGACGAGGCCCGCGCCGAGGCCTCCCAGCGCCTCGCCCAGGTCGAGGGGGCGCTCCGGGAGGTCCAGCAGGAGGCCGAGTCGCTGAGCGAAGCCTTCGCCTCCGAGCGCGTCTTCATCGAGGTCTGCCAGTCCATCGAGGGAACCGCCCTCCATGACGCGCTCCGCCAGGCCTTCGGTGAGGAGTTCTCTCCCCAGCCTTCCACCTACGCCGCTCTCAAGGCTCGCCGTCCCGACGCCATCCTCACCCACGCCTTCAAGGAGCGAGGACGCCTGATCGTCGCCGCTCCGCTGACGGCCGTCGAGCGCGCCGCCCTCCCGCGCCTCGCCGAGGCGAGCGGCTGCGAGCTGATCGAGCCGGAGCATGGTGTCCGCTTCGCCTCGTCGTCCATGGACAAGGCGAGCACCCAGCCGGACCCGGCGGAGGAAGGGAACGTGCTGGGCTGCCTGATGCCTGGTCTCCGCCTCGCCGGTACCGAGGGCGCCCTCGTCTTCCCCCGCGTGCTGGTCGCCTCGGGGTGAGGGGGGCCTCCGGGCCAGCTCCCGGGCCCGACCCTACCGCCGACGCAGGCCGCGGGCCATCGGGCCCCGCAGTCGGCGCAGTGCCGCTGATGTGCTACCTTACATCCGAGGATTCACGGCAATGCAAGCTCACCAGACACACGTTGTTATCCCCGAGAATCATGAAGTTGTGGTCCGGCTTCCGGAAGACTTTCCCACAGGACACGCCGAGGTCATCTTCTTGACACGACGGGCCGAGACGGTACCGCCGAAGGAGCCTCTCGGGGAATGGTTGACGGCCCTGCTTGCAGCGCTCCCGCAGGCGCCCGCGTTGCCTCTGAGTGCGCTGCGTCGCGAGGATATGTACGAGTGAGTCGGGTGATCTTCCTCGACACCAACATCATCTTGCGGCTCCTGGATCCTGCCGCCATCGAGCACCCGCAGGTCAGGGCTGCCATCGAGGTTCTCGAAGCAAGAAACGATACGCTCGTGATCGGGCTCCAGGTGCTCATCGAGATGTGGGTCGTTGCGACGAGACCCACGGCGAACAACGGACTCGGCTGGTCCCCTGCCGTGGCGCGCGGCGTGCTTGATGCGATACGTTCGCGCTTCCCTCTCCTTCGTGAGGACGAATCCACACCCCTTCGTTGGCTTGATCTGGTGACCGGTCTCCCGGTTATCGGCAAGCGTGCTCACGACGCCCGGATCGCTGCGCTCATGGCCACGAACAGCGTGCAGCACATCCTCACCCTCAACGTCGATGATTTCCGCAACATGCCAGGTATCGTCGCCATCCACCCGGCGACCCTCATGACCAGCTCTCCTTGAACCAGCGGTGAGAGGTTGGTGGGCCAACCTCTCCAGCGGGTCTGGTTCCCGGACCCGACTCTACCGCCGACGCAGGCCCCGCCGACGCAGCGCCAGCAGCCCCAGCGCCGCCCCCGCCAGCCACGCTGCCCCGCGTTTTTCCTCGCCGCCCGCCGCCCGGCAGCCGCAGCCTCCCTCGT
>CAZSDX010000017.1:0-27830 GCA_964605685.1 uncultured Polyangiaceae bacterium
CGGCAGCAGCGCGGGCGCGGGGGGCGCGGGGGCCGGAGGTTCCGGACAGAGCGGGGCGGGACAGGGCGGCCAGGTGTCTGAACCGACACCATCCGGAGAGGAGGGAGGCTGTGGCTGCCGCGTGGATCCGGGGGTGGGCGTCGGCCAGGGGGGCTGGGGACTGCTGGCGCTCGGGGCGCTGGCGTGGAGGCGGAAGCGTCGTCGGTGAGCGGGTTGCGGGCGAGGCAACGAGGCGTTGCTGGGCCCGCGGTGGCGAGGAGAGGACGCCGGGCACATCCTGGAGGTTCATGGCAGGCATCGACCCGAAGATCACCCGCCGGGAGACCCTGACCGCCGTTCTTGGCGGCGCGCTGGTCGGGGCGGGTTGCCGCGAAAAGCCTGCCCCTCGCCCCCAGGAGCGCTCCATGACGACCCCGCGTATGCCTGCTGTTTACCTGCCCCACGGGGGAGGACCGTGGCCCTTCATGAAGGAGAGCCTGGGGGATCCGGCGGAGCTGCGGGCGCTGGCGGCCTACCTGCGAGGGGTGAGGGATGTCCCTCCGGTGCGTCCCGCCGCGCTGCTGGTGATCTCGGCGCACTGGGAGGAGGATCGCCCCACGGTGATGAGCGGCGAGCGTCCGCCGCTGCTCTTTGACTACCAGGGCTTCCCTCCGGAGACCTACCGGCTCACCTGGCCCGCCCCGGGGAGCCCCTCGCTGGCGGCGCGGGTGCGCGAGCTGCTGGGTGCCGCCGGCTTCCCGACGGAGGAGGACGCGCGTCGGGGCTTCGACCACGGCACGTTTGTCCCGCTGAAGCTGGCCTACCCGGAGGCGGAGATCCCCACGCTCCAGCTCTCGCTCCGGCGGGGCCTCGACCCGGCGGAGCACCTGGCCATGGGCCGCGCCCTTGCGCCGCTCCGGGACGAAGGCGTCTTCCTGATCGGCAGCGGGATGAGCTACCACAACATGCGCGGGTTCTTCCGGCCGAGCCCCCAGGTCCGGGGGGAATCCGAGCGCTTCGACCGGTGGCTCAACGAGACCGTCGCCCTGCCCCCGGAGCAGCGCGACGCGGGGCTCTCCCGCTGGAGCGAGGCCCCCGCCGCCCGCCAGAGCCACCCCCGCGAGGAGCACCTGCTGCCGCTCCTGGTGATCGCCGGGGCCGCCGGGGCCGACCGGGGCCAGACCGCCTACCAGGGGCCGCTGATGGGCGTCCTTGTCTCGGGGCACCGCTTCGGATAACGGCGCCGTCGTCCCCGGCTTTCTGGCGAGGAGGTCGCCCAGCAGCGCGCGGGCGAAGCGCTCGCGGACCCGCCGATCTCGCTCCGCGGAGGGCTCCTTGCCCAGTGCTCCCCAGAGCACGGCCCGCCCCACGGCGTAGCCCATCGAGGTGGTGACCGCGAGGATCAGCGTGACCTCCAGCTCTTCCCGGTCGACCTCGTGGCCTCTCCCCCGGGCCCAGGACTCCAGCGCGTCCGCCACGATGGCCAGGCCCTTCACACGGCGCGCGAAGAAGTCCGAGCGCTCCGTCCGGCCCGACAGGATGGCCCACGCCATCATCCGCCCGTGGCTCGCCTTGCTCACCGACTCGAAGGCCACGTTCAACCAGACCTCGGGCCCCTCGTCCTCCGCGGAGGTCACCCGCGCCAGCAGCTCCTCGCGCATCGCGTGGGTGTGCGCCTCCATGACCGCCTCCACCAGCCCCTCGTAGGTCCCGAAATAGTGCGTCACCAGCCCGTGGCTCACCCCGGCCTCGCTCGCCACCTCCTTGAGCCCCACCGCGTCCGGGCCACGCTCCTCGAACAGCCGCCCCGCCGCCCCCAGGATCAGCGCCCTCGCCTCCTCCGCGCTCCGCCGCACTCGCGTCCGGGGGGCCGCCGTCTTCCGTGCCATGGGGGCATCTTACCGGAGACGTTATTGTCATCCTTGACAACAAGCCGATCCGGTTTATTATCAAGCACGACAATAGCGAGGAGGTAGCGAATGGAACCGAGGACAGACGAGGCGAAGGCGGCGGAGCTGGCGCTTGGGGGGTCGAGGTGGGCGAGGGTGGCGACGGGGGCGAGGGCGCTGGGGCGGCTGGCGAGGGATCCGGACGACACGCGGCAGGTGTTCGTGGTGGGGCTGGCGCTGAACAGCGAGCGATTTCCCGAATTTTTCGCGCGATTTGCGGCGACCGAGGGGGGGGCGAGGCTGCTGAAGGAGCGCCCCTCGATCGACAGCAAGTCGGTGGATTTTGCGTGGTTGCGGGCGCTGCCTGCGAACACGCTCGGGAAGGCCTACGCCAGCTACCTGGACCGGAACGGGCTGGATCCGGATCTTTTCCAGACGCCGCCGGGGCTACCGGAGATCCCGGCGTTTCTCGCGAGGCGCCTGCGTCAGGTCCACGATCTGTGGCACACGCTGACGGGCTACGCGCCGGACGTCGCCGGGGAGGTGGCGCTGCAGGGGTTCACCTACGCGCAGACGGGCATGCCGAGCGCGCTGCTGATCGCGTCGCTGGGGTCGCTGCGCTGGGGGCTGGCCACGCGGGGGCTGGTCGCGAAGACGCTGGACGCCTACGAGCGGGGCAAGGAGGCGGATTTCCTCGCGCCCGTGGTGTGGGAGGATCACTGGACCGAGGATCTCTCGGAGGTGCGGCGGCGGTATGGGATCCGTCCGGTGGCGTGAGGTCCCGCCACCGGGATCGGGGGAACGGGAGCCGCGCAGGAAGAGACGTCGGTGCCTGTCGCATCAACTCCATCGCCGGGCGACGCGGAGCGTCCGTGCTACCCTCGGGGCGATGACCCGCTCGGCCGCTCGTCCCCCTGACTCGACCTTGCCTCGGCTTCCCACGCCGGCCGTGGACGACGCGCTGCTGCATGGCTCGACCCCCTTCGAGGTCATCGATGGGAGACTGGTCTACGTGCCTCCTTGCGAAGAACCTCACGGCCAGCTCCACGCGCAGCTCGCCGCCCTGCTCCGTGCCTTCGTCGTCGCCACCCACCGGGTTGCGATCGACATGAAGACGCGCATCGACGTGCTCAACGAGGTGGCCCCCGACGCCAGCGTTTACCCCACCGCTCGCGATCCAAAGACCGGGGGCCGACAGCTCGAAGAGCTGGCCTTCGAGGTGGTGAGCACCGAGCGCATCGAGCATGCCGAGACCAAGGCCAGGATGCTGCATCGCCGGGGGGTTCGTCGGGTCTTTGCCCTCGACCTCGACAAGAATCGGGTGCTCGAGTGGGGGGCCAAGAAGGGGGCATGGAAGGCGCTGCCTGCCGCCGGAGCGATCTCCGACGCCGTGCTGGTCAAGCCCTTGCCGATCGAGGCGTTGCTGGACGCGGCAACGACCGACAACGCCATGGCCGAAGCGCTGCTGGCGAAGAACAACCCTGTCCTGCGGTCTGCCATCGAAGAGGCCTCCTCCGCAGGGCACGCCGCAGGGCACGCCGCAGGGCACGCCGAGGGCGAGGCCGCAGGGCTGCGCGCGGCCGTCGAGTCGGCGTGCGAACTGCTGGGGATCGAGCTGACACCAGCGCGCCAGAAGCGGCTTGCCGGCCTGGACGGGGCCGGGCTGGCCGGGTTGCTATCGGCGCTCAAGCGGGATCGCCGCTGGCCTGGCCGCCCGTGAGGCTCGGCCGTCGCAACGCTGCCTTGCCTGGGTCCTTGATGGCCGCTCAGGCCGACAGCGAGGCGAGGGCGCGGCGGTCGTCGAGGAAGCGGGCGGCGACCTGGAAGGGGGCGCGGAGGTTGCGCTGCTCCAGCTCGCGGGTGGCGCGCTCCAGGGCGACGTCGCCCTTGGCGCCGACACGGCCGAGGACCCGGCGGGCCAGGCGGCGACCAGGGACGGTGGCGACCAGGCCGAGGGTGGCGGCGGTCCAGCGGAAGGGAGGCTCGATGCGAGCAGCCGTGGCCAGGTCGGTGAGGGGAGAGAGGGCCAGCCAGGAGGCCAGGACCTCGTGGTAGTGCTCCCGGGGGAACCCGGGGAGCGGCAGGGTCTCCAGCTCGACGGCGGTCTCGGTGATCTGGACGCGGCGCAGGCCCGGCATGGCGGTGAGGCGCCTGGACGGGGGCTCGCCGTGGAACAGGGCGGAGCCGGTCCACCAGCGGACCAGGGTGTCGACCCGGTGGACCTCGAAGGCGCGGGCGAAGGTGGCGTGGCGGGCCAGGGCGGCGAGGAGATCGTGGGGAGGGCCGACGGAGGAGAGGAGCGCCGAGCAGGCGCTGAGCAGCCTGGTAGGGCGGGAGGGCGCCACCACGCTGGGGAGCCGCGGGTTGACCGCCTGGAGCAGATCGTTGAAGGCCGCCAGCAGCATCCACTCGGCCGGCGAGAGCGGAGGCAAGGCGTCGAGCGGAGCCAGGGCGCGGGCGTGGCGCAGGCGCGCCTGCTCGCAGCGGAACTGCAGATCCGAGTCGGAGCAGGCAAAGGCCCCGGCGAGCTCGGCGATCTTCCGGGCGAGTACAGGCCCAAGAGGGCGCACCGGCCGGAGCGGGCCGCCGAGCAGGAGCGGGCCGAGGACGCGCCGGAAGAGCTCGTCGCCCCGGAGGGCCAGAGGAGCCAGCTCGCCGCTCACGGCCCCTCGACCTCGACGTCGCGGAGAGGGCGGACCCCTGGATCCTCGATCTGGAGCTGGATGCGGGGGATGGGGCCCGCCAGCTCCCCCAGGGAGGCGGTCTCCAGGGGGGCCCAGGAGGTGCCTTCAAGGATCGCGGTCTCCAGGGAGACAAAGCTGGACTCACGGATCACCCAGGGCACGCCGTCGTGGCGCAGGATGACCACCGAACCATCCGGCACGTCGATGGCCGACAGCAGCACCCGGGGGCTGACCGAGGGGGCCGTCTCGTAGCCCGCCGGGACGTAGAGGGTCGGGGCCAGCGCCCGATAATAGTGGCCCAGCGGCAGGAGCTGGGAGCCGCGGGGGGTCCGGAGGAAGGCGCCCTGGCTGGAGATCGCCAGGGTCGCCTTGCGAAGCGTGTCGGGGCCGAGCAAGTAGAGCAGCTTGCGGAGCAGAGGGAGCTGGGTCGGCTCGATCCAGGCGGCGGAGACATCCGTGGGGGCCCGGAGCGAGGGGAGCAAGCGCAGCGGGATGCGCAGGGGCGAAGGGCCCGCCGCGGGGGCCGCAGGGGCCGCGGGCTCCCCCTGGAGCACGTCGATGCGCACCAGCGCGTCGAGGGTGCCGAGGACCGGGAGCTGAGGGAGCTCCAGGGGAGCCTCGCCGCGCCCGAGGAACAGCACCATGCCAGGCCCCCGGAAGGAGGGGACCGCCCGGAGCTGGATCGGGTGACGGTAGCCAACCTCGACCGCGGCCCCCGGGGAGACCGGCACGAAGACCCGGAGCCCCGGCGTCGAGGTGAAGAGGCGATCCATACGCGCGGGGTAGGCCGGGATCTCGAAGAGGTATCGGCGGACCGGCGTGTCTTCGAGGGCGGAGAGAGGGGGCCACTCGCAGAGCCCGACCCGGGCCTGGACGTCGCTGCGACGGAGGTAGTGCAAGAGCGCCCCGCCGAGGCCCTGCTCGGCCAGGATCCAGCGGGGGCCCGCCTCGGCCCCGGCGGTGGGGTCGCGGCGCGGAGAGAGGCGAAGGAAGAGGGCCTTGAGATCGATGGCGCGCTCCACGTTGTAGCCCTGGGCAAAGGCCGTGTGGTGGAGCAGGTAGGCGGCCTGCGCCTGGTTGACCTCGGAGAGATCGTAACCGTAAGGAGCAGCAGCGTCCCGGTACTGGACCCAGAAGCGACCCCCTCCGGTGAAGGCGAAGCCGCCGGCGAGGGCGGCGATCTCGGCCATGCTGTCCATGCGCTCGCTGGCGTCGATCTGGACGATGAGGGCCACCTCGCGGCTGCCGAGCTTGCTGCGGAGCAGCTCGACCCGGAGCCTGGTCATCAGATCGTCGAGGGGTTGGCTCTGGGTGTAGACCGCGAAGAAGGCGACCAGGCGATCCAGGGAGGGGAACAGGAGCAGGCCGTGGGAGCCGAGGGCGATGCCCCGTCCGTCAAGGCTCAGCCCCGGGGTGCGCAGCCGCGTCTGGTGGAGGGCGACCCGTTCCAGCATGCCCCCAAGGTTGCAGGCTTCCGGGGGCGTGACAAGCAGGGGCAGCGGGGAGCGTTTTTGCTGGAGGCGGGGCACACCGACCGGTACACCCTGGTAAGACGAGGTCCATCGTGCTCCAGGATCTTCTCGTCATCGCCGCCCTACTGGTGCTCAACGGGGTCTTCGCCGGGGCGGAGATCGCGGTGCTGTCGGTGCGCAAGACGCGCCTCAACGAGCTGCTGGAGCAAAAAACCCGCGGGGCCATGGCGGTCCGTTGGCTGCGGCACCAGCCGGAGAGGTTCCTGGCGACGGTACAGATCGGGATCACCGTCGTGGGAACCACCGCGGCAGCCTTCGGAGGAGATCAGCTCGCAGGAGGTTTCGGTCGCTGGCTCGCCGCCCGGGCCCCCTGGATGGGCCCTCACGCCGCGCAGATCGGCCTGGCCGGTGTCATCGCGCTCGTCTCCTACTCGCAGATCGTGATGGGAGAGCTGGTGCCCAAGTCGCTGGCGCTGCGGGGGGCCGAACGCTACGCCCTGGCGGTAGGCCCGGCGCTCCGGACCATGGCTTCGCTGGTGCGGCCGGCGGTGTGGCTCCTGACCCAGTCCTCGAACCTGGTGCTGCGCCTGTTCGGAGACAAGACCAGCTTCACCGAGGCAAGGCTGTCGCCGGAGGAGCTGCAGGAGCTGGTGGAGGAGGCGGCGAGGGTGGGGGCCATCGACGCCAAGGCGAGCGAGATCGCGTCGAGGGCCATCGATTTCCGCGAGCTGACCGCGGCGGACGTGATGGTGCCCCGGGTCCGGATCCGGTCGGTGGACAGGGAGGCTTCGCGGGAAGAGCTGAGGAAAGCGATGACAGGGCGGCGAGTGGCGAGGCTGCTGGTCCACGAGGGGAGCCCGGAGAACATCGTGGGCTACGTGGCGCTCAAGGACCTGGCCGCGACGGCGCTGGAGGGGGTCATCAAGGTCGCCGCCGTGATGAGGCCCGCTCGCTTCGTCCCGTCCACCCTGGAGGCCACCACGCTGCTGCGGGACATGCAGACCCAGCGGATCCCCCTGGTGGTGGTGGTGGACGAGGAGGGCGGCCTTCTCGGGCTGGTCACCCTCGAAGACCTGCTGGAAGAGCTGGTCGGCGACATCCTCAGCGAGGACGACCCCGCAACGGAGCAGATCTCCCGGGGCGAGGACGGCTCCGTCATCGTGCTCGGCCAGACCCCCCTGCGGGACATCAACCGGACGCTGGGCCTCGAGCTCCCGGAGCCCAAGGGGATCGTCACCATCGCTGGCCTCTGCCTGTCACTGGCCCGCGCCATCCCCGAAGTGGGAGCGGAATTCACCCTCCCCGATGGAACCAGGCTGGAGGTCCTGGACGCAGGAAGGCGCCGCGTACGCCGCGTGCGGCTGTGGCCGGCGCGGGCCGAGGATAAGGCCCAGGTGGCGCTGTAGACGCAGGCCGGGTCGCCGACCGCCTCGCAGGAGGTCTTGTTGATCTCCACCCCGTGAGCGCCCAGACGGCCGAGTGCCTCCGACAGGATCCCCACCTGGCAGGCACAGATCGCCAGGGACGGCTCCGCCTGATCGCGGACCTCGAGGCGGCCATAGCCCCGCCCCACGTGGGTCACCTTGGCGACGCCCCCGGTGAGCTTCTGGGCCCAGGTAGGGACGACAAAGTCGAGGAAAAATTCCGGGGTGACGCTGCTGTGCTCTCCCCGGAGCGATCCCGCCAGCGAGGCCCGCAGCGCCTGCTCCCCGACCGCGGTGCAGAACAGCCGATCGCTGGCCCGCGACAGGGCGTCGCCCTCCTCGAGGGCCGCCGCCAGCAGAAGCATGGGGATCGGCGTCGTGGCCTGCGACGACGCCAAAATCCGCTCCAGCCCCTGGACCCGCCGGAGAAGCTCGCCCCGGAGCGGCGGCGGCGTCCTATCGTGGATCGCCTGGAGGATGGCCATCCCGAAGCCGCCGTCGACGAAGACCCGGTGGCTCTGGTTCAGCCGCATGCGCGCAGGAAGCACGCCCAGAGCACGCTCGCGGCGAGCAAGAGCCCGCAGGTCGCTGATGTGGGTCCGGGTGGCGGAAGAGGGATCTTCGTCCCCGTGACGCGCGAAGGGACGGAGCGCCTGGCGCATCTCCGCGGCGGAGGAGAACCGCGCCGACGGAGAGGAATGGACCGCCCTGGCGACGATCGCCTCGATGGCGGGCGGCACCCCCTCGGCGATCAATTCGCCACCGGTGCGGGGGACGCCCGCCGGGGAGAGCATCGCCGCCAGCAGCACCCCGGCGGCGAAGATGTCCTCGCGGCGATCGGGCGGGTCGCCCCGGCGGCGCTCGGGGGGGATGTAGAATTCCGAGACCAGGGAGGCGGAGAACGAAGGAAGCCCCTGGCCGTCGTCCTCGAGGGCGGCGGCGCCGAAGTTGGTGAGCATGGCCTGCTCGAAGCCGGAGGCGGTCACCTGGAGCAGCACCGACTCGGGGGCCAGAGCACGATGGACGAAGCCGGAATTGTGGATGGCCTCGAGCCCTTCGAGGATATGACCCGTGAGGGTGGTCGCCTTCTCGATGGGCATGGGGGCATCCTGGGCCAGCGCCATGGACATGCTGCGGCCACGGACGTACTGATAGGCGACGTAGGCGACCCCCTCGGGCGCGAGCCCGGCGTCCAGCAGCGGGTGGAGGCGGGCGTGGCTGATGGAGCTCATCAGCCGGGCCTCGCGGAAGAAGCGGTTGAGGATGACCGGGTGCGCTAGCAACGCCGAAGGGAGGATCCGCAAGGAGACCTGGCGCCCCACGGTGGTATGCTCCGCCTTGTAGACGGCGCCAAAGGGGCCGTCCCCGAGCAGCCGCACAAGGCGATAACGCTTGTCGATGAGCTGGCCGATGAGCCGGGGGTCACCGCCGAGGGCTCGGCCGGTGGCGGGGCAGCGGCGCATCCCGAGGCGATGGGAGCCGCCGCAGTGGAGGCAGCTCACCTTGCTGACCGCCTCGTCGTTCACCATCCCTGGTCGCATGCCCCAACGGTGGCACGCTGGGTCCCACCGAGCTGGGTCTGCACGAAGACTCCCTCGGGGACCGCCGGGTTCACCTCCACGCGCTTGTACTCGAAGCGAACGTTATCGTTGTGCACAGGGACCTCGACCAGGATGCGCCGCGGAACCTCGATTTTACACTCGGGCCCGATGGGAAGCACGGGAGGATCGATCCCGTCCTCGTCGAGCACAGGTTTTCCCTGCTCGGGGGGGTGAAAATCCGAGAGCCGCGCCCGGTACAGCTCCGTCGACTGCTGCACCACCCGGACCTCGACCACCCGGAGCCGCTGCTCGCTCCAGGGCTTCTCCGTGTCCTCCCGGGGGATCTCCAGCAAGATCGTCTGCACCGCCCCGTGCTTGCTCGGGATCTCCACCTCGTAGTGTCCCTTGCCGAAGACCCCCAGGAAGGGAGACTTCCACCGGATGGCGACCTGCGCCGGCTCGTGCACCAGCAGCGGAGCCCTCCCCTGGAGCAGCGACACCAGCGCATGCACCGGCACCGGCACCTGGGTGAGCCTGGCGATGTTGCAGGCAGAGGCGGGCCCCTCCAGGAAGCGACGCTGCACCGTGTCGTTGAACGCAAAGCGCTGGCCGTCGCTGGTCAACGTGGCCAGCTCGGCCCCGAAGGGGCTGAACACGCTGAAGCGCACGTTCGCCGGATCGACGGCGAAGAACGAGAGATCCCCGCGAATTCGCCCCTGCGGCGACTTGTGATCTAGCTTCGCCTCCGCCTTGACCCCGCGGGAGCACTCGTAGAGCGCCTTCATGCGGTCGAGAGCCGCCTGGCCGTCGGGGAACCGGGACGGAGGCCCCCCGCAGCCCACCAGCGCGACCCCCCCCAGGGCAAGGACGCGCCTCATCACGACCCCCGCAGCGCCTCGAAGAAGTCGAGGTCAGCGAGCGCCAGCGGGATCGTGGTCCGCAGCACCCCCATCCCGTGCTCCTCGCAGAGCCTCGCCAGCCCGACCCCGTCGAACAGCGCCACCGGGGCCGCCCCCACCGCCTGCGCCTCCTCCCGTGCGCCGGAGAGCACCTGCCCCGAGGTGAGCAGCCAGATCGCCGTCGCAGGGGCGAACGCGTGGAGCGACCCCCGCGCCTCCACGACCCGCTCCCGGCTGATCTCGCGGGCGTCCTTCCGCAGGAGCAGTGCGACCCGCACCTCGCCCCCTGGCCCGCGCTGTACCCCGGTGAACGCAGCCTCCCCCCCCGCCTGGCGCTTGACCGCCTTGAACTGGGACACCCCCAGCCGCTCCATCAGCGACAGGCACAGCTCCACGAAGGCATGCCCCGGCAGCTCGCCCAGCTTGCGCGCCAGCGCCTTGCGGGATGCATCCCGGTAGCGCTCCACCGCCGCCAGCGCCTCACCCTCCAGGCGCAGCAGCTCCTGCGACAGCGACCAGTCGGTCAGCGCGACCCGCCCGCCCGCCAGGCGGAAGCGGGGTCGCTTCCCCTCCACGACCCGCCGGGCGTTATCCGCCCGGATCGCCGCGCTCATCATCGACACCACCTGCGGCAGCTCGCCCGCGACCCGGCCGCGACGCTGGAGCGACTCCGCCACGTTCCGCAGCGGAACGGGCCCGCCGCTCCGCTCGAACCCTCCCAGGGCGTTGAGCAGCAGATCCACCATGTCCCGGCCCACCGCCTCCTCTCCCTCGACCTCCTGACGTGCCGGGCGCTCCTCCCGGCGGGGCTCCGGCGCCTCGACGCGCTCTTCGCGGGGCTCTGGCGCGGACGTGTCGCCGAAGGCCGGAGAGACCGTGTACGAAGGGAGCCCAGCATCGACCTCGGGACGCCCCACCTCCCCGCGGCGACGGCGGCGGCGGCGGCGGCGACCTGCGCCCTGCTCCGAGGCCGGCTCGCCCCCGAGGATCGGCTGATCGTCGTCCTCCTCTTCCCCGAAGATATCCATGGCGCCGGCCACGAGGTCGGCCCGCAGCACCTCGTCCGGAGCCGGGGTCGCTGGCGCCTCCTCTCGCCCCCGGTCTCGATCGCGGTGGCGATCCCGGCGACGACGATCCTCGCGGCGGCGATCGTCCTGGCGCGGCGCAGCCCTGGGAGCCGCGTCGGCGGGGGCCTCCGCGGCCCTCAGCGGGAGCTGCGTCGTCACCTCGTCCATCTCCGGCGCAAAGACCCCGGAGCTGGGGGGCAACCCGGGGTCCCCCGCGGGGATCTCCTCCTCGGACAAAAGCACCGTGGGAGGCGGCGAGGAGATGTGAAAATCCGACTCCTCCGCGGCGGCGAGGGCCTCCTCGGCGGCGAGGGCCTCCTCGGGCGGCGCATCGAGCTCGCCATCCTCCTCGGCACTCGCGGCAGCCTCCTCGGCGGGAGGCTCGGCGTCCGTGGGGGCGGCGTCCACGGGCTCGCCATCCACGGGCGGAGGCGCTTCGCCCTCCGCGATGACCTCGCTCACGACCTCCGCGCCGTCCCCTTCGCCGCCGTGGACCTCGGAAGAAAAATCTTCCGGGGGGGGCTCTTCCGGGGCCACGCCGGTGGGCTCGATCCCGGGCTCCTCGGGGGTGGGTGCCTCCGCCAGGGGAGCCTCGGCGCGAGGTTTCCTGGGGGCGCGCTCGGGGCGAGGCTCGCGACGCTCGTTCTTGCCAGCCTGAGCGCGGGGCTCCTTCTTGGGGCCGGGGCCGTAGGGCGGGAGAAGATCGTTGTCGGGAGCGAACCCGGGGGGGCCAGACTCCTCCCAGGCACGCAGGGCGAAGATCCCGGGTTTGAGGCGGACCAGGGGGTTCTCCTTGGGGTCTTTCTTCAGCATCGAGGCGAGGCGCGACCCCATGGTCTCCTCGGGGCTCTTGCCCACGTGGGAGAGGAGGTTCTTCTGGATCGCGATCTCGGTGATATCCTTGTAATGGAGGGGCTTGCCCACGAGGCGGAGCACTTCCGCCGCGGCTTCGGTGAAGGTCATAACGAACCCGGAGAGTCTGTCGGTTAGGTTGGTGGAGCGGGGCCCAGGGCCCGGCGCTCCCGTCCGCGGGGCGCGGCACCTCCGAGCGATCCCGAGCACAGACAGACCTCACCCAAGGGGAGGTCCGGGTCGAGGGAGGCAAGGAGAGGAGCGTCCACACGGGGTTCCTGCAAGGGGGTACCACAGGGTACGCTTCAAGCCCAGAGGTTCCTCAATTTTCCTGGATAATTCGCTGCCGCCGGAGGCCCCCGCCTCTCCTCCGCTCCCCCGGGTCCGGGATGCAGTCCGCCTCCTTCGGGATCGTCCCGGGGCCGCCCGCCACGGTGGTGCTCGCGCTCGGCCGGGGTTGCGCTAGGCTGCAACTCCTCCATGGACCTGGTCGAGCAAGAGCGCGCTCTCCTCCATCTGGCAGCTCACCTCGGGGTCCAGGTCCGCCGGGAGCCCTTCGACGCCTCCTTCTTCGCCCAGATCGGCCAGCGCGGTGGCCTCTGCCTGGTCCGCGGGCGCCCTGTCATCGTCCTCGACAGCACCCTCGCCCTCGTTGACCGCGTGGTCCTGCTCTGCGAGGCCCTCTGCACCTTCGACTACGACCCCTCGGAGCTGGAGCCGCCCCTCCTCCGGCGCCTTGACCTGGCGCGCCGCCGCCGCCGCGCCCGCGGCAAGCTCCGCCGTCCTCCCCTCCACCGCGTGGGGTGATCTTGAACCAGATGCATCTTTGACCCTGTTGCACCGGGTTTTCAGGGGGCGTTCTTGGCGTCCTGGCAGCAGCGGAACCCCACCTCGTAGAACCGGAAGTGGGTGGGCTCGTGGGCGTCGTTGGTGCCGCGGCACCCGGTCCAGGGTTTGGCCCAGAAGCCGCCCATCAGCACCCCCTGGAACCTCCGCGGGCGGCTGGAGGAGACCCACTCCTCCACGTTGCCCATCAGGTCGTGGATGCCGTGGACGGTGCGGCAGGAGGCGTAGGCCCCCGACGGGGAACCTTGCCAGAGCCGGTCCGCCTCCTTGCGGGCGGTCTCGCCGCCGGACTGGAGCTTCCGCTCGTCGAAGGCCTTCCACGCCTTGTCGCTGTTGCAGACGGTCTTGTCGATCTGCCACCCGTAGAGCCAGGGCCGCTCGTCGCCAGACTCGCAGGCGGTCTCCCACTCGTGCTCGGAGCAGAGGCGCTTGCCCCGGTCGGCGCACCAGCGGGCGGCCTCCGGGTAGGAGCGCATCACCAGGGGCTTCTTGTCCTTCTGGTTGGGGGCCTCGTAGACATCCATGCAGAAGCGCATGGTGGTGGGCTCGCCGTGGGCGATGGTAAATTCCGGGTAGTAGGCCCAGCAGCGCTTGACGTCCTTCTTCCACTCGACGCAGAGGTGCTCCACGTCCTCGTGGTGGGCCCCCTGCACCAGCCGCATGTCCGCGGGGCAGGCGGGGTCGGGCCCCGGGTCCGGCGGCGGCTCGTAGGAGACGCGGGGCGGCGCGGCCCCGAGCAGCGGGGAGAAGAGGAGCGCCAGCCCCAGCAGCGACGGAAGCGAGACCACGGGGCATGCATAGCGTGGCCCCCGGCGGCGTTGAACCCCGCAGCGCCGCCGTCTTCGCAAAAGATTGCGGCTGCTCCGGGGCGGTACGCTACCATGGGGACCATGCAGAGAGGTGGCAGCGCGCTGCTGGTGGTGGGCGCCCTCGGGTTGCTGGCGGTGCCGGCGCTCGCGGACAAGGCCAGGGACGACAAGGCCAGGGAGGAGAAGAAGCCGGTGGTGCTCCACGTGGGCGACTCCTTCGTGGGGGCAGGCTTCTCCCAGGCACTCAAGCCCCGCTTCGAGGAGCTGGGGGCGAAGTATGTCTCCATCGCCCAGACCAGCGGCTACACCACCACGCTGCCCAGGCAGATCAGCCTGGAAGACAAGATGAAGACCCTCAAACCGGCGCTGGTGATCCTCACCATCGGGGCCAACGAGATGGCCATGCCGGTGCCGGAGGACCACGCCCACGCGGCGAAGAACCTCACCCGGATCATCTCCCGGTCCCCCTGCATCTGGGCGCTCCCCCCCCGCTGGACCGACAAGGAGACCGGCTTCCGGCAGATCATGAAGCGCGAGGCGCCCCCCTGCAAGATCCACGACCCGGAGGAGATCGCCAGCAAGATCCCCAGGATGGCCGACAAGATCCACCCGACGCCCAAGGGCGGCCGTATGTGGGCCGATCACTTCTGGGCCTGGCTGATGGAAGGGAAGCCGGAGGGCTCCAAACCCTGGGAAGAGGCCCCCCCGGCGACCTCGTCTTCCGCCTCCGCGACGCCGAGGAAATGACCATGCACCGCTCCCGACGCGCGATGGGGACCGCCCTGGCGCTGGCCACCGTTCTCCTGGTGATCGGCGCCTGCGAGAAGAAGAAGCAGGCGCCGCCCTCGAACAACTACCAGATGGGATCCGTCATCATCAACCTGCCTCCCTCGGTGCAGATCCCCGCCCCCCAGGGCCGCCCCGACGCCCCCACCGTCGGCCTCCAGAAGTGCAACTTCGTGGTCGACCGGCAGATCACCTTCATGACCCAGTCGAAGCCACACCTCCGGGGAGCCGCCACCGAGATCAAGCCGGGGCTGATGCAAGAATGCATGACCAAGTGGACCCAGGAGCAATACGACTGCATGGTCGCCGCAAAATCCTTCGAGGAAATCGTCCTCTGCAAGCGGTTTCAGCGGCCCTGATCCTCCCCGGGGCGCTGCTGCTCGCCGCCCCCGCCCACGCCTCCCCCCAGGATCTCTTCGGCCACGGCGCCCGCACCTCCGCCCTCGGCGCCACCGGAGCCGCCTCCGCCCTCGGCCCCGAGGCCGTCTGGGGAAACCCCGCCCTCCTCTCCCTTGGCCGCGAGCGTACCCTCTCCCTCGGCGTCCAGGGCGCCCTGTTCCGGCTCTCCGCCCGGGGCGACGGCCTCCCCGGCTCCCTCGACGCGGCCCCCATGCGCGGCACCCTCATCGGCGCCCTCCTCCCCCTCCCCTTCTCCGGCGCCCTCCAGGACCGCATCGCCCTCGGCTTCTCCTTCTTCACCCCCACCAACGTCGTCGTCCGGGGCCGCGTCCTCTACCCGGAGACCCCCCAGTTCCCTCTCGTCACCGACCGCGCCCAGAGCGTCACCGTCCAGGCGGGCCTCGGCGTCGACATCGGCAAGGGCGTCCGCCTCGGCGCCGGCGTCTCTGCCCTCGCCGCCATCGCCGGCACCGTCATCGTCGCCACCGACTCCTCCGGCTCCGTCGGCACCAAGGTCGACGACCAGCTCGTCGCCAGCTACGCCCCGCTGGCGGGAGTCACCTACGACCTTGGCGACTCCTACCGCCTCGGCGTCACCTACCGGGGGCGGCTGGAGGCCCGTTTCGCGGTGCGCATCGAGGTCTACGACCTGGGGAGCCTCACGGTCCCTCCGTTCAACATCGCGGGGCTGGCGCAGTTCGATCCCTGGCAGGTCCAGGCGGAGGTGGCGCGGGTGCGGGGCCCCTGGAAGGCCGCGGTGGGCGTGACCTTCAAGCGATGGAGCGGCTACCCCGGGGCGCCGGAGCCCACGGTGCTCTGTCCGCCGGACAAACCCGACTGCCAGGCGCTGAAGCCGGAGCCTCCCGGGTTCAAGGACACGGTGGTGCCGCGGGTGGGCGTCGAGCGGACCGTGGTGGACCGGGAAGGCTGGGGGGCGACGGCGCGCGCCGGGTATTTCCTGGAGCCCTCCCCGGCGCCGGAGCAGCGAGGGACCGCCCGCCTCTTCGACAGCACGCGGCATGCGCTGACGCTGGGGGGAGGCCTCGAACTGCGGGGCTCGATCCCCCTGTCCTTCGACCTGTTCGCCCAGGGACACCTGCTGGCGGAGCGGTCCCACCGGATCCTGGTGGACGGCGAGGCGGGGCGTACAGGCCAGGCAAAGGCGGGAGGGTACATCCTGGTGGGCGGCGCGGTCGCCTCGGTGAGGTTTTGATGCGCGCCGCAGGACGAACGGCCGGACTGCTGACGGCGCTGGTGGCGGGGTCCGCGGAGGCGAGCCCGCTGGGGACCTACGGCTTCGGCAGCCGGGAGACCGCGCTGGGCGGCGCGGTCACGGCGGACACCTCGTCGGGGAGCGCGGTGTTCTACAACCCGGCGGGGCTGGCGCTGGCGAGGCGGCTGGAGCTGAGCGCCGGGTACCTGCGGGTCGACCAGCGGCTGGAGATCAACGGCAAGGACAGCAACGTCGACCCGGTGCGGGGGCTCAACTTCGGGGTGGTGGCGCCGGGGGCGGTGGCGAAGATCCCCTTCGCCTTCGGCCTCGGGGTCCACCTGCCGGACGAGCGGATCTCCCGGGTCAGGACGCTTCGCCAGGAGATCCCCCGGTGGGAGCTCTACGACAACCGGGCCCAGATCCTCTTCATCGCCGCGACGCTGGCGGTGCGCCCGGTCCCCTGGCTGGCGCTCGGCGGCGGCGTGGCTTTCCTGTCGTCGACCCGGGGCGACTTCGGGATCTCCGGCACCGCCAGCCTCAAGGAGCCCTACGACTCCCAGCTCCGGCACCGGGTCGACGCCGACCTCACCACGGTGCGCATCCCCCTGCTCGGGGCGAGGATCGAGCCCCACGAGCGCCTCTCCGTGGGCATCGCCTACCGGGGAGAGTCCAAGCTGGATCTCCAGCTCGACGCGGACATCCAGGGCCAGGTGGACCCGGGGATAGGCAACCTCCGGGTACCGGTGACCTACGGGCTATCGAGCAAGAGCTTCGACGCCTTCCACCCGAGGCAGGTGGCGCTGGGGTCGAGCGTGAAGCTCTCGCCGTCGCTGCGGGGGAACGTCGATTTCGTCTGGACCCAGTGGTCCGCCTACCAGAGCGCCACCTCCCGCTCGACCGCCAACCTGGAGGTCGATCTCCAGGGGCTCCCGCTGGCGATCCCGCCGGACCCGAAGCCCACGGTGGTGCGTGACCCGGGCTTCCGGGATCGGGTGACGCCGCGGCTGGGGATCGAGGCCATCGCGGTGCGGCGCGCGAGCTTCGAGCTACCGCTGCGGGTCGGGTACGTGTTTGAACACTCCCCGGTGCCACCACAGACGGGAGCGACCAACTTCGTCGACAGCGACCGCCACACGCTGGCCGCGGGGCTCGGGCTGCTGCTGCGCCCCGGGTTCTCGTTCTTCCAGGGTGAGGTGGCCCTCGACCTCCACGGAGCGCTGATGATCTTGCCCGAGCGGATAACGAGAAAAAATAACCCTGCCGACTTCGTCGGAGACTACCGGCAACGAGGGCGCCAGACCAACCTCGGGGCCACCCTCGGGCTGAGGTTCTGACGGTGAAGCCGACGAAGACCGAGACCCGCCCCCAGGCACTCCGCGAGGCGATGCTGCGCCGGGTCCACCGCCGCAGCAGCGGGGGCGGACACCTGCTGCTGCCCGCGGCGCCGGCGCTGCTCTCCACCTACGTCGAGACGCTGTCGGCGATCTTCCAGGCGATGGGGCGCGGCTTCTCCCGGGAGGAGCTGGATCACCTGCGGCGCATCCTCGGCGACAAGCTGGAGGAAGGCTGGAAGCTCTCCCCCCACTGCCGGATCTACATCGAGTGGACCACGGACCCATCCCCAGCGGTCTCCCTCTCCTACAAGATCTGGCTGCGCCCCTCCACCACCGAGAGCGAGTACGAGGACTGGGTCAAGAACCGGGCCCCGCCCCTCTTCGGCGAGCACCCGGACGCCAAGGTCCTGGCGGTGGCCCGCTCCCTCGGGGCCCCGGCGGATGTCCCCTGCCTGGACGTGGGCGCCGGCACTGGCCGCAACGCCCTGCCCCTGGCGCGCCTCGGGCACCCGGTCGACGCGGTGGAGATGACCCCGGCGCTGATGGAGGTCCTGCGGGAGTCCGCCGCCGAGCAGAAGCTCCCCCTCGGCCTCTTCCTGGGGGATATCCTCGGCGACCTCCCGCTCCCGGAGGGGCGCTACCGCTTCCTGTTCCTCTGCGAGGTGCTGACGCACTTCCGCGAGGCGGCCCAGCTCCGGGCGCTGTTCGAGCGGGCGAGCCGGGCGCTGCAACCCGGCGGGATGCTCCTGTTCAGCGCGCTGCTGGCCCACGACAGCTACACCCCGGACCCGATGGCCCGCGAGCTCTCCGAGGTCTTCTGGGAGACCCTCTACACCCGCAAGCAGCTCGCCTTCGCCATGAACGGCCTGCCCTTCGAGAAGGTCTCCGACGAGTCGGTCCACGACTACGAGAAGGCTCACCTGCCTCCTGGAGCGTGGCCCCCGACCGGGTGGTTCACCGACTGGTCCCGGGGGCTCGACCTCTTCGCCCTGCCGCCCGAGAAGAGCCCCGCCGAGCTCCGCTGGGTGCTCTACCGCCGCCGCTGACCCCTCCCGGTGAAAATACCCCCGCCGAGGGACCACCTGTGGTCAAAAAGAACCCACAAGGGCGGCGCTCCCGCCCCCTCGCCCCGGGGAGAGCACCACGTCAAAGGGCCGCGGGCGAACCCGGAGCGCCGCAGCCTCGGCGGGCTTCGAGGTGAGGAGCAGCACGGTGCCGACGCCGACGCCGACGACACCCAGGCCGAGGGTGATGTTCCCCAGCAGCGTCATGCTCTTGCCACGGTCGCTGGTGGCGCGCAGCTCCGTCGGGCACACGTTCTCGATGCACTTGCCGTCGAGTTCGGAGATGGCGCTGCTCCGGAGATAGAAGAACACGCCGGAGGCTACCAGGCTCGCCGCCCCGACCCCCAGGGCCACGTAGGGGACCGCCGAGCGCGAGGGGGCGGGCTTCACCGGGCCGCCGGGGCTCACGGACGGAGCGGGCTCCGGGTCACCTTCGTCCTTGTCCTTGAGGATGATCTCCACGGTCTTGGACTCCCCCTCTTCGAGGTTCACCTCCGCCTTGAACGGGATCTTCCCCTGGAGCGTCGCCTCGACGGCGTGGGAGCCGGGGTCGACCTGCTGAGGTGTCCCCAGCGAGGCCGCGCCCAGCTCGGTGCCATCCAGGGTGATCTTCGCCCGCGCCGAGCCCTTGCCCCGGGTGATGGTCAGCGACGGGATGCGCTTCTCCAGGGTGGTCAACGCCTCCTGCGCCGCCTGGACAGCTTTCTCGGATTTGGGGTCGTTGGCCCCCTCCAGGATGGTGATCTTGTAGCCGCCCACCGCGGCCACCAGCCTGCCCAGCTTCTCCTGGCAGAAGGCGATATGGAACAGCACGTTGGGGGTGCGCTTGATGGCGGCGACCTCCTGGAACTTCGCCAGCGCCCCGGCGTAGTTCCCCCCTGCTTCGAGCTGGAGAGCGTCCTGGAAGATCGTCCGGATCTTGGCGGTGACCTCGTCGTCCGCGGCGCGAGCCTCGCGGTGGGTCACCAGGGCGGAAGGCGCCGGCCCGAGGAGGGAGAGCGCCAGCGTCAACGACAGCAGGGAGCGACGAAGCTTCATGAGCGGAGCCGAGGCTACCAGAGGCTTTTTAGAAATGCCCCTGCATCCACAGCCCTCCTCCGTTCTGACCCAGCGCCGGGGCGATCCGGTAGGAGGCTGCGCTTGACTCCGGCTTCGCCGTGAGGAGCAGGTACGCCGCCGCGCCGAGCCCCACGACCCCCAGCCCCACGCCAAGGTTGGCGACGGTGGCGGCGGTGTACGCCTCCTCGTTGGCCTGGACGCCCCGGGCCGAGCAGGTGCTGGCGCTCGGGCACTCCTTGTCGCTCTCGCTTTTCTTGCTCAGCGTCCGGAGTCCGAAGAACGCGCCGACCGCCAGGGACGCCACACCTACCCCCCCCGCGATGTACGCCAGGGTCTTGCGGTTCGAGGGCGGCGGCGGTGGCGGTGGCGGCGACGCCGAGGACGCCGCGGGGACCTCCGGCTGCGGCTCGGGGGAGAGCTCCGGCAAGGTCAGCGTCTTGGTCTCCCCTTCTCCCAGGGAGATCCGCTCTTCCACGGGCAAGAACCCCGGCGCGCTCGCCTTGACCCTCCGCTCCCCCGGGTCCACCGGGATCGGCGTCCCGAAGCTCGCGCTGCTCATCGCCACCCCGTCGCGCTCCACCACCAGCCCCGGCGGCGCCCCACCGGCCAGCTTCACCACCAGCCTCGGCAGCCTCGGCTCCAGCTTCTCCAGGTGCTCCCGGGCGATCTTGATCCGGTCGTTCTTCTTGTCCTGCTTCGCCTGGGAGAGCGCGTCGCCGAACTCGACCCAGGCGGTCGCCAGCCTCCCCTCCGCCTCGTGGCAGAGGGCCAGGTTGAGCAGCGTGCCGCCCGCCGGATCCAGCTTCTGGCTCGCCTCGAACTTGGCGCATGCCTCGGGGAAGCGCTTCTGGCCCATCAGCTTCTTGCCGTCCTGGAACAGCGCCTCTGCCTCCGCCTTCTCGGCTGCAGACGGTGCCCCTTGCGCCAGCGGCGCCTGGAGTACAAGGAGGAGCGCGAGCGCGGCGGGCCTAGCGACGTTCGTCTTGGACATCCGTGCGAATTTTCTTGGTTCCGGGGCGCGGCGGTCGGGGGGGAGTTTTGATGGGTGTCGCGGGGGACGAAGAGCTGGCCACGGGGGCGCTCGCGGAGGGCGCGGCCTCGGGAGGCGGCGCGCTGGCGACCGCGCTGGCCGGGGTGGAGACGGCGAGCGCCGGCGCTTCCGG
The DNA here is from genome assembly GCA_964605685.1 of uncultured Polyangiaceae bacterium. Taxonomy (GTDB): domain Bacteria; phylum Myxococcota_A; class Polyangia; order Polyangiales; family Polyangiaceae; genus JANWXX01. The sequence goes on from CAZSDX010000017.1 coordinate 20,481, forward strand.
CGCCGGGGGCGGCCGCAACAGGAGCACCCCCCCGATCGCCAGCAACCCCACGCCCAGGGTGGCCCCCACGGCCAGGGCGATCCAGCGGCGAGAGGACGAGGACGGGAGGCGACCGGTCTCCCAGGAGCTGTGGGTGCCGTGGATATCCACGGAGGGCCCCGAGGGGCGCGGCAGGCTGGGTACCGTCACCGAGCCGATCCGCTCGATGCTGCCCAGCAGCGCCCCCGCTGCGGCGGACCCGAAGGGGGCGATGGCCTCGGCGAAATCCAGGATCGAGGCGTGGCGCCCCGCGGGATCCTTCTGCAAGCACCGGAGGATCGCCGCTTCGAGCGCCTCCGGCGCCCCGGGTTGATCCCGTCGGAGCGGCCTCGGCGCGTCGGCGGAGATCGCCGCGCAGAGCGCTGTCAAGGTCTCTCCTTCGAAGGGCGGACGACCCGCGATCAGCTCGTGGAGGATGACCCCCATCGCCCAGATGTCGGTACGCGGATCGACGTACTTGGCGCTGCGGACCTGCTCCGGCGACATGTAGAGCGGCGTCCCGAAGGCGAAGGACGTCGCCGTCAGCGCCACGCCTCCCCCGGCCTGCGTCACCTTGGAGATCCCGAAATCGAGGACCTTGATCAGCGGAAGCCCGTCCGCTCGGTACGTCAGAAACAGGTTCGCCGGCTTCAAATCCCGGTGCACCACCCCCAGCCGGTGCGCATACGCGATGGCCTCGCACGCCTGCAGCACGTAATCCACCGCATCCTGGATCGACAGCCGCCCCCGCTGCTGCAGGTACTGGCCCAGATCCAGGCCGTCGAGGAACTCCATGACCATGTACGGCAGGCCCGGCCCCTCCAGCGTCCCCACATCCAGGATCTGCGCCACGTGCTCGCTCCGGATCGACGAGGCCGCCTGCGCCTCCCGCATGAACCGCGACAGCGCCTCCGGGTTCGAGGCCACCTCCGGCAGCAGCATCTTGATCGCCACCCGCTGCTGCAGGTGCAGGTGGACAGCCGACAGCACCACCCCCATCCCGCCGATCCCCAGCACGCGCTCGATCTGGTACTTGTGGGCGAGCACCTCCCCGGGTCGCGGGATACCTGCAGCCAGCATGCCGGATTCGCTGACCTGAGGGGCTGGCTGAACCATGTCACAAGGAAGGTACCATTCTGTTTTTTCCGGAACAACGATTCCCCGGGGCCTTCACGGATCGCTGGCGCTCCTGACCCTGGGGCTGGCTTGCGCCCCGCCGCCGGCCCCCCTCCCCTGGGTCGATCCTGCCCGCTGCCTCACCCCCTGCGCCGGCCCTCCCCCCGGGCGCCTCGTCCGGATCGACGCCCAGGGGAACCTCGCCCCTTCCGGCCCCTTTCGCGTCGACCGAGACGCCCAGCCGCCGCTCCGGGCGCTCCTGCGGGAGGCTGCGGACCGGGGCCTCTCCCTCCGGATCGGCGGCGCTCACCGGAGCCACGCCGAGCAGGAGCGCCTCTTTGTCGGCAGCCGCGAGCACGGGCGCTTCGCCCGCCCCGGCCACAGCGAGCACGAGCTTGGGTTGGCGGTGGACCTGGACTACCCGGACGACTCCGCCGAGGCTTTCCTGCGGGAGCGGGCCCCGGCCCACGGCTTCACCACCAGCTACCCCGCGGGCAAGGAGCGTCAGACCGGGTTCCGCCACGAGCCCTGGCACCAGCGCTACGTCGGGAAATCCCTGGCCAGGGAGCTCGCCTCCCGCGGGCTCTCCCTCCAGGAATTCTTCGAGCGCCACCCGGAGCGAGGGCGCTGGGGGGACTGCTCCGACTGCGCCTCGCCGCTGGCCCGGTCCCCCTGCCCTCCCGAGGATCGCCCAGGGCGCTGCGACGGCCCGGTGCTGCGCTGGTGCATGAGCGGCGCCTCCGCCGCTGTCGACTGCTCCTCCACCGGACGCCGCTGCGACCCCACCACCCTCACCTGCGCTCCGTGATTGCCCCCGCCTGGCCCCACCGCTCCAGGTAGCGCGCCATCCGTAGCTTCTTCTGCGCCGCCGCGGTGCTCATGTACCGCACCGTGCCGAAGATCGGTCGCCGCGGACCCCAGGGCCGGTCGTGCTTGCCGAAGCACCACAGGATGTTCGTGTACGAGTTGGGGTCGCGCCCGTCGAGGGCCCAGCGGTCGTTGAGGTACACCAGATCCTCGAAGGCCTCCTCGGGCCTCGCCTTCCAGGCGAGCACGCTCTTGCCCCAGAGCATCCGGAGGTAATTGTGGATGAGCCCCGTGGCCCGCAGCTCCCGCTGGGCGGCGTTCCACACCGGATCGTCGGTCGCCGCTTCCTCCAGCCGCTGCCGCGTGTAGAGGTGCGGCCTCGGGTCGCCCTGGTGCTCGCGCAGCGTGTCCCTCGCCCACCCCGGCAGGGCGCCGAAGGTGGCGTGGGCGGGGTTCTCCCGGGCGAAGTTGAAGGCCAGGGTGCGCCGCACCAGGAGCTGCTCCAGCAAGGCGTCGCGGGCGGCGGCCGGGGCGCGGGCCTCCCGGACGGCGAGGGCCACCTCCCGGGCGCCGATCATCCCGAAGTGGAGGTACGGCGAGAGCCCGGTGGTGACCGCCTCGTCCGGGTGGTTGTGCTCCGGGTACCTCGCCAGCCTGCCCCGGAGGAAATCCGCGAGGTGACGCCGCGCCTCCTCGCTCCCTCCCCGGAGCTCCACCGGCGGTACGCCGTGATCGATGGGCAGCGAGGCAACGAGCGCACGGATCGCCGGGCGGTCGAGCCCCCCCAGGGGCAGCGGGGCGAAGGGCCAGTCCACCGACGCGGGCCCCGCCTCGCAGGTTCCCTCCTGAAGAGGCCGAAACCACGCGTCCAGCAGCCGGTCGACCCGGGGGCGGAGGGTGCGGGCGGCGTACTGCTCCGGCGCCAGCAGCGCCAGCGGGACGACGGCGTTGTCGTCGAAGGCCCAGACCGGACACGGCGCCCTGCGCGCCAGGGCGGCGAGCTGCCGCGGGGCGACGAAGGCGGGGAAATCATCGGTGACGATCAGCGCCGCCTGGCGGGCGAGGGCAAGGAGGATCCCACGAGCCTCCTCGCGGCTGCGAGGCAGGAAGAAGGCGTGAGCAGCGCCCCGGCGCCGGTAGCGGGGAGCCTCCGCGCAGGCGCCTTCGAGGACGAAGGCGTGGAGCCGGTCGGAGGCGTGGGGGTAGTCGACCCGGAGCGCCTCGTAGACGGCGAGAGGAAGCCGGCGGGCGTTGGCCTCGGCGATGGCCAGCTCGAAGGCGGCGTTGCCGTCGGCGCGGCGGGCGAGCTGGGGCCAGTAGAGCACGAAAGAGCCCTGGTGGTGGGGGTCTCCGGCGGCGAGGACGCGGAGCCGCGGGTCTCGATCGAGACGCGGCGCCAGTGGGAGCGAGGAGCCCCGGGAAGAAGGCTGGAAAACCTGCGGCATCGCCCCTTCGATGCCGCGCCTCGGGCGGGTTGCTCAGACGGGGAGCCGGCGGTTGAGGGTCCCCTCGGCGAAGCGGTAGGCGGTGTAGGCGCTGAGCAGGTGGCAGACCCACCCGAGGAAGCCGCCCGAACCCACCCAGAAGCCGGGGGTGATGATGAGCCAGAAGATGCCCCGGAGGAAGGAGCCGTTGTAGATCTGGCCGACGCCGGGGATGAGGAAGGAGAGGACAGCAGCGGTACCGGGCTTCGACATGGTTCGCTCAGCTTGCTTCCGCGGTGGCGCCTTGCAACGGCCCCGGCGACCGATTTTTCCGAATCCGGAGGAAACAAGGAAAATTCCAGCGAGACGGGAGGTCCAGGGTCTCGTTGACAACCCCGGGCGGGGCTGCTACCTGCCGCGTCGCGTCAGCCCAGAAGAGGTGAGAGATGTCGTCGTTCCACCGCGTGTGCGTCTTCTCCGGTACGGCCAACCCCGAGCTCGCTGACGAGATCGCCAAGCACCTGGGCATGCGCCTGGGCGAGCTTCGGATCTCGCATTTCGCGGACGGCGAGACGTTCTGCGAGATCAACGAGAACGTCCGGGGCGTGGACACGTACATCATCCAGCCCACGTCGAAGCCGGTGAACGAGTCGATGATGGAGCTGCTGATCATGGCGGACGCGCTCAAGAGGGCGTCGGCGGGGTCGATCACCGCGGTGGTGCCGTACTACGGCTACGCGAGGCAGGATCGGAAGGTGGCACCGCGGACGCCGATCAGCGCCAAGCTGTGCGCGGACCTGATGACGACGGCGGGGATCACCCGGGTGGTCTCCATCGACCTGCACGCGGGGCAGATCCAGGGGTTCTTCAACATCCCCTTCGATAACCTGTACGCGATGCCGGTGATCCTGAACGAGTATCTGCGGCGGAAGTACGACCACAACGCGGTGTTCGTGTCGCCGGACGCAGGCGGCGTGGAGCGGGCGCGGGCCTACTCGAAGCGGCTGAACGCGGGGCTGGCGATCATCGACAAGCGGCGGGAGCGGGCCAACGTCAGCGAGGTGATGCACCTGATCGGGGAGGTGGACGGCAGGGACTGCGTGATCGTCGACGACCTGGTGGACACCGCCGGGACGATCTGCAACGCCGCCCGGGCGCTGGTGGACAAGGGGGCGACCAGCGTGGTGGTGTGCGCGGCGCACCCGGTGCTCTCCGGGCCCGCAGTGGAGCGCATCGCCGCGTCGCCCATCGCCGAGCTGGTGGTGACCAACACCATGCCCCTGTCGCCGGGGGCCCGCGCCTGCCCCAAGATCCGCCAGCTCAGCGTGGCCCCCCTGCTAGCGGAGGCCATCCGGCGCATCCACCACAACGACTCCGTGAGCTCTCTTTTTGCGTGAGCCCTTCCCAGGGGGCGGCGCCTCTGCTACAGCGCACGCCCTCCTATCGCCGCGCAGAGGGCGACACCCCGGAGGCTGCCTCCATGGAAATCACCAAAATTCAAGCTTTTCCCCGCAACGAAACCGGCAAAGGACCGGCGGCCCGCCTGCGCCGTGAAGGCAAGATCCCGGCGGTCGCCTACGGCAAGGCCCTGCCCAGCGTCACGCTGTCGATCTCGCCCAAGGCGCTGCTGTCGACCCTCAAGAGCCCCCACGGCAAGAACTCGGTCATCGAGCTCGGGCTGGAGGGTCAACCGGCGCTCACGGTGCTGGTCCAGGATTACTCCTACCACCCGGTGACCCGCGAGCTTACCCACGTCGACTTCATCCAGATCGCCCTCGACCGCGAGGTCGACGTCGAGGTTCCCTTCTCTACCTCCGGCAAAGCTGTCGGCGTCACCGCGGGCGGTACCCTACGGGTGGTCTACCGCACCCTGCCGATCCGGTGCCTGCCGGAGAAGATCCCGGTCAAGATCGACCACGACATCACCAACGTGAACGTCAACGAGGCGGTCAAGACCTCCCACCTCAAGCTCCCCGAGGGCGTCTCGGTACGCCTGCCTCCGGAGCAGACCATCGCCGCCATCATCGCCCCCGAGAAGGAGAAGGTCGAGGAGAGCGCAGCGGCTGCCGCGCCGGCCGCCGCGGGCGCCAAGAAGGACGACAAGAAGGCCGCTCCCGCCGCCAAGGCTGCGGCTGCTCCTGCTCCTGCCGCCAAGAAGAAGTTAAGCCGATCGCCGGGGGCCCCTGTCATGTTCCTGGTCGCTGGCCTGGGCAACCCGGGCCCCCGCTACGCCGACACCCGGCACAACTTCGGCTTCCTCGCCGTCGACGCCCTCGCCGCTCGCCTGGGCGCCGAGCCCTTCCGCGAGAAATTCTCCGCCCAGCTCTCCCGGGCCCGCCTCGGATCGGAGGAGCTGGTGCTGCTCAAGCCCCAGACCTTCATGAACCTGTCGGGGCAGAGCGTCCAGCCGGCGGCGGCCTTCTTCAAGGTGCCGGTCTCCGCCGTCGTTGTGCTCCACGACGAGCTGGATCTTCCCTTCGGGGAGATCCGCCTCAAGCAGGGGGGCGGGCATGCGGGCCACAACGGCCTCCGGAGCCTGATCGAGCGCCTGGGCTCCCCCGATTTCCTCCGGGTTCGCCTCGGCATCGGCCGCCCCCCTCCGGCCTTCCGCGACGTGGCTGACTACGTGCTTGCCCGCTTCGATCCGGAGGAGCGCCCCCGGGTCCCGGCGCTCTGCGAGCAGGCAGCCGACATCCTCCGGGAGGTGGTCGAGCTGGGCCCGGCGGGGGCCATGAACCGGCACAACGCGCGGAAAAAATGAACCCGTCCAGGGCGCCGACGGGGCAAGAGAGGGGTTGCGCGCCGCCCCGCAGGAAGCTATATCGCTCGCCCCTCTTTGCTGGAACCTGCTCCCTGGCGCTGTCCTGGGGGCCAGAAGTCCGAAGGTGAACGCATGGCCGTCATGACCACCGCGCCCGCAAACCGAGCGCGCGAGTACGAAACGATCTACATCCTCCGCTCCGACATCGATCCGGACGCCGCCGAGCGCGTCGCCACCCGCATCAACGAGGTCATCGAGCGCGAGAAGGGCAAGCTGCTCAAGGTCGAGAACTGGGGCCGCCGCAAGCTGGCTTACCAGATCAACCGCCACAAGCGCGGGGTGTACACCTACGTGCGGTACCTGGGCGGCGGCGCCCTGGTCAAGGAGCTGGAGCGGAACCTGCGCCTCCTCGACACGGTGATCCGCCACCAGACGGTGCTGCTGCGCAGCGACGTGTTGGTCGACAGCGTCGCCGTCGACCCCGAGGAGACCAAGTTTACCCGCCTCGAGCTGCCCACCGAGGAGGAGAAGGATGACTCCAAGGAGCGCCTCCTTGGCTTCGTCGATCCCCCCGAGGAGCGCCGCGCCAGCCGCCGCGACCACGACTACGACGACTACGACGACATCGACTCCGAGGTGAACCTCAACCCGGACCTGGTCGACAATTCTGATGGCGAGGACAAGTGAGTCATGGCTGCTTACATCCAGGTTGTTCTCCGCGAACCCGTGAAGAACCTCGGGAAGAGCGGCGAGCTGGTGCGCGTCCGCCCCGGCTTCGCCCGTAACTTCCTCGTGCCCCGCTCGCTGGCGGTCTACGCCACCGAGAAGAACGTGGCCCGCCTCGAGCACGAGAAGCGCGAGGCCCTCGCCCGGGCCACCAAGGCCCGCGCCGAGGCCGAGCAGGTCTCCTCCAAGCTGGGCGGTGTCACCGTCACCATCAAGCGCGCCGTCGGTGCCGACGACCGCATGTACGGCTCCGTCACCGCCAAGGACATCGCCGCCGCCCTCGCCGAGGCTGGCCACGTGATCGACCGCCGCAAGCTCCTCCTCAAGGAGCCCATCCGGTCCCTCGGCACCCACGAGGTATCCGCGCACCTCGCAGCCGAGATCAACGCGACCTTCAAGGTCGAGGTCGTCCGGAGCTGAGCGAGCCCCCGCGCGCCGCCTCCGCGGCGGCGCGCGGCCCGCGCTTGACGCGCGCCGCTGCCTGACGCACGCCGGTCC